>NZ_NSKF01000015.1:0-99122 GCF_002287015.1 Kocuria sp. WN036
TCCGCACCCCGGCCACGATCTCCTCGAGGTCGGCCCGCACCAGGGGCTCCCCGCCGGTCAGGCGCAGCTCGGTGACCCCGAGCTGCTCGACGCCCACGCGCACGATGCGGGTGATCTCGGCGGGGGTCATCAGCTGGGCGGCGGGCAGCCAGGGCAGGCCGCCGGCGGGCATGCAGTAGGTGCAGCGCAGGTTGCACTTGTCGATCACCGACAGGCGCAGGTCGGTGGCGCGGCGGCCGTGGCGGTCCACGAGCCCCGCCTCCCGCGGTGCACCGCTCGGGCCCGGACCCGCATCGCGGAGCCGCGGCAGTCCCAGGGAAACGCTCATGTCACCGCCTCGGTGGTCGTCCCCGGCCCGCACGGTGCTCGGCGTGCCGGGATGGTCCGCCCAGTGTAATCAGTCCCCAGCACGCCGAGAACGCCCCGGGCGCCGTACGGCGTCACGCCGGCTCCGGCGGGGCCTGCTCGTCCAGCCGCGCGAGAGCATCCGTCCACCGGGCCTCCTGCTCGGCGGGCGACTGCTCCCACCACGGCGTGCCGCGCTCACCGAGGCCCAGCTTGGCGATCCCCACCCGGTCCCGCACGGCCCGCAGCTCCTCCTCCGTGCCGTCCCGCCGCACCGTGCGGACGGCCGCCCGGGCCCGGCCCAGGTGGGACGTCAGCCGGGCCGCGACGTCCTCGGGCAGCCCGGGATCCTGGCGGCGCCACCGCCGGCCGTCCACCACGATCCACCGGCCGTCCGGCGTGTGCTCCACATCCCGTTGCGTCATGGCCCCGATCCTGCCAGGACGGGCGCGCCCCGGCACCTACGCTGGAGGAATGAGCAGGCACGCGCAGCACCCGGTCCGCAGCGTCGACGAGCACCGCCGCGCGGTCACGGAGGCCCTGCGGGGTCTCCGCGTCCGGACGGAGACCGTGCCGCTGGCGGCCGCGGCGGGCCGGGTCCTGGCCGAGGACCTCGTGGCGCCCCTGAGCCTGCAGCCCTTCGACAACTCCCAGATGGACGGTTTCGCGATCCGTGCCGCCGACAGCCGGACGGCGCCCGGGGAGGACGGGCGCACCCCGTTCGTCGTCGTCGCCCCCGTGCCCGCCGGCCACGTCCCCGGCCCGCTCGGCCCCGGGGAGGCGGCCCCTGTCATGACCGGCGCGCCCCTGCCGCCCGGCGCGGACGCCGTGGTGCCCGTCGAGGAGTCGCTGCCGGGGGGCTTCCCGGCACCCGGGACGCACCTCCGGCTCCCGGCGGGCCAGCCGGCCGGGAGGTTCGTCCGCCGCGCGGGCGAGGACGTCGTCGCCGGGGACACGGCGCTGGTCGCGGGGCAGCGGCTCACCCCCGCCCGGATCGGGCTCGCGGCCGCGCTGGGGTGCGCGGAGCTGACCGTGCGCGCCCGCCCCCGGGCCGTGCTCTACACGACGGGCGACGAGGTCGTGGCGCCCGGCGCCGCGCGCGGCCCGGCCCAGATCTTCGACGCGAACGCGGCGATCCTGCGCGCCCAGCTCGCGGAGGCGGGCGTGGAGGTGGTCGGCGCCCACCTGCTCTCCGACGACGCCGGCGCCTTCGCGGCACGCCTGGCGGAGGACACCGCGCGGAGGCCCGACTTCTTCGTCTCCTCCGGCGGGGTCAGCGAGGGCGCCTACGAGGTCGTCCGGCAGGTGCTCGCGCCCCACGGCGAGTTCGTGCACGTCGCCATGCAGCCCGGGGGGCCGCAGGGCCTCGCGGCACCGGGCGGCGTTCCCTTCGTCTGCCTGCCCGGCAACCCCGTCAGCACCCTCGTGTCCTTCGAGATGTTCCTCCGCCCCGCCCTGACCGGGACCGTGGGCGCCCCGGCGCCGCGGGCCCGCCGCACGGGGCCCCTCGCGGAGGCCGTCCGGCCGCTGCCCGGGCGGACCCAGGTGCGCCGCGCCGTCTGGGACGGCGCCACGGTGCGGATGGCGGGCGGGCCCGGCTCCCACCTGCTGGCCGCCGCGGCCCGGGCCAACGCCCTCGCGCTCGTGCCGGCGGGCGGGACCGAGCTGCCGGCGGGGACCCCGGTGGAGCTGCTGCTGCTCGACTGACCCGGTGCGCGCCCGGCCCGCGGGACCGCAGGGCCGCACCACCGCAGGACCCCACCACCGCCGGGGCGGCTCCGGCCGGGCCCGGGGCGCCGCGGCGGTGTCCCCGCCGCTCGCTAGACTGGTCCGCGCCCCCGCCCGGACGATCGCACAGAACAGGTCCCCATGACGTCCCTGCTCGCCCCGCTGCTCCTCGCCGCCACCGCCGTGATCCAGGCGCTCGGCCGCTACGAGTACCACCAGAACGGCATCACCGTGGTGGGCCAGATGCTCTTCCCGATCTTCTTCGCCGTCCTGGCGCTCTTCCTCGCCCGGCGCGGCGAGCGGGGCGCCTTCGGCACCGCGCACCTCGGGCTGCTCGTGCTCGGCGGCATCCTGTTCGTGCTCACCCTGGTGGGCTGGAACGGCACCGTTCCCCAGCTCTACCCCTCCGTGGGGATCTACTACGCGGCGTTCGCGCTGCTGGCGGTCCAGGCCGCGCTGCGCATCGCGGGGACCCCCCGGCGCCGGCGCGAGGACGCGCCGTCCGAGGGACCCTCCCCGCGGGGCTGAGCCGCTACGGGGTGTTCGCGGTCCCGCCGACGCGCTCGAGCACCAGTCCCGCCAGCTCCTCGGCACGGGTCTCCGGCAGCCAGTGGCCGGCGTCCAGCTCCACGAACCGGTAGGGCCCCCGCACGTGCTCGGCCGTGAGCTCCGCGGCCCGCCGGCCCAGGGCGGGGTCCCGGGCGCCCCACGCGTACGTGGTCGGCACGTCCACCGGTCCGGTGCGCAGCCGGGACAGCGGCAGGGCGCGGTACCAGTTCAGGGCGCCGGTGAGCGCGCCGGGCTCCCTCATCCGGGCCGCGTAGCGGGCGGCCTCCGCCGCGGGCAGGCCGGAGCGGCGCAGGAGCTGCTCGAGGCGCGGACCGAGCAGCGCCTCCGGGAGCCGGGGCAGCTGGAAGGCCCCGACGTAGGCCGAGCGCAGCGCCTGCGGCGAGCGGGTCAGGGAGCGGGCGAGCGCCCGGGGGTGCGGGACCGAGGCCACCGTCAGGGACGCCGTCCGCTCCGGCCGGTGGGCCGCGAGGGTCCACGCCACGATCCCGCCCCAGTCGTGGCCGACGACGTGGGCGCGCTCCAGCCCGGCGGCGTCCAGCAGCGCCACGGCGTCCTGGACGAGCAGCTCGAGCCGGTAGGCGCGGCGACCCCGGGGCCTGGCGCCGGGGGAGTAGCCGCGCTGATCGGGCACCAGCGTGCGCAGGCCGGCGCGCCGCAGCACGGGCGCGACCCCGGACCAGCTCGTGCCGTCCTGGGGGAAGCCGTGCAGCAGCAGGACGGGCTCCCCGTCCGGGGGCCCGTCGTCGCGCACGTCGAGGCGCACGCCGGGGCGGAGGTCACCGGGAGGGCGGAGGGTCGGTCGGTCCATCCGGCCAGGCTAGTCCCGGCCGGCGCCCGTCCGCGCGAGAGCCGGGGCTCGGTCATCCCCTTTCCGCCGAGAAAAACAAGGGTGCCGGAATTCTTGACGGAAAATGAATTCTGAAATTGATGTGTCATGAATTCTTTTCCACCGAATTGCCGTTCATTGGTCCACAAGAAAATCCTAATTCAGAATGCCGAATTCGATAGGTTGGCACCATGGTTGCCAGCTCCGTTCCGCCGGGCACCGATGGCCCCGCGTCCCACGCCCTGCTCAAGCTCGGGAAGTTCTTCACCCGCTGGGAGGAGTCCCCGGACGGCCGCGCGGTCTACCGCGAGGGCGGGCGGGCCGGTGACGCGTTCTACCGGAACCGGTGGAGCCACGACAAGGTGGTCCGCTCCACGCACGGGGTGAACTGCACGGGCTCGTGCTCCTGGAAGGTCTACGTCAAGGACGGGATCATCACCTGGGAGGCGCAGGAGACCGACTACCCCTCGGTGGGCCCGGACCGCCCGGAGTACGAGCCCCGCGGCTGTCCCCGTGGCGCCGCCTTCTCCTGGTACACCTACTCGCCCACCCGGGTCCGCTACCCGTACGTCCGCGGGGTGCTGCTGGAGATGTACCGCGCGGCCAAGGAACAGGTGGGCGGGGACCCCGTGCTGGCGTGGCAGGCGGTGGTCGGCGACCCGGAGAAGCGCCGGGCCTTCCAGCAGGCCCGCGGCAAGGGCGGCCTGGTGCGCTCGAGCTGGCAGGAGGCCCTCGAGATGACCGCCGCCGCCCACGTGCACACCGTGAAGACCTACGGCCCCGACCGGTGCACCGGCTTCTCCCCGATCCCCGCGATGTCCATGGTCTCCCACGCCGCGGGGGCCCGGTTCATCAACCTCATCGGCGGTGTGATGAACAGCTTCTACGACTGGTACGCGGACCTGCCCGTGGCCAGCCCCCAGGTCTTCGGAGACCAGACCGACGTCCCGGAGTCCGGCGACTGGTGGGACGCCACCTACCTCATGATGTGGGGCTCGAACGTCCCGGTCACGCGCACCCCGGACGCGCACTGGATGGTGGAGGCCCGCTACCGCGGCACGAAGGTCGTCTCGGTCAGCCCCGACTACGCGGACAACACGAAGTTCGCCGACGAGTGGCTGCCGGCCCAGGCCGGCACGGACGCCGCGCTCGCCATGGCGATGGGCCACGTGATCCTGCGGGAGAACTTCGTGGAGCGGCGGGTGCCGTTCTTCGAGGACTACGTCCTGCAGTACACCGACCTGCCCATGCTCGTCACCCTCGACGAGCGCCCAGACGGCACCGTGGTGCCCGGCAAGTTCGTCACCGCCGCGGACCTGGGCGGGGGCGAGGCGACGGCCTCCGACGCGGCGTTCAAGACCGTGCTGATCGACCGCGACGCCGGCACGCCCGTGGTCCCGAACGGGTCCATGGGCTTCCGCTACAACGAGCAGGACGAGGGGAAGTGGAACCTCGACCTGCAGGGCGTGCGCCCGGCGCTCTCGCTCGCGGACGCCTCCTCCTACGAGGGCTCGGTGAGCGCGGTGCACCTGCCCGCCTTCACCGACGCCACGGGGGAGGGCTCGGTGCTGCGCCGCGGCGTGCCCGTCACCGAGGTCGCCGGACGGACGGTCACCACGGTCTTCGACCTCATGCTCGCCCAGTACGGCGTGGGCCGCGAGGGCCTGCCGGGGGACTGGGCGGCCGGGCTCGACGACGTCGCGACCCCCTACACCCCGGCGTGGCAGGAGGAGATCACCTCGGTCCCGGCCCGGGCCGTGATCCGCACCGCCCGCGAGTTCGCGGCCAACGCGGAGAAGTCCGGCGGCCGGTCGATGATCATCCTGGGGGCCGGCATCTGCCAGTGGTACCACGGGGACGTCACCTACCGGGCGATCCTCGCGATGCTCATGCTGTGCGGGTGCCAGGGCCGCAACGGCGGCGGGTGGGCGCACTACGTGGGCCAGGAGAAGGCCCGCCCCATCACGGGCTGGGCCGCGATGGCCGCGGCCACCGACTGGACCCGCCCGCCGCGCTTCATGATCGGCACCGCGTTCTGGTACATGCACACCGACCAGTGGCGCTCCGACGGCTACTCGTCCGACTCCCTCCAGTCGCCCCTGGCGGAGGGCCACCTGAAGGGCATGCACACCGCGGACGTGGTCGCGAAGTCCACCCGGATGGGCTGGATGCCGTTCTACCCGCAGTTCGACCGCAACTCCCTCGACGTCGCGGACCTCGCCGTCGAGGGCGTGGCCCGGGGGGAGGCCCCCGACGAGGCCCGGTGGGTCGCGGACCGGCTGAAGTCGGGGCAGCTGCGCTTCGCCGTCGAGGACGTCGACGCCCCCGAGAACTGGGCCCGCACCCTGGTGCTGTGGCGCTCCAACCTGCTGGGGTCCTCCGCGAAGGGCGAGGAGTACTTCCTCCGGCACCTCCTCGGCACGCACCACAACGTCATGGGGCAGGACCACTCCGCGTCCCGGCCGCGGGACGTCACCTGGCACGAGCAGGCGCCCGAGGGCAAGCTCGACCTGCTGGTCTCCGCGGACTTCCGGATGACGAGCTCCACCCTGCTCTCCGACGTCGTCCTCCCCGCCGCCACCTGGTACGAGAAGCACGACCTGTCCTCCACGGACATGCACCCGTACGTGCACGCGTTCACCCCGGCGATCGACCCGCCGTGGGAGGCCAAGACCGACTACGAGCTGTTCCGGCTGCTCGCCGAGGAGTTCTCCCGCCAGGCGCGGACCCACCTGGGGGTGCGCAAGGACCTGGTGGCCACCGCGCTCACCCACGACACCCCGGGGGAGATCGCCCAGCCCGGCGGGCACGCGCCCGACTGGAAGCACACCGACCTGCCGGCCGTGCCCGGGAAGAACCTGCCCAACCTCGCGGTCGTGGAGCGGGACTACACCGCGATCGGGGAGAAGTTCTCGGCGGTGGGGCCCCTGGCCGAGCGGCTGGGCTTCACCACGAAGCACATCACCTACGACGTCTCCCACCAGGTGGACCAGCTGGCGCGCCTGCACGGGGTCTTCGACTCCGGGGCCGCGGCGGGCCGCCCGGCCGTGGACACCGACGCGCGGATGGCGGAGGCGATCCTGCTCTTCTCCGGGACCACCAACGGGGAGCTGGCCGTGCAGGGCTTCGAGACCCTCGAGAAGCGCACGGGGGTGGAGCTCGCGGACCTCGCCCGCGGCTCCGAGGAGAAGCGGATCAGCTTCGCCGACACCCAGGCCGCCCCGGTCCCGGTGATCACGTCCCCGGAGTGGTCCGGCTCCGAGACCGGGGGACGGCGCTACGCCCCGTTCACGGTCAACATCGAACGGCTCAAGCCCTTCCACACCCTCACCGGGCGGATGCACTTCTTCCTGGACCACGACTGGATGAAGGACATGGGCGAGACCCTGCCGATCTACCGCCCGCCCCTGGACATGCACCGGCTCTTCGGCGAGCCGCAGCTGGGGGAGCGGGGGGAGCTGTCCATCGCCGTGCGGTACCTGACGCCGCACAACAAGTGGTCGATCCACTCGGAGTACCAGGACAACCTGTTCATGCTCTCCCTCTCCCGCGGGGGCACCACGGTGTGGATGAGCCCCCAGGACGCCGCACTGATCGAGGTCTCCGACAACGAGTGGGTCGAGTGCGTCAACACCAACGGCGTCTACGTGGGCCGGGCCATCGTGAGCCACCGCATGCCCGCCGGCGTCGTCTACGTCCACCACGCCCAGGAGCGCACCATCGACGTGCCGAAGTCCGAGGCGACCGGCCGCCGCGGCGGGATCCACAACTCGGTCACGCGCATCCTCGTCAAACCCACCCACATGATCGGCGGCTACGCGCAGCTGTCCTGGGCCTTCAACTACCTCGGGCCCACCGGCAACCAGCGCGACATCGTCTCCGTGGTCCGCAAGCGCTCCCAGGAGGTCCAGTACTGATGCGAGTCATGGCCCAGGTCGCCATGGTGATGGCCCTCGACAAGTGCATCGGGTGCCACACCTGTTCGGTGACGTGCAAGCAGGCGTGGACGAACCGCGCCGGCACGGAGTACGTGTGGTTCAACAACGTGGAGACCCGTCCCGGGCAGGGCTATCCCCGCCGGTACGAGGACCAGGAGAAGTGGAAGGGTGGGTGGGAGCTCAACCGCCGCGGCAACCTCAAGCTGAAGTCGGGCGGGCGCTGGGCGAAGCTCGCGGGCCTGTTCGCCAGCCCCGTCCAGCCGGAGCTCGACGACTACTACGAGCCGTGGACCTACGACTACGAGACCCTCACCAACGCCCCCGCCGGCACCGACTTCCCCGTGGCCCGCCCCAAGTCCCTGATCACGGGGAAGGACACCAAGATCGAGTGGTCCGCCAACTGGGACGACAACCTCGGCGGCGTCACCGAGGCCGGCCACCTGGACCCGATCGTGGAGAAGGTGCGCCGCGAGTCCGAGGACAGGATCAAGTTCGAGTTCGAGCAGACGTTCGCGTTCTACCTCCCGCGCATCTGCGAGCACTGCCTGAACCCGTCCTGCATGGCCTCCTGTCCCTCCGGCGCGATCTACAAGCGCACCGAGGACGGGATCGTGCTGGTGGACCAGGACCGCTGCCGCGGCTGGCGGCAGTGCGTCACCGGCTGCCCGTACAAGAAGATCTACTACAACCACAAGTCCGGCAAGGCCGAGAAGTGCACGTTCTGCTATCCCCGGATCGAGGTGGGCATCCCCACGGTCTGCGCGGAGACGTGCGTCGGCCGGCTGCGCTACATCGGCATCTTCCTGTACGACGCGGACCGGGTCACCGAGGCCGCCGCGACCCCGGACGAGCGGGACCTCTACGAGGCCCAGCTGGACCTGATGCTCGACCCGCACGACCCGGGGGTGGTCGCCGCGGCCCGCGCCGAGGGCGTCCCGGAGGACTGGCTCGACGCCGCGCGCCGGTCCCCCGTCTACACCCTGGCCAAGGAGCTGCGGGTGGCGCTGCCGCTGCACCCGGAGTACCGGACGATGCCGATGGTCTGGTACGTCCCGCCGCTGTCCCCGGTGGTGGACCTGCTCAAGGACCAGGGGCACGACGGCGAGGACGCGGGCAACCTGTTCGGCGCCATCGACTCGCTGCGCATCCCGGTGGAGTACCTCGCCGAGCTGTTCACGGCCGGGGACACGCAGATCGTCACGGACGTGCTGCGCAAGCTCGCGGCCATGCGCTCCTACATGCGGGACATCGCCCTCGGGGACGCCCCGGACGAGTCGATCGCCGAGGGCGTCGGGATGACCGGCTCCGAGATCCAGAAGATGTACCGGCTCATGGCCATCGCCAAGTACGACGAGCGCTACGTCATCCCCTCCGCCCATCTGGAGGACGCCCACAACCTCGAGGAGATCGGCTGCTCCCTCGACGTGGACGGAGGGCCCGGGATGGGCCAGACCGGCGTCTTCGGCGAGGCCTCCGGGCGCCCCACGCCCGTGGCCGTGGAGAACTTCAACGCCCTGCGGGCGCGACAGACCGGCGAGTCCGCCACCTCGGAGCAGCAGATGGCCGGGCGCGTGAACCTGCTCAACTGGGACGGCCGAGGGGCGCCCGCGGGGCTGTTCCCGCCGCGCTCCGAGGACGGGGACCGGCCGTGAGCCTGCTGGAGAGGCTGCTGGGCAAGGCCGGCAGGGGAACTCTCGACCCCGGGCGCTGCACGGACCGGCACCCGCGGCGCAGCGCGGTGGCCCGGCAGGCCGCCGCCGTGCTGCTCGGCTATCCCGACCACGAGCTCCTGGTCATGCTGCCCGTCCTGCGGGAAGCCCTCGAGGAGGTGGGCGCGCCCGTGCCCGAGGACCTCCTCGACTGGCTGCGCGCCCGCCCGCTCGACCAGGTGCAGGCCGACTACGTCCAGGAGTTCGACCTCTCCCGGCGGCACAGCCTGCACCTGACCTACTGGACCGACGGGGACACCCGGCGGCGGGGCGAGGCGCTCGCCGCCTTCAAGGAGGTCTACCGCTCCCACGGCGCGCAGCTGGACGGGGCCGAGCTGCCGGACTACCTGCCGCTCGTGCTCGAGTTCGCCGCGAAGGTCTCCCCTGAGGACGGCTACGAGCTGCTCCAGCGCTACCGGCCGTCCCTCGAGCTGCTGCGGCTGGCGCTGCGCGACGACGGCCTGCCGTACCACGGCGTCGTCGCCCTCGTGTGCTCCACCCTGCCCGGGGTCTCCCCGGAGGACCGGGACGCCGCCCTGCGGATGGCCGGCTACGGTCCGCCCACGGAGTCCGTGGGCCTCGACCCGTACGACCCCCGGCTGCTGCCCGTCACCGAAAGGAACAGCGCATGACCGCCACCGCCGCGAGCCTGCTCGCGCCCGGGACCTCCCTCCCCCTCGAGGCGGCGGCCCCGGCCGCCGCCTCCGTGGGGGTCGGCGACATCCTGCTCTGGGGCGTGCTGCCCTACGTCGTGCTGGCGGTCGTGATCGGCGGCACCGTCTGGCGGTACCGGTACGACCAGTTCGGGTGGACCACCCGGTCCTCGCAGCTCTACGAGTCCCGCATCCTGCGCATCGCCTCCCCGCTGTTCCACTTCGGCATCCTCGCCGTGCTCGCGGGCCACGTCATGGGTCTGATCATCCCGAAGACCTGGACCGAGGCCGTGGGGGTCACCGAGGGGATGTACCACTTCCTGGCCCTGAGCATCGGGCTCGTGGCCGGCGTGGGCACGCTGCTCGGGATCATCATGCTCATCTGGCGCCGGCGCACCACCGGACCCGTGTTCATGGCGACCACCAAGAACGACAAGTTCATGTACGTCATGCTCGTGGCCGCGCTGCTCACGGGGCTGGGCACCACCCTCATCTCGGTGTTCGACCACTCCGTGCCCGACTACCGCCAGACGGTCTCCCCGTGGTTCCGCTCGATCTGGATCCTGCAGCCGGACGTCGCCGCGATGACGGCCGCCGGGATCTCCTTCAAGGTGCACGCCCTGTGGGCCATGGGGCTCTTCGCCGTCTGGCCGTTCACCCGCCTGGTGCACGCGTTCACCGCCCCCGTGCACTACCTGTTCCGGCCGTACATCGTCTACCGCTCCCGGGACCACCGGTCCACCGGGTCCGTGCCGGTGCGCCGCGGCTGGGACCCCGTCGGGACCCAGGACCGGGACAGGAGCGCCCACCGCAACCGCGCCGGCACCCGCCGCTGACCAGCCCCATCTGCGAGGACCGCCATGTCATCTTCGTCGTCGTCCGCCGCCTCCCCGGGCACCGCGGCCCCGGACCTGCGCTCCGGCCAGCTGCGGAACCTGCTCCTCGCCACGCTGGCGTCCACCGCGGGCTTCTGGGCCTGGACCATCGTGGGCCCGCTGTCCAGGCGCTACGCGGAGCAGATGGAGCTCAGCTCCTCGCAGACCGCGCTGCTCGTGGCGATGCCGATCTTCGTCGGCTCCATCGCCCGGGTGCCCGTCGGCGCCCTGACGGACCGCCTCGGCGGGCGGGTGATGTTCACGGCGATCCTCGCCCTGACCGCCCCGCTGGTGCTGCTCACCGCCCTCGTGGGCCAGCTGGGCAGCTTCGGGCTCCTGCTGGTCGTCGCGTTCTTCCTCGGCATCGCCGGCACGGTCTTCGCCATCGGCATCCCGTTCTGCTCCGCGTGGTACGAGTCTCACCGCAAGGGCTTCGCCACCGGCGTGTTCGGCGCGGGCATGGCCGGCACCGCGGTCTCCGCGTTCGTCACCCCGCGCCTGGTCGCGGGCATCGGGTACCTGGGCGCCCACGCGGTCATCGCCGCGATCGTCGCGGCCATGGCCGTGGTCTGCTGGCTCGGGCTGCGCGAGTCCCCGGTCCGCGCCGGCGCCGTGCCGCAGCCGGTGCTGCCCCGGATCAGGCACGCCTTCACCCTGCGGGTGACCTGGCAGCTGTGCTTCCTCTACGGCGTGGTCTTCGGCGCGTTCGTGGCGTTCTCCAACTACCTGCCCACCTACCTGAACACCGTCTACGGCTTCGACGCCACCGCGGCCGGGACCCGCACCGCCGGCTTCGCCCTCGCCGCGGTGGTCGCCCGCCCGGTCGGCGGGATCCTCGCCGACCGCCTCGGCCCGAAGATCGTCACGATCACCTCGCTCGTCGGCACGGCGGTCCTCGCGATGGTCGTGGCGCTGCAGCCGATCCAGGAGGTGGCCTACGGCGCCACGTTCCTGGCCATGGCGGTGTTCCTCGGCCTGGGCACCGGCGGCGTGTTCGGGTGGGTGGGACGCGCCGCCCCGGCGAAGGACGTGGGCACGATCGGCGGAATCATCGCGGCCGCCGGCGGCCTGGGCGGCTACTTCCCGCCGCTCGTGATGGGCGCCACCTACGACGCCGAGAACAACAGCTACTTCGTGGGGCTGACCCTGCTGGCCGTGTTCGCGGTGGCCGCCCTGGTGCTCACCTTCACCGTGCGCAACGGGGGCAAGGACGACGAGCGGGCCCGGACCTGACCGCCGTCCGGGCGCCGGACGCGCGGCCCGGACCGCAGCCGGCGGTCAGCTCGGGAGCGGGGCGGCCCGGCGGAGGAGCACGTCCCGGCGCAGGCTCACTCGTCGGGGGAGCGCCGCACCCCCGACAGCGGGGTGCGCCACACCTCCGGGTCCGCGACCGGGAACCGGCGGCCGGTCACGAGGGACGGCACGACCCGGACGAAGATGCCCTTGCGCCCCGCCTGCCACGGGAACAGCGGGAGGTCGAGGGTGTCCGTGAGCTCCTGGACCTGCTGGATGCGCTCGGCGCGGCCCTTGACCACCACGCTCCACGCCTTCCCGGCGGGCTCGTCGTACCCGTCGATCTCCACCGCCACGGGGACGTCGGTGAGGGCACCGGCGACCTTCGTCCCCTCGGCCGAGCGGAAGACGAGGGTCCCGTGGTCCACCACGAAGTTGATCGGGAAGATGTCCGGGTGGTCCTCCACCCACACGGCGAGGCGGCCGACGCCCGCGTCCCGGAGCAGGTCCCAGCAGCTGTTGACCGCCAGCTCCTCCACGTGGTTGCCGTGCGTGTCCGTCATCGTGTCCTCCGTCGTCGTCGTCCGGCCCTCGGGCCGTGTCCTGGTCCTGCCCCGGTCGTTCTCCCGGGGCCTGCACGGCCGGTCACTCGAAGTCGGCGAGCCAGAGGTCCGGGCCGAACACCTCGTACTGGATGTCCCGGGGCGGGACACCGCGGGCGACGAGCGCGCTGCGCACGGCCTGCATGAAGGGGAGCGGCCCGCACAGGTAGTACTGCGCGTCGTGCGGCAGCTCCACGGCGCGCAGGTCCATGAACCCCTCGTACTCGTTCTCGGCGCGCTCGCCGGCCGCCCGCGGCTGCTCGAACCAGGCCTTCAGGGAGCCGTCCTCCAGGGCGGCGAGGTCCTCCTCGATCTGCCCGCGCAGCGCGAACGTCTCCGGGGAGGCGTCCGCGTGCAGGAACTGCACGGTGCGCTGGGAGCCGTCCTTCACCAGGTGCGAGAGCATGCCCGCCATCGGCGTGACGCCGATGCCCGCGCTGGCCAGCACCAGCGGCCGGTCCGAGTACTCCAGGACCACGTCGCCGGAGGGCACCGAGAGCACCACCTCGTCCCCCACCTGCACCGTCTCGTGCAGGAGGGTGGACATCTCGCCGGCCGGCGTGCCGTTGCCGCGCACCCGCTTCACCGCGAAGCGCCGGTGCTGTCCGTCGTCGGCGCGGGTCAGGCTGTACTGCCGGGGCTGCAGCACGCCGTCGGGCATCTCCATCCTGAGGGTCACGTACTGGCCGGGCAGGGACCGCTTCACCTCCCGCTCGTCGACGCGCTCCACCACGAAGGTCGTGACGTCCTCGGTCTCCGGGATCTTCTCGACCACCCGCCAGGTCCGCCAGACGGTCTCGGGGGAGAGCCGGACCGCCTCGTAGAGGCCGCGCTCCTGGTTGATGAGCACGTTGGCCATCAGCCAGTAGACCTCGTCCCAGGCCGCGGCGACCTCCGGGGTCACGGCGTCGCCCAGGACGTCCACGATGGCCCACATGAGGTTGTCGTGCACGATCTGGTACTGGTCCGGGTGCAGCCCCAGGGACACGTGCTTGTGCGCGATGCGGGACAGCAGGTGGTCCGGGAGCTCGGTCGGCTTGTTCACCAGGTAGCCGGCGAAGGCGGCCACGGACCCGGCCAGCGCCTGCTGCTGCCGGCCGTCCGCCTGGTTGCCGCGGTTGAACAGCCCGTCCAGCAGCTCGGGGTGCTCGCCGAACATGTGCGCGTAGAAGCGCCGGGCGATCTCCTGGATGTTCTCCCCGACCACGGGCAGCGTGGCCTTGACGACGGGGTACGAGGTGTCTGACAGCACGGTGGCTCCTTCCGAGTGCCGGCGGCGTCGACGGCACTCTGGTCGCGTTCCGTCAAGCTAGCACCGCGCCCCGGCACGGGACCAGACATGACGCGGCGGTGCGCGGCGCGGGGGTGGGCCAGAATGGGAGGGACGCACCATCCGGGAGAGCCGAAGGGGACCGAACCGACATGACCGAGCAGCAGCAGAGCCTCACGCACGTCCGGGCGGACGGGTCCGCGCACATGGTGGACGTCTCCGACAAGGCCGTGACCACCCGCGAGGCCACCGCGACGGCCACGCTGCGCACCCGCCCCGACGTCGTCGAGCAGGTCTTCGCCGCGGACCTCCCCAAGGGGGACGCCCTGCCGGTGGCCCGGGTGGCCGGCATCATGGCGGCCAAGCGGACCCCGGAGCTCGTCCCGCTGTGCCACCCGCTGCCGATCAGCAAGGTGACCGTGGACTTCGAGCGGCTGGCGGACGGCGTGCGGATCACCGCGACGGTGCGCACGCGCGGGGTGACCGGCGTGGAGATGGAGGCGCTGACCGCGGCCTCGGTGGCCGCCCTGACCCTCTACGACATGATCAAGGCCGTGGACAAGCTGGCCGAGATCGACCGGGTCAGGGTGCTCGCGAAGTCCGGCGGCAAGTCCGGGGACTGGGCGCGGACCGACGGGGACGCCGCATGAGGAGCGCCGCCGTCATCGTCGCCTCCACCCGCGCCGCCGCCGGGGTCTACCAGGACCGGAGCGGGCGGATCGCCGCCGACTGGTTCGGCTCCCACGGCTTCGAGGTCGAAGGTCCGTTCGTGGTGGCCGACGGCGAGGACGTGCGCGCCGAGCTGGAGCGGCTGCTCGTGACCCGGGCCCCCGCGGACCGCCCCCGGGTGGTCGTCACCAGCGGCGGGACCGGCCTCGGCCCGGACGACCTCACCCCCGAGATGACCCGGCCCTTCCTCGACCGCGAGCTGCCCGGCATCATGGAGGCACTGTGGGCGGAGGGCCGGAGGACCACCCCCCTGGCGGTGCTCAGCCGCGGGCACGCCGGGGTCAGCGGCGCCACCTTCGTGGTCAACCTCCCCGGCTCCACCGGCGGGGTCTGGGACGGGCTGAAGGTCCTCGAGCCGATCCTCGACCACGTCTGCGACCAGCTCGAGGGCCACCGCGACCGCGGGCACGACGGCCCCCGCCACGACCCCCGACCGCACGAGGAGACCGACCGATGAGCACACCCGGACCGATCCAGGCGGAGACCGCCGTGGTCGGCGCCTTCGTCACCGAGGAGCCCCTGGACCACGCCCGGGCCGTCGAGGCCGTGCAGGACGAGCGCACCGGCGCCGTGGTCTCCTTCAGCGGTGTCATCCGCGACCACGACGGCGGCCGCCCCGTCACCAGCCTCGACTACACCTGCCACCCCGGCGCGGACCGGGCCGTCCAGGACGTGGCCCGCCGGGTCGCCGAGGAGTTCCCCGGGGTGCGGATCTGGGCCGCCCACCGGGTCGGCCACCTGCGCGTGGGGGACTCCGCCCTGGAGGCCGCGGTGGCCGCCGCCCACCGCAAGCTCGCCTTCGCCGCCTGCGACGCGCTCGTGGACCGGATCAAGACCGAGGTGCCCATCTGGAAGGAGCAGCGGTTCGCGGACGGCTCCACCGAGTGGGTCGGACTGGACGCCTGAGCGCCGTGGACCTCTCCCCGCTCGTCGAGCCAGCCGCGGAGCTCACCGACGCCGAGCTGCGCCGCTACGCCCGCCACCTGACCGTCCCCGAGATCGGCGAGGAGGGCCAGCGGCGGCTCAAGAACGCCCGGGTGCTGTGCGTGGGCGCGGGCGGCCTCGGCTCCCCGGCCCTGCTCTACCTCGCCGCCGCGGGCGTCGGGACCCTCGGTGTCGTCGACGACGACGACGTGGACGCCTCCAACCTGCAGCGCCAGGTGATCCACGGCGAGGGGACCCTCGGGGCGCCCAAGACCGCCTCGGCCGCCGCGCGGATCGCCGACCTCAACCCGCTGGTGCGCGTCGTGGAGCACCGCGAGCGGCTCACCGCGGAGAGTGCGGAGGAGGTCCTCGCCGGGTACGACCTCGTCCTGGACGGCACGGACAACTTCGAGACCCGCTACCTCGTCTCCGACGCGTGCGAGCTGGCCGGTGTCCCGCACGTGTGGGGCTCGATCCTGCGCTTCGACGGCCAGTACTCGGTGTTCTGGGGCGCGCACGGGCCCACCTACCGCGACCTCTACCCCGTGCCCCCGGCGCCGGGCACGGTGCCCAGCTGCGCCGAGGCCGGGGTGCTCGGCGTGCTGCCGGGGCTGCTGGGCACCGCCATGGCGGTCGAGGCCGTCAAGCTGGTCACCGGGATCGGCACCACGATGCTCGGCCGGGTCGCCACCTACGACGCCCTCTCGGCGCGCTGGTGGGAGATCCCGCTGGTGCCCACGCCGGGCCGCGCGCCCGTGACCACCCTGGCGTCGGCCGGCGACAGCGCCCCCGCCCGCCCGGCGCCCGGCCCGCAGCCGGGAGGCGTCCCCACCGTGACGGCCCCCGAGCTCGCGGAGCTGCTGGCGGCCCGGGAGCGCGGCGCCGCGGACTTCGAGCTCGTCGACGTCCGGGAGCCCTACGAGGCCCGGCTCGCGGCGATCCCCGGGGCACGGCTGCTCCCGCTGGACCAGTTCGAGTCCGGGGAGGCCCTCGCCCGGATCGCCCCGGGCCGCCGGGTGCTGCTGCACTGCAAGGCCGGGGCGCGCTCCGAACGGGCCCTGCACCTCCTGCGCGCCGCGGGCCGCACCGACGTCGCGCACCTCGAGGGCGGGGTGCTGGCGTGGATCGAGCAGGTGGACCCGTCCCAGCAGGCCTACTGACCCGGTCCGCCGAGGCCCGCTCGCGGGTCCTCGCCGGAGCGCTGCGGAGGGGGCGCGAGCGGGCCCGGCGGGCAGGACGTAGGCTGATCGTCTCCCTGCCGCCGACCGATGGACACCGCATGCCCCCGCCGCACCCCCGACCCGCCGCCGGCCCCGGACGCGCCGAGGAGGCCGCGGCGGCCCTGCGCGCCGGCACCCCGGGCGCCCTGGACCAGGCCCTGGGCGTGGCCCGGGCGCTCGGCGAGGAGCTCCCCCTGCCCGGCGCCGGCCGCACCGGACAGCTGTGGCGGCGGCTCGCCGAGCTCGCCCGGCTCGACCTGTCCCTCGCCCGCGTGGTCGAGCCGCACCTGGACGCCCTCGCGATCCTGCACCAGGCGGGACTCGAGGAGCTCGCCGGCCCGCCCGCCGCCTGGGGCGTCTGGGCCGCCGAGGCCCCCGGTCACGAGCTCGTGGCCCGCCACGGGGCCGGCGGGTGGGAGCTCACGGGCACCAAGGCGTGGTGCTCGCTCGCCGCGCACCTCGACCGGGCCGTGGTCACCGCGAGCACCGGCGGAGGCCGCCGCCGGGCCTTCGCCGTGGACCTCGCCCACCCCGGGGTCGTCCCCGGGAGCACCGAGGACTGGCGGCCGGCCGGGCTGCGGGACGTGCCGACCGGCGCCGTGCGGTGCACGGCGGTGCCGGCCGTGCCGGTCGGCGAGGACGGGTGGTACCTGGAGCGCCCCGGCTTCGCCTGGGGCGGGATCGGCGTGGCCGCGTGCTGGTACGGCGGCGCGGCCGGGGTGGCCGACGTCCTGTGGGGAGACGCCGTGCGGCGCCGGGCCCCGGACGTGCGGCCGCTGGACCAGGTGGGCCACGCGGCGCTCGGCGTCGTCGACACCCTCCTGCACTCCGCCCGCACGGCCCTGCGCTCGGCGGCGGAGCAGGTCGACGCCGGCCGGGCCGGCGGGGAGCGCGGCGCGGTCCTGGCCCTGCGCACCCGCCGCGTCGTCGCCCGGACGGCGGAGGCCGTGACCGCGGAGGTCTCGGCCGCCACCGGGCCGGGCCCGCTCACCGGCGCGCCCGAGCACGTCCGCCGGGTGAGCGCCCTGCAGGTGTACGTCCGGCAGGAGCACGCGCAGCGGGACGCCGCGGCACTGGGCCGGGCCCTGCTCGAGGGCGCGGCGGGGGACCGCCCGTGGTGACGTTCGACCACCGGGACCCCGGCACCCCCGAGGCGGTGTGGGCGCGGGCGCCGCGCCTGCACGCCGCGCGCCCGCTCGAGCTCGACGGGATCGACCGCCTCGTGGTCCTCGCCGCCCACCCGGACGACGAGAGCCTCGGCGCGGGCGGCCTGATCTCCCTCGCGGCCCGGGCAGGCGCCCGGGTGCGGGTGGTCGTGGCGACCCTGGGCGAGCAGTCGCACCCGCGCTCGCCGACCCGGACCCCCGCCGACCTCGCCCGGGTGCGCCGGACCGAGGCCTCCGCCGCCACGGACCGGCTCGCCGACGGCGTGGTCCCCGAGCTCCTGGGGCTGCCCGACGGGGCCCTGGCGTCGGCGGGGGAGGCGCTGCGCGCCCCCGTGGCCGAGGCCGCGGCGTGGGCCGCCGCGGGGCGGCGCGGCGTGCTCGCCGCCCCGTGGAGCGACGACGGGCACGTCGACCACGAGGTGCTGGGCCGAGCCGCCCGGGCGGCCGCCTCCGTCCACGGCGTCGAGTGCCTCGAGTACCCCGTCTGGCTGTGGCACTGGGGCGGGCCCGAGGACCTGCCCCCGCACGGGATCCGGGTCCTCGCCCTGGACGCCCCCGCGTGCGCGGCCAAGGAGCAGGCCCTGGCCGCGCACGCCTCGCAGGTCCTGCCGCTGTCCCCGGCCCCGGGCGACGAGGCCCTCCTGGGCCCCCACGTGCTGGCCCGGTTCCGCCGCCCGGCCGAGCACTTCTTCGTGCTCCCGCCCGCAGGGCAGGCCCCGGACGCCGCCGCCGTGTTCGACGACGTCCACCGCGGCGCCGAGGACCCCTGGGACGTCGACTCATCCTGGTACGAGCGGCGCAAGCGCGCCGTGACCCTCGCCGCGCTGCCGCGCCCCCGGTACCGCCGGGTCCTGGAGGCGGGGTGCTCCCTCGGCGCCCTCACCGCCGAGCTCGCGGACCGGGCGGAGTCCGTGCTGGCCGTGGACGCGAGCGGGGTGGCGGTCGAGCGCGCCCGGCAGCGGCTGGCGGAGCTCCCCGGCGTGCAGGTGGAGCAGCGCAGGCTGCCCGGGCAGTGGCCGCCCGGGCGGTTCGACCTCGTGGTGGTCTCCGAGACCGGCTACTTCCTCGACGCCGCGCAGCTGGGCGGGCTCCTCGACCGCGTGGCCGGGTCCCTCGAGCCGGACGGCCACCTCCTGCTGTGTCACTGGCGCCACCCGATCGAGGGCTGGCCCCTCGACGGGGCCGACGTGCACGCCGCCGTGCACGCGGACGCCCGCTTCGGGCCCCTGCTGCGCCACACGGAGCGCGACTTCCTGCTGGAGGTCTTCGAGCCCGTGGGGCCGCAGACCGCCGGCGCGGGCACGTGCTGACCGGGGTGGAGCGGGTGGTCGTGGTGGTGCCGGTCCGGAACGAGGAGCGGCTGCTCGGCCGGTGCCTGGCCACGGTGCAGCACGCCGCCGCCCGGGTGCGGGCGGCCCGGCCCCCGGTGCGGGTGGACGTCGTCGTGGCCCTGGACCGCTGCACCGACGGCAGCGCCCGGATCGCCGCGGCGGCGGGGGCGGACGTCGTCGCCGGGTCCTGGGGCACCGCGGGGGCGGCCCGGGCCGCCGCGGTGGCCGCCGCGGGAGCCGCCGGGGCGCGCACCTGGATCGTGTCGACCGACGCCGACAGCGCGGTGCCCGCGCACTGGCTCACCGGCCACCTGGACGCGGCCGGGCGCGGGGCGGAGCTGCTCCTGGGCACCGTGGAGCCCGACCCCGGGGACCTGGCCGCGGGTCTCCTGGCGCGCTGGCACGCCCGGCACCGGCTGGAGGAGGGGCACCCCCACGTGCACGCGGCGAACCTGGGCGTGCGCGCCGACGTGTACGCCGCGTGCGGGGGCTTCCCGGCCCTGCCGCACGGCGAGGACGTCGGGCTGGCGGAGGCGGCGCGGGCGCGCGGGCACCGGGTGCTCGCCACGGACCGGGTGCGGGTGCTGACCTCGGGCCGGAGCACCGGCCGGGTCGACCGGGGATTCGCCGGCTATCTGCGGGCGCTGGCGGGGGAGCCGCAGGGCCTCGGCGCGGGGCAGGGCTGAGCGCACGGGCCGGACCCGGCTACGCGGGGAGCGGACAGCCCTGGCCAGGGACCGGCCCCGTCTGCCTACGGTGGGGCCGTACCGTTGCCGACGAGAGGAACCACCCGTGTCCGAGAACAGCCTGTCCGCCAGCCGCGTCATCGACGCCCCCGCCGACGCCATCTTCGACGTCCTCAGCCTGCCCTCGCGCCACCGGCAGATCGACGGCTCCGGCACGGTCGTCTCCGGCGACGACCAGCGCATCCAGAAGGTCGGCCAGGTGTTCGTGATGAACATGAACGGCGAGCACATGGGCGGCGACTACGTCATGGAGAACACCGTCTCCGGCTACGACGAGAACAAGCTCCTCGCCTGGAAGCCCAAGCCGCAGGGCGCCGAGCTGGAGGGCTGGGAGTGGATCTGGGAGCTCGAGCCCCAGGGCCCCGGCGCCACGCTGGTCACCGAGACCTACTCGTGGGAGCACGCGACCCCGGAGGCCAAGAAGGCCGTGTCCTTCCCGCTCTTCGAGGAGGGCGCCCTGGAGCACTCCCTCGAGCGGCTCGCGGCGGCCGTCTCCGAGAAGTGAGCACCTGAGCCGCCGAGGCGGGACGGAGCCCGGTCACCCGTGGTGACCGGGCTCCGCCGTGCCCGCGGTCACCGCCGGCGGGCGGCGCGGACGGAGGCCGCCGCGGGATCGACCCACAGGATCTCCCACTGGTGGCCGTCGGGGTCCCGGAAGCAGCGCGAGCGCAGGAAGCCGTAGTCCTGGGCGTCGCCCTCCGTCCCGCCGGCGCGGACGGCGCGGTCGACGATGACGTCGATCTCGTCCGGGGAGTCGACGCTGAGCGCGTTGACCACGGAGGCGTCGGCCGGGGTGCCGGGGGTCCCGGGCCCCACCAGGCGCAGGTGGCGGTCCTCGCTCAGGACCATGACGTGCTCGTCCTCGCGGATCTCGACGGTCCCGGCGCCGGTGCCCTCGAACGCGGGGTGCAGCCGCCAGCCGAGACAGGAGTAGAACCGTTTCGATCGCTCCAGGTCCGAGACGGGAAGGGTGATGAAGTCTGTCGGTGCCATGGTGCTCCCCTTCGTGGTGCGGCGGGACCCGCCCTCAGCATGGCCCCGGACCGGCGGGGCCGCAACGGTGTGACGGGATCCTCGCCCGCATGTCAGGACGGCATCGGAACGGCATCGGAACGGCATCGGTGCGGAGCCGGAATGGGTGCGGGCGCCCCGGGGTTGGAACGGGCATGCGAGTCATCGGAGTCGAGACGTTCGGAGGGCCCGAGGTCCTCGCCGTCCACGAGGTGCCGGACCCCCACCCCGGCCCCGGAGAGGTGCGGATCCGGGTCAGGGCGGCCGCCGTCAGCCCCACGGACACCCTGCTGCGCGCGGGCGGTCAGCCCGTGGAGCACCTGCGGCCGCCGTACGTGCCGGGGATGGACGCGGCCGGGGTCGTCGACGAGGTGGGGGAGGGCAGCGCCTGGCGGGTGGGGGACGCGGTCATGGCCATCGCCCTGCCGCGCGGGGAGCACGGGGGCGCCTACGCGGAGCTCCTGGTCGCCCCCGACGACTCGATCGCCCGCCTCCCGGCGGACACGGACTTCGCCACGGCCGCCACGCTGCCCATGAACGGGCTCACGGCCCTGCAGGTCCTCGAGGTGCTGGACCTCCAGCCCGAGCAGACCCTGGCCGTCACCGGGGCCGCCGGGACCCTCGGCAACTACGTGGTGGAGCTCGCCAAGCACGAGGGCCTCACCGTGATCGCGGACGCCGCGGAGCAGGATCTGGAGCTCGTCGACAGTCTCGGCGCCGACCACGTGGTGGCGCGCGGGGACGACGTCGCCGAGCGGATCCGGGAGTTCTTCCCCGACGGGGTCGACGCCCTCGTGGACGCCGCCGTGCTGAGCGAGAAGGCGGCCCCTGCCGTCCGGGACGGCGGAGGGTTCGCGACCGTGCGGCACTGGACGGGGGACCCGGGCCGGGGGATCACCGTGCACCGGATCAGCGTGCCCCAGGAGTACCACTCGGGCGCGAAGCTGGACCGGCTGCGCCGGTACGTGGAGGAGGGGGTGCTCTCCCTGCGCGTGGCCGCCGTCCTGCCCGCCGCGGACGCCGCCGAGGCGCACCGCCGGCTCGAGGCCGGGGGCGTGCGGGGGCGGCTCGTCCTCGAGTTCTGACCCGCCCCGGTCCCGGAAGCGGTCCTAGAAGTGCGAGCGGTACTGGTGGTCGATGCCGGCCTGGTCCACCTTCCGGTGGAAGCGCATCCCGGCCAGGCCGCCGAGGACCGCCGCGAGCAGCGGGATCAGGACGGCGACCACCAGGGCGATGATGCCGCCCGTGGTCAGGGCGCCCTCGCCGATGGGGATGCGGGGGAAGCTGTTGAGCTCGCGCAGCACGTTGAACTGCTCGCCCGCCACCGCGCCCAGGACCGCCAGGACGATCGCGATGAGGACCGCCCACACCCACACGGCCACCCCCTGCTTCGCGCCGTCGAACCGGGCCATCCGCCCGGCCACGTAGCCCCCGGCGAAGTAGGCGACGAAGAGGACCAGGGCCAGGGCGATGCCGCTGACGAGGCCCACGGTGCCGGCGTCCTGCGCCACCTGCTCCGCGATCTCGCCCGGGTCCGAGCTGGTCGCCACCCCCACGCCCGCGCCGATCGCACCGAGCAGGGCGGTGAGCAGCACGGCGATGCCCGTGGCGGTCATCCAGCCGAAGAACGCGGAGCCGAACTTCACGCCCCCGAACTCCCGCTTCTCCGCGGCGACCACCTCCTGCCGCCGCCCCCGCGGGGTGGAGGCGCCCGGCCGGTCCTTTCCGCGCTCCCGGGGATCCTCCGGGACGGTCGATCCTGACGGGTCCTGGTGTGCCATGACGCTCTCCTCGTCTCCGACCATCAGCTTGCTCAAGAGCTTCCTCTCCTCGGTCGCGGTCCGCAACGGCTCCGGCCGGGGGGTGTGCGCCGCGTCACCGCCGGGAATAGGCTGGTGCCCCCGGGCCGTCCCGCACGGCGGTCCGCGCTCTGCACGGAGGGAAGGCGACGACCATGGAGCACGCTCCCGACTTCGAGCCCCGCACGGCCGTGGTGACCGGCTCCGACTCCGGCATCGGGCGTGCGACCGCCGTGGCGCTCGCGGCGGCCGGCATGGACGTGGGGATCACCTGGCACCGGGACGAGGAGGGTGCCGAGCGGACGGCGGAGGAGGTCCGGTCCTACGACCGCCGGGCCGTGGTGGCGCGGCTGGACACCACGGAGCTGGAGCGCTGCGGCGCCGTCGTCGACGGCCTCGTAGAGGGCCTGGGCGGCCTGGACGTGTTCGTGCACAACTCGGGCACGGGGGCGAACGTCCCGTTCCTGGAGACGTCCCTGGGCACGTGGCGCAAGGTGCTCGCCACCGATCTCGACGGCGCGTTCGTGTGCCTCCAGGCGGCGGCGCGGCATCTGGTGGCCGCCGGGCGGGGCGGGCGGCTGATCGCCGTCACGAGCGTCCACGAGCACGTGCCCCGGGTCGGCTCGAGCGCCTACGACGCCGCCAAGCACGGCCTCGGAGGACTCGTGAAGACCATCGCGCTCGAGCTGGGGGAGCACGGGATCACCGCGAACTCGGTGGCCCCGGGGGAGATCGCCACCCCCATGACGGGGCAGGAGGACGAGAACCCGAGGGCCGCCCACCGTCCCGGCGTGCCGCTGGGCCGGCCCGGGGACGCCCGCGAGGGCGCCGCGGTCATCGCGTTCCTCGCGTCCCCGGCCTCCGCCTACGTCACCGGGGCGTCCTGGGTCGTCGACGGCGGCATGGTGCAGATGGGACCGCAGGCGGGCTCGCACCTGACGAGCGACGAGTGGCGGAAGGGGTAGCCGCTCCCGCACGCACGCGGCCCCGGTCCCTCCGCGGGAGCGGAGCAGTGCCCGCCGGAGGGGCCCTCAGCGGTCGAAGTGGGTGGTGGCCGGGCCCTGTCCGACGGTGGCGACCAGCTCCGCGGCCAGGTCGCGCAGCTTGACGTTGCGGTGGCTGGAGGCGGACCGGAGGATGTCGAAGGCCTGCTCCTGGGTGCAGCGGTTCTGGCCCATGACGATGCCCACGGCGAGATCGATGGTGGTGCGCGAGGCCATGGCCGCCTTCAGGTCCGCCTCGGCGTCCCGGTGCTTCTCCATCCGCACGGCCAGGCGCAGCGCGCTGGAGGCGGAGGCCACCTCGCGCTGGATGACCTCGATGGTCGCCCGGTCGAACTTGTGCGGACGGTCGGCGTAGACGTCCAGGGCCGCCGAGGCCTCGCCGGCGAGGTCCAGGGGCACCCCCAGGGCGGAGAGGATGCCGTGGGCGGCGGCGGCCCGGCCGTACTCGGGCCACCGGGGATCGGAACGGGTGTCCGGGACGTGGACCAGCCGGTTCTCGCGGGACGCCGTGAGGCACGGCCCGTCACCGTAGTGGTACTGGATCTCGTCCAGGGCCTCGGCCGCGGGGCTCGAGGAGGCCACGGTGGAGGACCGCTTCGGCCGGAGCAGGGTGACCGCGCACCACACCTCGTCCCCGTCGGTGGACAGGGCCTGGGCGATGCGGCCCGAGAGGGCGTCGAGGAAGGACGCGATGTCCTCGCTCTCGAGCAGCAGCTCGTGCGGGGACGCCCCCGCCGGGCCGCCCGTCTGGTGCTCCGTCATGGTTCTCCTCCGGTGCTCGCGGCAGGCACGCGGTCCCGGTGCCCGGGGTCCGTGCCGTCGCGGTGTCTCCGACGTGTCAGGGTCCATCATGCCGTGTTCCCGGGCGGTCGGTCCCGGCCCCGGGCCGACCGGGACGGGAGACGGGGCCGGGCGGGCTTAGAGTGGGGGCCGCAACCTCCGCCTGCGTCCGCTCCGGCACGCACCGACCCGAGAACTGAGGCCCTGGTGAGCGTTCCGTCCGCCGCAGTCGCGTCCCGCACCGGACGTTCGACGGCGCTGACCGGCCTGGTGTGGCTGCTGCTGGCGGGCGTGCTGGTGCGGTCCGTGTGGCTGGTCCTCGACAGCAGCATCGACCTGGACGTCTACCGGCTCGGCGGGATGGCCGTGGTGGACCGGCACGGCTTCGACGACGAGCTCTACGGCCCCGGGCTCAGCCCGGACGGCGACGGCGGGCTGCCGTTCACCTACCCCCCGTTCGCGGCGCTGCTGTTCGTGCCGCTCGCCTTCCTCCCCGAACGGCTCACCGAGCTCGCCCTGGGTCTCGCCTCGATGGGCGTCGCCGCGGTCCTCTCGGCCGTGCTCCTGCGCCGGGCGGCCGCCCGCGGCCGGCCGCTGCCCCTGCAGGCCCTGCTGGGCCCCGCCACCGCCGTGGCCGCCGGCACCGCCGTGCTGCTGTGGTCGGGGCCGTGGATGCGCAACGTGGGTCTCGGGCAGATCAACGCGCTGCTCATGGCCCTGGTGCTCTACGACCTGCTGCGCACCCGCGACGACACCCTGCTGGGCCGGATCCCGCGCGGGTTCTGGATCGGCCTGGCCGCCGGCATCAAGCTGACCCCCCTCGCGTTCGGGCTGGTGTTCCTCGTGCGCGGACAGCTGCGGCCGATCCTCACGATGGGCCTCACCTTCGCCGCGACCGTGCTGATCGGGTTCCTGGCGCTGCCGCGGGACGCGGTCGTGTTCTGGACCGAGGCCGTGCTCAGCGACGAGCGCGTCGGCGACACCGCGTACGTCGACAACACCTCGCTGCAGGGGGTGCTCCTCCACCTCGGCGTCCCCGGGGAGCCGGAGCCCCTGCTGCGCGGGGTCCTGCTCCTCGCCGCGGTCGTGGGCGTCGCCCTGCTGATCCGGGTCCTCGCCGCCCGGGGGATGATCCTCTCCGTGGTGGCGGTCAACGCCCTCCTCATGCTCTACCTGTCCCCGGTCACCTGGTCCCACCACCACGTGTGGTGGGGGCTCGTGTGCACGGCGCTGTGGGTCGAGGCGTGGCCGGCGTTCCTCCGGGACGGTCCGCGCCGGCTCGCCCTGGTGCTGGGCGGGGTCGCGCTGGTGGGCCTGTACGTCGGGCCGATCCGCTGGGACGCGTGGCTGAGGCCGGTGGGGGTCCCCGGGCCGGCGATCGACGCCGTGGCCGCGCTGCCCTATCTCGCCCTGTTCCTGCTCCTGGGCCTGTGGGTGGTCACCGGGCTGCGGGCCGGGGCCCGGGAGAACCGCGGGGCCGGTCTTGGCTGAGCCCGGCGGCTGGACCGGCTACGACCGCGGCAGCCGGGGCTACCGCCGGGTGCTGCTGGCGCTGCTGTGCGCCGGCGTGGCGACGTTCGCCCAGCTCTACTCCGTGCAGGGCGTGCTGCCCCTCCTGGCCGCGGACCTCGGGATCGACGCCGCGCGGGCCTCCCTGGGCGTCTCCGCCGCGACCTTCGGCCTCGCCGTGGGCGTCCTGCCGTGGTCCGTGGTCTCCGACCGGTGGGGCCGGCTGCGGACCATGGTCATGGCCGTCGTCTCCGCCACGGTCCTGGGGCTCGTCATGCCCCTGGCGCCGAGCTTCGAGGCCGTGGTGGCGCTGCGCTTCGCGGAGGGCATCGCCCTGGGCGGGATCCCCGCCGTGGCCATGGCCTACCTCGCGGAGGAGCTCGACCGCCGGCACGCCGCCGTGGCCGCCGGCACCTACGTGGCGGGCACCAGCCTGGGCGGCCTCGCCGGGCGCATCATCGCCGCACCCGTGGGCGACGCGTTCGGCTGGCGGACCGGCACGATCACCGTGAGCGTGCTCGCCGCGATCGCCGCCGTGGTCTTCGTCCTCATCGCCCCGCGCCAGCGCGGGTTCGTGCGCCAGACCGTCCGGCTCACCGGGCCGGCCGGGCTGCTCGGGCGGCTGGGGGCGAATCTGGCGGACCGCGGTCTGCTGGTGCTCTACCTGCAGGGCTTTCTGCTCATGGGCGGGTTCGTGGCGATCTACAACTACCTGGGCTTCCACCTCGGCGAGGAGCCGTTCGGGGTGTCCCAGACCGTGGTGAGCCTCCTGTTCCTCGCCTACCTCTCGGGCACCTGGTCCTCCGGGACGGCCGGCCGGATCGCGGCGGCCCACGGGCGCCGGGTGGTCCTCGCGAGCAGCGGGACCGTGATGCTCGCCGGGCTGCTGGCCACGCTGGTCCCGTCGATCCCCGTGATCGTCGTGGGGCTGCTGCTGTTCACCGCGGGCTTCTTCGCCGCGCACGCCGTGGCGTCCGGGTGGGTCCCGGTGCGCTCCCGCACCGGCAAGGCGCAGGCCTCGTCCCTCTACACGCTCTTCTACTACGCGGGCTCGTCCGTGCTGGGCACGGCCGGCGGGGTCTTCTACACGGTCACCGGCTGGGCCGGGACCGTCGGTTTCGTGGCGGCCCTCGTGGTCCTCGCCGTGCTGCTGGTGCTCCTGGTCCTCCGGGAGCCCGAGCCGGCCTGAGCGCTCCGCGCCGGCGGAGCCGGGCTCAGTCCTCCGTGCCGCCCCACCGCAGGGGGAGCACCTCGAAGGAGCTCGCGAGCGGCACCCCGAGCCGCTCGCCCACGGCGGCGGCGTTGCCCCGCAGGAAGGCGTCCGGGTCGAAGTCGGTCCAGCCCAGGCCCTCGAGGTAGGCGCCGTGCGCGCGCAGGGACTCCACGCCGGCGTCGAAGGTCTCCGTGACGTCCGCCGCGTGCCGGGAGTCGGGCGAGGCCGCCGCCCATACCGCCAGCACGTCGGGCCACGGCTGCAGGCCCGCCTCGACCTGCTCCGGGAAGACCCACCGGTTGCCGGCGTCCCGCACGGCGTCCAGGGTGGCCCGGCCCGTGGCGATGTGGTCGGCCTGGTTCAGGTTGGTGGCGCCGTCCCAGGTGTCGCGGAAGTTGTTGGTGATGACCACGTCCGGGCGGTGCCGGCGGACCACCTCCGCGATCCGGCGCCGCAGCGCCACCCCGTACTCGAGCACCCCGTCCGGCAGGTGCAGGAACTCCACCTGCTCCACGCCCACGACCCGGCAGGACTCCCGCTGCTCCGCCTCCCGCAGCGGACCGCACTGCTGCGGCTCGAGGCCGTCGATGCCGGCCTCGCCGCTGGTGACGAGGCAGTACACCACGTCCTTGCCCTGTCCGGTCCAGCGGGCCACGGCCGCGGCGGCGCCGAACTCCATGTCGTCCGGGTGCGCCACCACCACCAGGGCGCGCTGCCAGTTCTCGTCGACGTGCGTGAGCGGGGTCTCGGTCATGGTCCCCATCATGGCCCCGCCGCCGGGGACCGGCAACGGCGGCTCGCCCGGCGTCGACGGTCCGGCAGGCCGCCCCGGCCCCCGGGCGAGCGCTGCGCCGCTCAGCGGCCGGCGGCGGCGGGCACCAGCGGCAGCGCCTCCGTCGGGGCCTCCGCCGGGGACGCCTGCTCCCCGGCCGGGAACTGCTCCGCCACGCCGCCGGCGCCGTGGTCCCGCTCCGCGTCCCTGTCCGCGTCCGTGCTCTCGTCCGCGCTCTCGTCCGCGCTCTCGTCCGTGGGCCGGGCGCGGTCCCGGACGGCGCCCACGAGCTGCCACAGCGCGTAGCCGAACAGCGCCGCGGCGACCAGCACGATCCCGCTGCGCTTCTGCTCCGCGTCCAGGAGGGTGGCGGCGTAGCCGGCCCAGGGCACGTGGTACTTCACCAGGCCGCGCAGCTGGGTGGCGGTGACCGGCTCCGCGTCCGGGGCGGCGTTGGCGTCGCCCTGGGTCGTGAAGCTGCGCCGCCCCTCGCCGTCCACCGCGACGCCCACGATCCGGTGGGTCACGAGGGTCGGGTCGTCCGGACGGGGCATGAACGTCACGACGTCCCCGGTGCTCAGTCCCGCGGCGTCGTCCTCGCCCTCGAGCGGGGCGATCACGACCTGGCTGCCGGTCGGGACGGTCGGCTCCATCGAGCCGGAGAGCACCGTCAGGGGCACCCAGCCGAGCGCGAGCGGGAGGACGACGACGGCGAGCAGCAGCGCGGCCACCGCGGCCAGGGCGAGCACGAGCAGCGGGTGGAGGGTCTTGCGGAGCACGGTGGTCATGACGGGAGTCCTTCACAGTTGAGGTTGATGCCCTGCAGACCGACCTTGATCGAGGACGACCGATCACCGGTCGACGGGGTTCCGGCGGAGCCGGGCTGGACCCACACGGTGTAGCTGCCGTTGGCCTGGCTCGTACCCGCCGTGAGGAGATCGCGGCTGAGGCTCACGCCTGTCACGCGGCCGTCGGTGGTCGTGACGGGGGACTGCGGCTCCGGGGTGCCCTGGCGGTGTGCGTACAGCTCCCACGTCGAGACCTGGGCCGGGCCGCCGGTCCAGCTCAGGCGCACGGACTTGGTGTCGCCGGAGACCGGGGCGCACCGCAGCCGCAGCGGTGCCGTCGCGTCCGGGACGTCAATGGTGAACGGCGCCGTCCAGGAGCGGGTCGTCGACCAGGTGCCGGCCCCGAGGGTGCTGGCCTCCACCACGGTGACGACCTGCAGCACCTGCCCGTCGAGCGAACGGAGCGCGTCCTCGGCGACGGCGTCGGTCGAGACGGTCAGGCACAGCCCGGCAGGCCGGTCGTGCTCCAGGGACGCCCGCGTCCCGACGTCGACGCGGGCCGGGGCGGATCCTCCGGGTGCGGTGGCGGTCCACTCGGCCGGCGCCGCGCCGTCGTCGCAGGCCGCGCCGGTGTGGTACGCGAAGCGCATGCCCGCCGGCGCGGCCACGGACCGCCCGGCGGAGTCCACCAGGGAGACCTGCACCGGCCGGTACCGGACGTCGAAGCCGGACGTGCTGGTCAGGGTCGCGGCGCCTCCGGCGCCCTCGACCGCGGTGATCTCGAAGCCGATCCGGCCCGTGGTCATGGTGGGCACCTCGGCGAGGGCGGTGGCGGACCAGCGGGCGTGGGTCCCGCCGTTCGGGGTCGTGAGCACGATGACGGCGAGCAGGACGAGGACGCCGAGCACGTAGGCCGTGGGAGTGCGGTACTGGCTCATGGGAGCTCCTGGGGGAGGGGGGTCAGTGCTGGGTGAGGGCGACCGTGAGCGGGCCCGGCGTGACGGTCGTGCCCTGGGCGGCGGGGTCCGGGGACACCTCGTAGGAGACGGTGACGTCGTAGACCGCGCCGTCGTGGGCCGAGGTCACCGTCCAGGAGGACGGCCCGGGCTGCGGCGGCGCGCCGGAGACCGACACCAGCTCGACGCGGGGGACGACCGCGCCGCCGGCCGGCACGCCGGGATCGACCGTGAGGGTCGCGGCGATGTTCGCGCCCTCGACGTCGAGGACCGCGCGGGTCGTGACGACGACCGTGTCGCCGGGGGCCAGTGCGGACAGGGCGTCCGCCGCTCCGGTGAGGTCGGTGGATCCGCGCCGGAGGGCACCGGTCGTGGGATCGACGTCGGTGCGGTGGAGGGTCGCCCGCGCGGGCTCCAGCGCCACGTCGAGGGCGCCGGTGCTGACGGCCTGCGTCTCGAGCGGTGCCGTGTCGGACCAGCGGGCGGCCGTTCCGAGGCTGTTGCCCAGCAGGGTCAGTGCCAGGAGCGCGGCCGCGGCGGCGGCGAGGGCGCGGCCGGCGGTCGAGGGGCGGGAGCGGGGAGTGCGCGTCATGGGGGCCTCTGGGGGTGAGACGGAGTGAGCCGGGGTGCGAGGGGCAGTGCGCCCCGGTGCGGCGTCGTCGCCGCACCGGGGCACCGTGGGGCCGGTCGGCCCCGGACGGTCACTTCTGGGCGAGGACGAGCTTGGTGCCGTTCAGCGACTTGGCCACCTTCTCGCCGGCGCTGCCGGTGGTCATGTCCGCCTTCCAGGTGAACGTGGCGACGGCCGTCACGGTGTCCCCGTTGTCGTCCTTGGTGACCGGGAACGAGTTCTGGGCCGACTTCTCGTCGCTGGCCAGCGTCACGTCGTAGGACACGTAGCCGGCCTTCTCGAGCGTGTCGATCTCCTGCTGCAGCTGTGCGGGGAGCTGCAGCTCGAGGGACCCCTGCAGGTTGGCGCCCTCCGCGATCACCGTGGTGGAGGCGTGGAGCTGGACGGTGTCGCCGGGGACGATCTTGTAGACGGCCGGGTTGATGTCCTTCCCGGCGCCATCCGTCCAGGACACCGTGGTGTTCTTCATCGAGAGCTCACCGGCCGTGATGCTGTCGGCGGAAGCAATGGCCTGCTCCTCGGACCACTTGGCGAAGGTCCCGCCGCCGGCGGCGAGGAGGCCGACGGCCACGGCGCCGGCCAGGACGGCCTTGCCGGCGCGCCGGTTCCGGCCGGCCTTCGCGGTGGACTCGGACAGGGGGGTCTGCGCTGCAGTGTTCATGGTTCCGCCTTCGAGCGAGAGAGGGGTGAGAGGAGAGGCCGCGCGGGATCGGTGCGCGTGTGGTGCCGGGCATCCGGTGGGGTGTCCGCGGAGGCGGCGTGCACCCGGTCCCCCCGGATCACGGGGGACGGGGTGCCCGCTGCGACGGCCGCGCCTCGGCGCGCCGGCCCGTGGAACCGCAGTGGATCGCCCGGGGGATCCGCCGGCAGCCCTGCCGCCGAATTCCCTTGACACGTCAACTCTAGACAAAAGTCTATGAATAAGAACAGAAGTTGCCTGTCCCCACTTCGCCCGACGTTACTGTTCGGTAATGCGGCTGCTTCGGCCGCCACGGGCCGCGCCCATAGGATGCCGGGGGAGGGCTCCCACCCGGTGGAGCCGGGACCGGAGGACCGCCATGACCCGAGCTTCCCAGCGGCGCCGCGTGCACCGGTACACCGCCGACGGCGGCGGGGCTGGACGCGCGGACACCCTGGCCGGTGAGGAGCCCCTGGAGATCCGGCTTGACGGCAGGCCGTTCACCGTCACGATGCGCACCCCGGGTCACGACTTCGACCTCGTGGCCGGGTTCCTCGTCTCCGAGGGCGTGGTGCGCGCGCCGGCCGAGATCGTGCAGATGGACTACCGCAGCGGCATCGGTCCGGACGGGCAGCGGACCTACAACGTGGTGGAGGTGCGGCTCGCGCCGGGGGTCGCCCTGCCGGACACCTCCATGGAGCGGCACGTCTACACGTCGTCGTCCTGCGGGGTCTGCGGCACGGCGTCCATCGAGGCCGTCACCAAGGTCTCCTCGTTCGACCCCGCCGCGGACCGGACCGGGCTCCCCGTGCCCGCGCTGCTCGCCCTGCCGGACCGGCTGCGCACCGGGCAGAAGCTGTTCGCCACGACCGGCGGCGTCCACGCCGCGGGGCTCTTCCGCTTCCCGGACGGCCCCGACGGCGACGGTGCCGGCGAGCCCGAGCTGCTGTGCGTGCGGGAGGACGTGGGGCGGCACAACGCCGTGGACAAGGTGGTGGGCTGGGCCCTGCGCGAGAACCTCCTGCCCCTGGGCTCCACCGTGCTCCAGGTCTCGGGCCGCGCCTCGTTCGAGCTGGTGCAGAAGGCGTACATGGCCGGCGTCCCGGCGCTCGCGGCCGTCTCGGCGCCCTCGGCCCTCGCCGTGGACCTCGCGGAGCAGACGGGGGTCACCCTGCTCGGCTTCAGCCGCGGCACCTCCTTCAACGCCTACGCGCACCGGGAGCGCCTGGTCCCCTGAGCGGGCGGGGGGAGCCCCCGCCGCTGGCTACGATGGGGTCATGAAGCCCTTCCTGCTGCTCGCCACCCGCGCCGAGGACGACGTCGCGGACGAGGAGTACGAGACCATCTGCCGCTTCAGCGGCCTGCAGGAGAGCCACCTCCACCGGGTCCGGCTGGAGGCGGGGCCCATGCCGCCAATCGACCTCGAGCGCTACTCCGGGGTCGTCATCGGCGGGTCCCCGTTCAACTCCTCCGACCCGCCGCAGCTGAAGTCGGAGGTGCAGCGGCGGGCCGAGTCCGAGATGCGGGACCTGCTCGACGAGGTGGTCGCCCGGGACTTCCCGTTCCTCGGCGCCTGCTACGGCGTCGGCACCCTGGGCACGCACCAGGGCGGGATCGTGGACCGCACCCGCGGCGAGGAGATCGGCGTCATCGAGGTCACCCTGACCGAGGAGGGGCTGCGGGACCCGCTGCTCCGGGAGTTCCCGCCGGCGTTCCACGGGTTCGTGGGGCACAAGGAGGGCACGCGCACCCTGGCGCCCGCAGCCGTCCTGCTCGCGACCGGCGCGGACTGCCCCGTCCAGATGTTCCGGATCAAGCAGAACCTCTACGCGACCCAGTTCCATCCCGAGCTCGACGCCCCCGCCCTGCTCCGCCGGATCGAGGCGTACAAGGAGCACGGGTACTTCCCGCCGGCCGAGGCCGAGGACGTCAAGGACCGGATCCGCACGGGGCCGCCCGTGACCGAGCCCGAGAGGATCCTCGCCGCCTTCGTGGACCGCTACGCCCGCTGACGCGTCGCGGACGGGCCCGTCCCGTCCTCGCCGCACGACGCGGAGCGACTTCTCCGAGATCTGAGAGAGCGCTCTCTTGACGGTGTGAGCCACGGCACATACAGTCGAGGCACAGCAGAGAGAGCGCTCTCTCAAGAGCAGCTCCTCTCCAGCCCTTCACACAAGGAGTGACCGTGGGACACACGCGACTCAAGCGAACGACAGCCCTGGCGGGTGCGGCGGCACTGGCAGCCGTCGCCACGGGGTGCGGCGGGGGCGGAGGCGAGCCGGCCAGCGCCGACAACCCCGTCGAACTCACCGTCACCACCTTCGGGACCTTCGGCTACGACGACCTCTACGGCGAGTACGAGGAGCTGAACCCGGGCGTGACCATCAAGGCCACGAACATCGACCGCGGCTCGAACGCGCGCACGGACGCCTTCACCAAGATCGCCGCCGGGTCCGGGCTCAGCGACGTCACCGCCATCGAGGAGGGCTGGCTCGGCTCGATCATGGAGGTCTCCGACCAGTTCGTGGACCTCAACGAGCACGGCGCGGCCGACATCAAGGACAACTGGGTGCCGTGGAAGTTCGAGCAGGGGACCGACCCGGAGGGCCGCGTCATCGGGTACGGCACCGACATCGGTCCCCAGGGCCTCTGCTACAACGGAAAGCTCTTCGAGGAGGCCGGTCTGCCCAGCGACCGCGAGGAGGTCGCGGAGCTCTTCGGCGGCGACGACGCCACCTGGGAGACCTACTTCGAGCTCGGCCGCGAGTACCAGGAGACCACGGGCAAGGCCTGGTACGACCAGTCCGGCTTCGTGTGGAACTCGATGGTCAACCAGCTCGACGAGGGCTACTACACCGCCGACGGCGAGCTGAACGTGGAGGGCAACGAGCAGCTGCGCGAGCGCTTCGACCTGCTCGCCGCGGGCACGCTGGACGGCCTCTCCGCCAACCAGACCCAGTTCGACTGGGGCAACGGCCAGGCCTTCGTGGACGGCTCCTTCGCGACCTTCGTCTGCCCCGGCTGGATGCTCGGCACCATCGAGGGCCAGCTCGAGTCCGCCGGCGGCGGCGAGGGCAGCGGGTGGGACTTCGCCGACGTCTTCCCGGGCGGCGCCTCCAACTGGGGCGGCGCGTTCCTCTCCGTCCCGGAGACCTCCGAGCACCCGGAGGAGGCAGCGAAGCTCGCGGCCTGGCTCACCGCGCCCGAGCAGCAGGTCAAGCAGTCGGCCAAGGCGAACAACTTCCCCAGCACCATCGAGGCCCAGGAGAAGCTGGTCGAGGACGCCGAACCGAACCCCGTGTTCAACGACGCACCCACCGGGGTGATCCTCGCGTCCCGCGCCGAGGGGGTCGTCGCCCAGTTCAAGGGCCCGCACGACTCCGTGATCCAGGAGAACGTCTTCCTGCCGCCGCTGAAGCGCCTCGACGCCGGGACCGCCACGGCCGACGAGGCCTGGGACGAGGCCCTCGCGCTTCTCGACGACCTGGTCGTCAACAACTAGCAGGACCCGGCCACGGGGCCTCCGGAATCCGCCGGAGGCCCCCTCACGGAAGCGCGAGACCCTCATGACCACGACAGCCCACCGCCCCGCCGCCGCGGCGCCCGCCGCGCCGGCGCCGAGTCCGCCCAGGCCGACCCGCAGACAGCGGCTCATCGTCCTGGACCTGAAAGCCTCCCCCTACCTGTACATCGCGCCCTTCTTCGTCCTCTTCGGAGTGGTGGGGCTCTTCCCGCTCGGGTACACGTTCTTCGTCTCGCTCTTCGACTGGCACCTGCTCACCGGCCGGGGCGAGTTCGTGGGGCTGGGCAACTTCACCGAGGTGCTGCGGGACCGGTTCTTCTGGAACTCGCTGTTCAACACGGTGAGCATCTTCCTGCTCTCGAGCATCCCGCAGCTGGCGGCCGCGGTGCTGATCGCGGCGGTCCTGGACCAGAACCTGCGCGCCAGGACGCTGTGGCAGATGAGCGTGCTGCTGCCCTACGTGGTCACCCCGGTGGCCGTGGCCATGATCTTCACGAACATGTTCGGCGAGCAGTACGGGCTCATCAACAACATCCTCGGCAGCTTCGGGGTCGACCCGATCCTGTGGAAGAACGAGACGCTGCCCAGCCACATCGCCATCTCCGCCATGGTCAACTGGCGCTGGACCGGCTACAACGCGCTGATCCTGCTCGCGGCGATGCAGGCGGTGCCCCGTGACCTGTACGACGCCGGCGCGATCGACGGCGCGGGCCCTCTCCGCCGGTTCTTCAGCATCACCCTGCCGAGCATCCGTCCCACGATGGTGTTCGTGGTCATCACGACCACCATCGGCGGCCTCCAGATCTTCACGGAGCCTAGGCTCTTCGACCCCGTGGCTGCGGGCGGCACGCAGCGCCAGTTCCAGACCACGGTCCTCTACCTCTGGGAGATGGCCTTCCAGCGGCAGAACTTCGGCAAGGCCGCGACCATCGCCTGGCTGCTCTTCCTCCTCATCCTGCTCTTCGGCCTGGTCAACTACCTGGTCTCGCGCCGCATCGCGACGGCGTCCGACGGGGGGAGGCCGCCGCGCAGGACCGGGCGCGGGGCCGGTCGGCGGCGGAGGCCGCGTGCGGTGGACGCCGTCGTCCCCGACGCGGCGGCGAACACCGGCACCGGCGCGCCACGGGCGGCCGCAGCACCGACGACCACGAGGAGGACACGATGACCGTCACCGGCGCACCAACGAGGACCAGGACGCGGCGGCCGCGGGCGGTGCCCGTGCGCCGGCGGATCTTCGGGGACGGGCACCGCCCCGGCTTCCTCACCTACGGCCTGCTGTCCGCGTTCTTCCTGGCCAGCGCCTATCCGCTGTGGTGGTCGGTGATCATCGGCAGCCGCTCCAACGAGGCCCTCGGCCGCACCTGGCCGCCGCTGCTGCCGGGCGGCAACTTCTGGACGAACGTGGGCGAGGTCTTCGACACCATCCCCTTCTGGCTGGCCCTCGGCAACAGCGTGCTCATCTCGGGGATCATCACCGTCTCGGTGGTCACGTTCTCCACCCTCGCCGGGTACGCGTTCGCCAAGCTGCGGTTCAAGGGGCGCGACGGCCTCATGGTCGCGGTCGTCGCGACCATGGCCATCCCCACGCAGCTCGGCATCATCCCGCTGTTCATGCTCATGCGCGAGCTCGGCTGGACCGGCGAGATCGGGGCGGTCGTCGTGCCCACCCTCGTCACGGCGTTCGGCGTGTTCTTCATGCGCCAGTACCTCGTGGACGTCATCCCCGACGAGCTCATCGAGTCGGCCCGGATGGACGGGGCGTCGATGATCTCCACCTTCTGGCACGTCGCGCTCCCCGCGGCCCGCCCGGCCATGGCCATCCTCGGCCTGTTCACCTTCATGACGGCGTGGACCGACTTCCTGTGGCCGCTGCTCGTCCTCGACGCGAGCAACCCCACCCTGCAGACGGCGCTGAGCCAGCTGCAGTCGGCCCGCTACGTGGACTACTCGATCGTCCTCGCCGGCGCCGTCATGGCCACGCTTCCCCTCCTGGCGCTCTTCGCCGTCGCGGGCAGACAACTCATTTCCGGAATCATGCAAGGAGCAGTGAAGGGCTAATGCCGAACAACGCAGAAGACGCAGCCGTGCACCACCGCAGCTGGCCCGAGGGCTTCCTCTGGGGCTCGGCCACCGCCGCGGCCCAGGTGGAGGGCGCCGGGCACGAGGGCGGCAAGGAGGACTCCGTCTGGGACGCCTTCGCCCGTCTGCCGGGCGCCGTGGCCAACGGCGACACCCTGGAGGACGCCGTGCAGCACTACCACCGGATGCCCGAGGACGTGCGGATCATGAAGGAGCTCGGGCTCGGCTCCTACCGCTTCTCCACGAGCTGGGCGCGGGTGCGTCCCGGTGACCGGGCCCCGAACCCCGAGGGCCTGGACTTCTACTCCCGCCTGGTCGACGAGCTGCTCGAGGCCGGCATCCTGCCCTGGCTGACCCTGTACCACTGGGACCTGCCGCAGGCGCTCGAGGAGAAGGGCGGGTGGGCCCACCGGGACACCGCGCACCGTTTCGTCGAGTACGCCGACGACGTGCACTCGGTGCTCGGCGACCGGGTGCGGCACTGGACCACGTTCAACGAGCCCTTCTGCTCGTCGCTGCTCGGCTACGCGGCCGGGGTCCACGCGCCCGGCCGGCAGGACCCCCGGGCCGCCGTCGCCGCCGTGCACCACCAGCACCTGGCCCACGGCCTCGCGGTCGAGCACCTGCGGTCCCGCGGTGCCGAGCACCTGGGCATCACCCTCAACCTCAGCAACTCGATCCCCCGAGACCCCTCGGACCCGGTGGACCTCGACGCGGCCCGGCGGTTCGACTCCCTGCAGAACCGCCTCTTCCTGGACCCCATCCTGCGCGGCGCGTACCCCGAGGACACCCTCGCGGACCTGGACCGGTTCGGCCTCCGCGATCTCGTCCGGGACGGTGACCTCGCGACCATCGGGGCGCCCCTCGACTTCCTCGGCGTGAACCACTACCACGACGACCTCATCAGCGGGCACCCGGAGTCCTCCGGCGGCGACGGCCACTCCGGCGGCGCCAGCCGCCCCACGTCCTCGTGCTGGATCGGCTCCGAGGACATCGCGTTCCCGAGCCGCGGCCTGCCGCGCACGGCGATGGACTGGGAGGTGAACCCGGACGGGCTGCGGAAGCTCCTGGTGCGCCTGGGCGAGGAGTACCCCGCGCTCCCGCCCCTGTACGTCACCGAGAACGGCGCCGCCTACGACGACGTCGTCAGCGACGACGGCGCCGTCCACGACACGGAGCGCACCGAGTTCGTCCTCGGCCACATCGCGGCCGTGGGGGAGGCCATCGACCAGGGCGCGGACGTCCGCGGCTACTTCGTGTGGTCGCTGCTGGACAACTTCGAGTGGTCGTGGGGCTACGGCAAGCGCTTCGGCGTGGTCCGGGTGGACTACGGGACGTTCGAGCGCACGGTCAAGGACAGCGGTCGCGCCTACGCCGGGGTCATCGCCGCCGCCGCGGACCGCACGCCGGTGGCCCCGTCCACGGGCGCCTAGCATTGATGCCAGCCCACCCGCCGAGAGCACCGGAGATGATCATGACGCAGCGCGCAGGCGGCCCCCGGCCCGTGCCGACGCTCGAGATGGTGGCCGCGCTGGCCGGGGTCTCGCGGGCGACCGTGTCCCGGGTGGTGAACGACTCGCCCAGCGTCGACCCCGAGCTGGCGCAGTCGGTGCGGAAGGCCATCGAGGCCCTCGACTACACCCCGAACCGGGCGGCGCGTTCGCTGGCGAAGCGACGGGCCAACTCGGTCGCCCTGATCATCCCGGAGTCCACGTCCAAGGTGTTCGCGGACCCGTTCTTCACGACCGTGGTCCAGGGCATCGCGATGTACCTGACGGACACCGACTTCACCCTGAACATGGTCATCGCGTCCGAGGCGAAGCCCGAGAAGACCCGCAGCTTCCTGCTCGGCGGCAACGTGGACGGTGCCCTGGTGGTCTCGCACCACAGCGGCGACCACTCGTGGACCCACCTCTCGGGGTCGCTGCCCATGGTGTTCGCGGGTCGCCCGCTCGTCGGCGCCGAGGACGCCTACTACGTGGAGGTCGAGAACGAGGCCGCTGCCTGCAGCGCCACCCGGCTGCTCACCGCGAGCGGGCGGCGGAGCATCGCGACCATCGCCGGGCCGCAGGACATGCCCCCGGGCATCGACCGGCTGGCGGGCTGGCGGACCGCGGTGCGGGAGGCCGGGCTGGACGACCAGCTGGTGGAGGTGGGCGACTTCACGCTCGCCTCGGGGGCCCGGGCCATGCAGCGGCTGCTGGACCGCGGCCGGCCGGTCGACGCCGTGTTCGCCGCGAACGACCAGATGGCGGCCGGGGCGTACTCCGTGATCCAGGGCCGCGGCCTGCGCATCCCGGAGGACATCGCCGTGGTGGGCTTCGACGACGACTCCTTCGCGACGTCGGTGACCCCGGCGCTGACCACGGTGAACCACCCGATCGTCGAGCTCGGCCGGAAGATGGCCGAGACCCTCGTCGACATGATCGAGGGCCGGCCGACGGACCGGGTGACCATCATGTCGACCTCGCTCGTGCTCCGGGACTCCGTCTAGTCCTTCCCGCCCCGAGCCGGGCGACGCCCCGGCGCCGTCGTCGGCGTCCCCGGATCCTCCCCGAAAGGCCACCATGCACCCTCCAGCCCTCCCCGCCCCGGTGGCGGGCGACGACCCCGCGACGGCGACCGGCCGTCCCGTGCACTGGGGCGTCGTCGCCACCGGGTCGATCGCCGGCCGCGTGGTCCAGGACCTGGCGCTGCTCGACGACGCCGTGCTCTCGGCCGTCAGCTCCCGCTCCCGGTCCTCCGCCGAGGCGTTCGCCGAGCGCTTCGGCGCGGCCCGGAGCCACCACGACCACGACGGCACCACCGGCTGGGAGCGCCTCGTCGCGGACCCCGCCGTGGAGGTCGTCTACGTCGCCACGCCCCACGCCCAGCACCACGCGGTGGCCCGCGCGGCCCTCGAGGCCGGCAAGCACGTGCTCTGCGAGAAGCCGCTGACCATGAACGCCCGGGAGGCGGGGGAGCTGCGGGAGCTCGCCCGGGCGCGCGGGCTGTTCCTCATGGAGGCGGTGTGGACGCGCTTCCTGCCGAGCTTCGGGCGCGCCCTCGACATCGTCCGTTCCGGCGAGATCGGCCGGGTCCGCTGGCTCCAGGCGGACCTCGGCGCCCCGGTTCCGTACGACCCCGGGTCCCGGCTCTGGGATCCCGCGGCGGGCGGAGGGGCCCTGCTGGACCTCGCCGTGTACCCGCTCACCTGGGCGCTCGCGGCGCTCGGCGCACCGGCCGGCCTCACGGCCCACGGCGTCCTCAACGAGGACGGCGTGGACCTGCACAACGGCCTGACCCTCACCTGGGCGGACGGGGCGCACGCCCACCTCACCACGTCCATCGAGACGGACTGCCCGGGCACGGTGACCATCAGCGGGACGGACGGCTGGCTGCGCACCGGGGCGCCCCTGTACCACCCCGGTGAGCTCGTGGTCCGGTCCGGGGGAGCCGCGCCGCGGACCGAGCGCTTCCGGGCCGCCGGGCACGGCTTCGCCCACGAGCTGCGGGAGGTGAACCGGTGCCTCCAGGCCGGCCTGACCGAGAGCCCGCGCATGCCGCTCGCGGACACCGTGTTGGTGCTGGAGCTGCTCGACGACGCGCGCCGGCAGATGGGCCTGCGCTACCGCAGCGACCTGCCCTGACCGGCGGGCGCCACGACGGGGCGCCCCCGAACTGTCGCGTGTCCGGAAGGGACCGGCTGCGGATACCGTGGGAGGCATGACCACGCGCGCCGCCCCCTGGAGGCAGGGATCCCTCGACGACGACCCCTCGGGCCCCGGGCCCCGGCTCCTGCCGTACCACCGGCTCGGCCACGCCGACCCCGACCACCGGTGGTGGAAGCCGCTCGTGGAGCTGCTGCTCTTCGGCGCCTTCTACGGGGTGCTGGCCATCGTGTTCGGCATCGTGTGGGCCGTGGGGCTCGTGGCCGTGCGCGGCGAGGAGGCCCTGGACGAGGTCTTCCTCGGGGGCACGGAGCTGGACATGATGGACCCGGCGATCTTCTTCATGCTGTTCTTCTCCCTGGTCCTCATGATCCCGGCGCTCCTCGCGGCCCGGGCCATCACGGGCCCCCGGCCCCTCGGGCTGCTGCTGTCGGTGACGGGACGGCTGCGCTGGGGCCTCCTCGGCCGGTGCCTCCTCGTGGCCCTGGCGGTCTACGCGGTGGGCCAGGCGGCCGCCCTCCTCGTGGAGTACGCGCTGCTCGGCTCGCTGACCGCCCCGCAGCCGGTGGAGGGCTTCTGGTGGCTGATCGCCATGATCGTGCTGGTGGTCCCGCTGCAGTGCGCGGCGGAGGAGCTCGTCTTCCGGGGCTACCTGCTGCAGACCGTGGGACGGTGGCTGCGCCGGCCCGTGTTCGCGATCCTGCTGCCGGTGCCCCTGTTCACGTTCGGGCACCTGTACGACGCCTGGGGGCTGCTGGCGGTCGCGGTCATGGCGGTCGTCGCCGGCTGGCTGACCTGGCGCACCGGCGGGCTCGAGGCGGCGATCGCCCTGCACGTGGTCAACAACGTCATCGCCACGCTCTTCGGCGCGCTCGGCCTGGCCGACCCGGACGCCGAGGAGTCGTCCTGGGTGGCCCTCGCCCTCTCGGCGGGCCTGCAGCTGCTCTTCGCGTGGCTCGTGGTCCGCGGTGCGCGCCGGCGCGGCGTGGAGGTGACCCGGACCGTGCACCCGCCGGGGCCGGCCCTCCTCCTCGCGGCCGGCCCCGGACCCGGTGGGGAGGGCCGTGGGCCCGGAGCCTGGGTGTGCCCCGGCCCGCCCGCCTGTCCCGGCCACTGGGCGGGACAGGCGCCCGGACGCGCGCCCCAGCACCTTTCGTAGACTGACGGCATGGAACCCCGCACCGCAGTCGACCCCCGGTCCGCCGTCGAGGACCTCGGCCGCTACGTGATGGAGTCGCCGAGCTCCTTCCACGCCGCGCACGCCGCCGCCGCCCGGCTGGAGGAGGTGGGCTTCGTCCGCCTCGACGAGACGGAGGACTGGGCCCGGACCGGCGTCCGCGGGCGGCGCTACGTGCTCCGCGACGGGGCTGTCATCGCGTGGGCCACCCCGGCGGAGGTCCCGCCCGCGGCGGGGTTCCGGATCCTCGGCGCGCACACCGACTCGCCGGGCTTCAAGCTCAAGCCGAGGCCCACCACCACGGCCCACACCTGGCACCAGGCCGGGGTCGAGACCTACGGCGGGGCGTTGCTGAACTCGTGGCTGGACCGCGAGCTGCGCCTGGCGGGCCGGCTCGTGGTCCGCGGGACGGACGGCGCCCCGGTGGAGCACCTGACCGCCACCGGCCCCGTGGCCCGCATCCCGCAGCTCGCCATCCACCTGGACCGCGAGGCCAACAAGGGCCTGCAGCTCGACCGCCAGCAGCACGTGCAGCCGATCTGGGGAGTGGGGCAGCCGGAGGACGCGGACGTCCTCGCGCTGCTGGCCGAGCACGCGGACGGCGGGCCCGTGGACCCGGCCCGCATCGTCGGCTACGACGTGGTGCTGGCGGACGCCCAGCCCCCCGCCGTGTTCGGGCAGGGCGGGACGCTGTTCGCCTCCGGGCGGCTGGACAACCTGTCCTCCGTGCACGCCGGGCTGAGCGCGCTCGCCCGCGAGGCCGAGGCGGTCGAGCAGGGCCGGCACATCGCGGTGCTCGCCGCGTTCGACCACGAGGAGATCGGCTCCCGCACCCGCTCCGGCGCCGCGGGACCGTTCCTCGAGGACGTGCTGGTGCGCATCGGTGAGGGCCTGGGCCGCTCCGCCGCCGAGCACCGGCGCTCCCTGGCCGGGTCCGTGTGCCTGTCCGCCGACGCCGGGCACCTGGTGCACCCCAACTACCAGGGCCACCACGACCCCGTGAACCGGCCGGTGCCGGGGGCGGGGCCGCTGCTGAAGATCAACGCGGACCAGCACTACGCCACGGACGCCGTGGGCGCCGGGATCTGGGCCGAGGCCTGCGCGCGCGCCGGTGTGGGCTACCAGGAGTTCGTCTCCAACAACCGGGTGCCGTGCGGGTCCACCATCGGGCCCATCACCGCGGCCCGGCTGGGGGTGCGCACGATCGACGTCGGCATCGGCCTGCTGTCGATGCACTCGGCCCGGGAGCTGTGCCACGTGGACGACGTCGCCGCCCTCGGGGCGGTCGCGGGGGCCTTCTACACCGCCTGACCCGCCGCGCCGCCGTTCGAGGGACGCCGTCTGCTCGACCTGCTGCGCGGGGGGTCGCCACTGAACGGTGCGAGTCGGTCGTTCCGTTCGGTGGCGACCCCTCGGCGCGGACGGTTCGCTGCCGGCGAGGGGCGGCTCAGCCGGGGATCGACGCCGTGCCGACCGCGACCCGCTCGGCCGGGAACTGCGGCATCGCGATGTCGGCCATCCGGGCGAGCACCCGCACGACCTGGCAGGAGTAGCCGAACTCGTTGTCGTACCAGACGTAGAGCACCAGCGAGCTCCCGTTGACGATCGTCGCGAGACCGTCGACGACGCCCGCGCGGCGGGAGCCCACGAAGTCGGTGGACACGATCTCGGGGGAGTCGGTGTAGTCGATCTGCTTGCGCAGGGACGAGTTCAGCGAGATGTCCTTCAGGTACTGGTTGACCGCGTCCTCGGACTCCGGGGCCTGCTCGAGCTGCAGGTTGAGGATGGCCATGGACACGTCCGGGGTGGGGACGCGGATCGCGTTGCCCGTCAGCTTGCCGGCCATCTCCGGCAGGGCCTTGGCCACGGCCTTCGCGGCGCCGGTCTCGGTGATGACCATGTTGAGGGCGGCGGAGCGGCCCCGGCGGTCGCCCTTGTGCCAGTTGTCGATGAGGTTCTGGTCGTTGGTGTAGGAGTGGACCGTCTCCACGTGGCCCTGCGCGATGCCGTACTTGTCGTGCAGGACCTTCACGACCGGGGTGATCGCGTTGGTGGTGCAGGACGCGGCGGACAGGATGGTGTCCTCCGCGGTGATGACGTCGTCGTTGACCCCGCACACGATGTTCTTCAGGTCGCCCTTGCCCGGTGCGGTGAGCAGCACCTTGGCCACGCCCTTGGCCTGCAGGTGCTTCGAGAGCCCGGCCTCGTCGCGCCACACGCCCGTGTTGTCCACGACGATCGCGTTGTCGATCCCGTAGGCGGTGTAGTCGATCTCGGTGGGGTCGTTCGCGTAGATGAACTTGATGGCCACCCCGTTGGCCGTGATGACGTCGTTCTCCTCGTCGACGTGGATGGTCCCGTCGAACTTCCCGTGCACCGAGTCGCGGCGCAGGAGGGAGGCGCGCTTGACCAGGTCGTTGCCCGGCTTCTTGCGCACCACGACGGCGCGCAGGTTCAGGCCGGTGCCGTCGTTGCGGTTGATGAGGATGCGGGCGAGCAGGCGGCCGATGCGGCCGAACCCGTAGAGCACCACGTCCTGGGACTCCGGGGAGTTCTGGGCCCTGCGGTCCACCACGGGGGCGAGCTCCTCGCGCAGGAACAACTCGAGGTCCTGGTCCGACTCCTGGGCGAGCCGGTTGAGCTTGCCGAGGTCCACCGCGCAGGTGCCGAGGTTCAGCCCGGACATGGCCTCGAGCAGGCGGGTCGTGTCCTCGAGGGGCAGCTCCTCGCCGTCGATCCGGCGGGCGAAGCGGTGCGCCTTGATGATCTGGGTGACGGACTTGTGCACCAGGGAGCGGCCGTAGACCGTCGGCACGACCTTGTTCTCACGGTGCAGGCGTCCGACCAGGGGGACGATGCCCTCGGCGAGCGACTCGCGGTCGGCCCAGCTTTCAGGAGTGCTCAAGAATGACTCTCTTCCTCGGCCGGGGACGTCATCGTGTCCGGCCGTGACGTGCCGCGCCTCGTTGCGCGGTCGGGTGCGCGCCGCTGCGGTTCGCGCAGGACGCCGCCCTCCATTCTAGGGGCACCGGGGGCGGGAAGGGCTCCCGTTACGGGCCCGGCGGGCCGGTCCGGTGCCGGGGGCGGCGGGGCCGGCGGGTGCTACCGTGAGAGCATGCTGACGGTCATCGGTGAGGCGCTCGTGGACGTGGTCTCGAAGCGCGGCCAGGAGCCCCGCGCGCACGCCGGGGGAAGCCCCATGAACGTGGCCGTGGGCCTGGCCCGGCTCGGCCACGAGGTCCAGTTCCTCGGCCGCTACGGCGAGGACGAGTACGGCACGCAGGTCGAGGCGCACCTGCGGGACAACGGCGTGCTCCTGCCCTTCGACGCCGACACGCGGCCCACCTCCGTGGCCGAGGCCGTCATCGGGGAGGACGGCGCCGCGACCTACGACTTCCAGCTCGACTGGTCCCTGGACCTCTCGGACGAGCAGCTGGCCGAGCTGCTCCGGGACACCTCCCTGCTGCACGTCGGGTCGATCGGGGCGATGCTCGAGCCCGGCGCCTCGAAGGTCCTGCACGCCGTGGAGCAGGCCCACCGCTCGGCCCTGATCTCCTACGACCCCAACTGCCGGCCGTCCATCATCCCGGACTCCTCGGACGCCCGGGCCCGGGCCGAGCAGCTCGTGGCCCTCGCCGACGTCGTGAAGGCCTCGGACGAGGACCTCCTGTGGCTGTACCCCCACCGCAGCGTCGAGGAGAGCGCGGGCGCCTGGCTCAAGGCCGGCGCGGAGCTCGTCGTCGTCACCCGCGGGCCCCTGGGGCCCTGGGCCCGCACCCGCGCCACCGGGCCGCGCGGGGTGGAGGTGCCCGCCGCCCGCACCACGGTCGTGGACACCGTGGGGGCCGGGGACTCCTTCATGGCCGCGCTGCTCGGCTGGCTCACCGACCACGGCTACACGGGCGCGCCGGCCCGCGAGCGGATCGACAACCTGGACGAGCAGCAGGTCGGCGAGCTGCTGCGCTACGCCGCCGCGGCGGCCGGCGTCACGGTCTCCCGCGCCGGCGCGGACCTGCCCCGCAAGGACGAGCTGCCCGCGCCCTGACCCGCCCCGACCCCACCCGTCCCGTCCCGTCCAAGGAGAGCCCGTGCCCGAGCGCGACCCGTACGCCGACCTGCCCGACCTGCCGAGCTTCACCCTCACCTCCGAGGACATCTCCGACGGCGGCCCGCTCGCCCCGGCCCAGCTCTCGGGCATCATGGGCGCCGGCGGCCAGGACGTGTCCCCGCAGCTGAGCTGGTCCGGGGCCCCGGAGGGCACGAAGAGCTACGTGGTCACGGTCTTCGACCCGGACGCCCCCACCCCCAGCGGCTTCTGGCACTGGTGCCTGTCCAACATCCCCGCCGACGTCACCTCCCTCGCGCGCGGCGCGGCGTCCGACCCTCCGGCCGGGGCGGTCAAGCACCGCAACGACGGCGGCACCGACGAGTACGTGGGCGCCGCCCCGCCCCCCGGCCACGGGCCGCACCGCTACATCGTGTGCGTGACCGCGGTGGGCGAGGAGCAGATCGAGGTCGACGAGAGCGCCAGCCCCGCCGTCGTCAACTTCCAGCTCTTCAGCTCCGGGATCGCCCGCGCCTGCCTCACCGGGACGCACGAGGCCTAGGTGGCAGAACACCCGTGAGCCCTGATCCGGAGGTCCCCGGGACGGCGCCGATCCGGATGATCGCCAGCGACCTCGACGGCACCGTCCTGGGGCACGACTTCCGCTTCCGCCCGCGCACCGTCGACGCGATCCGCGCCGCCCAGGACAGCGGCATCCACGTGGTGTTCGTGACGGGCCGGCCCATGCGCTGGCTCGACCCGCTGCGTGAGCAGCTCGGCCACGAGGGCGTGGTCATCTGCTCGAACGGGGCGGTGGTCTACGACCTCAGCGCCGACCTGGTCGTGGAGTCGAGCCTGTTCCCGGCCCGGGACGCCTTCGCGGTCATGGACGAGGTCGCGGCCCGGCACCCCGGCACGCTGTTCGCGGCGGAGACCCTCGAGGGGGTCTTCACGGACCACGGGTGGGCCAGGACCGACCGGATGGAGGTCGGCGCCCCCCTGGTCGGGGCGCTGCGGGACCGGCTGCCGGAGGACCAGGGGCTGGTGAAGTTCCTGGCCAAGCTGGACACCGCCGAGCCGCAGGAGTACTTCCGGGCGCTCGCCGAGCTCGTGGCCGGCAGGCTGTCCGTGACGCACTCCGTGGCGGCGGCCCCGCTCGTGGAGATGGGGCAGAAGGGGCTCACCAAGGCGCGCACCCTCGAGCAGTACGCGGCCGAGCGCGGCATCCGCCCGCACGAGGTGATGGCCTTCGGCGACATGCCCAACGACCTCGAGATGCTCACGTGGGCCGCCCACGGCTACGCCATGGCGAGCGGGCACCCCGCGGTCGCGCGGGCCGTGGGCCGCACGGCCCCGCCGTTCGAGGAGGACGGGGTGGCCCAGGTGATCGAGGCCCTGCTGCGCGGCGGCCGACCTGGCGCGTCATGGGCGGGACAATCCGCTACCACGGGGTAACAATAGGGGGGTGACCCCTCCAGCGCACCGGCGCGACGCCCCCGCAGCCCTGGCCCACCGCGGTTTCTGCCGGGACGGTGCCGAGAACACCCTCGACGCCTTCCGGGCGGCCCGGGACCTCGGCTACGAGTGGATCGAGACGGACGTCAACACGACGGCCGACGGGGTGGTCCTGTCCTTCCACGACGAGACCCTCGACCGCGTCACCGGCGGCAGCGGGAAGGTCTCCGCCCTGACCTGGGCGCAGATCAGGGCCGAGCGCGTCGCCGGGGCCGGGCGCATCCCCCGCTTCGCCGACCTGCTGACGGAGCTCCCCGAGCTGAAGTTCAACGTGGACGTCAAGGACGAGGCGTCCGTGGCGGCCCTGCCGGCGCTGCTCCACGAGCTCGGCGCCGTGGACCGGGTGCGGGTGACCTCCTTCTCCGAGAGCCGCCGGCGCCGCACGCTGCGGCGGATCCGCGAGCTGGACGGCCGGACCGTGCCCACGTCCTCCGGCAAGGAGGGGATGCGCCTGCTGCTCGTGTGCTCGTGGCTGGGCGGGCCCACCTGGCGTCTCGCGCGGCGGGCGGCCGCCCGGTGGATCGAGCCGTTCGACACCGTGCAGATCCCCCGCCGGTACCGGGTGCGGGGCGGGGCCGAGGTCCAGCTCGTGACCCCCCGCTTCCTGGACTTCGCCCACCGGCACGGCATCGACGTGCACGTGTGGACCGTCAACGAGACGGCCGAGATGGCGGAGCTGCTCGAGCTCGGGGTCGACGGGATCGTCACCGACCGGGCCGACCTGCTCGCCTCCCTCCTGGCGCAGCGTGGACAGTGGCCGCCCTCCGGCGTGTGAGCCGTGGCACGGCGGCGTGACCCGTGGCAGGGTGGGAGCCATGACCGACACCGCCACGACCGGCACCGCGCAGCACGTCCTGACCGAGGTCCGCAACGGCACCGGGCACATCGTGCTCAACCGGCCCCGTCAGCTCAACGCCCTCACCGCACAGATGTACCGGGACCTCAAGGCCGCGCTCGACGCGTGGCGGGACGACGACGCCGTGCGCCACGTGCTCGTCACCTCGGCCTCCCCGCGGGCGTGGTGCGCCGGCGGCGACATCCGGGAGGTCCGCGACGCCGTGCTCGCCGGGCGGACGGAGGAGGCCACGGGGGTGTTCGCCGTCGAGTACGCCCTCGACTGCCTGATCGCGGACTACCCCAAGCCCTACGTGGCGCTCATGAACGGGATCTGCATGGGCGGCGGCATGGGCATCTCCGTGCACGGTTCCCACCGCGTGGTGGGTCCCTCCACGGTCATGGCGATGCCCGAGACGAAGATCGGCTTCTTCACCGACATCGGCGCCTCCTGGTTCCTGCCGCGCGTCTCCCGGCCGGACCACCGCGGCGAACCGGGCCTGGCCGTGGGCCGCTGGCTCGCCCTCGGCGGACAGCGGCTCGGCGGCGCGGACGCCGTCGCCCTCGGGCTGGCCGACGTCCTCGTGGCGGACGAGGACTTCGAGGCCCTCGCCGGGGCCGTGGTGGAGGAGGGCCCGGAGGACGCCCTCTCCCGCTTCGCGCGCGAGCCCGAGCCGTCCTCCGTGGTGGCGCGGTGGGAGGAGATCGAGGAGCGCTACGGCGCCCCGACCCTCGAGCAGATCGTCGCCGCCGCGCCGGAGGACCTCGCGGGGATGAGCCCCTCCTCGCTGGTGCGCACCTTCGAGCTGCTGGAGCGCGGCGCGGCCGACGACAGCGTGCGCTCCTGCCTCGAGCGGGAGCTGCGCCTCGCCGCGGACACGATCGCCCGCCCCGACTTCGCCGAGGGCGTGCGGGCGGTCCTCGTGGACAAGGACAACCGGCCGGCCTGGGAGCACGCCTCCGTCACGGACGTCGACGTCGCGGCCGTCCGGGCCGTGCTCGACGAGAAGCTGCCGCTGCCCCGCTGACCGGCCGGCACCGGCCCGGCGCGCTCAGCGGCGGGACGGGTGCTTCCCGTTGTCGCTGACCACCGGCCGGGGAGGACCCCACCGGTCACCGGCCGGGGTGGGGCGGTCCACGAACCGGCGGTAGCCGAGGTACAGCACCACGGCCAGCGCCACGGTGACCACGGCGAACGAGGCGACGGTGTCCTGCGAGACCAGGCTGCGGACCACGCTGTGCAGCAGCGTGAACAGACCGCCGAGCAGCACGCCGTGGGCGAGCACCGGCCGGCGCCGCTCCACCGCCAGGCTCGCCCCCAGCAGCACGACGGACGCGACCAGGGCGATCACGCCGACGTCGCGGCTGTACCGCATGTGCTCGACCTCCCACGCCCCCCGTTCGCGCTCGTAGGCCGCCCACTGCTGCTGCTCCTCCGGGGCGAGCTCGCGGGTCTCCCGCGCCATCGCGACCGCCGGGGGCGGCGCGGGCTCCTCCGGGCCGGGGTGGACCGTGGCGACGCCGAGACCCACGAACAGGGCCAGCAGCAGCCCCAGGAAGAACGTGTAGACCGTCCGCATGACCCTGCCGTCCGTGCGGTCCTCGGCGCTGTCCTGCGTGCGGTCCTTCATGCGGCGTGCTCCGTCTCCCCCGCCGGTGCGGGACGTCCGTCCAGGGCGCCCGGGTCCGCGGCCGGCCGGCCGCCGGGGCGTGCTCACATTGTGGGGCGGGCCTGCTCCGTTGTCCACGTCCGTCACCTGGCCCGCGGGCCTTCCACCGTGTTCCCCGCCTGCCTACGCTGGAGTCCTCCGCGGCGGCCCACGGGACCCGGGGGCGCGAACGGAGCCGGGCGAGCACCGGAGGGCGGTGGGCCGCGCGCCCGCCGGAGAGGCGGTGGGGACCATGGTGGTCTTCGAGAACAGGGTCGAGGCCGGGCGGCAGCTGGGGAAGCGGCTGAGGTCCCTGCGCGGGCAGGACGTGGTGGTGCTGGGGCTGCCCCGCGGCGGGGTGCCCGTGGCCCACGAGGTGGCCCGCATCCTGGACGCGCCGCTGGACGTCATCGTGGTGCGGAAACTGGGGGTCCCCTCCCAGCCCGAGCTGGCCATGGGCGCCATCGGGGAGGAGGGCGCCCGCGTGCTCGACGAGCGGACCCTCCAGTACTTCGGGGTGACGGACGCGCAGCTCGAGCAGATCGAGGCGCGGGAGCGGGCCGTGCTCGAGGCGCGGACGGCGCGCTTCCGCGAGGGCCGGGAGCGGGTCGATCTCACCGGACGGACCGCCCTGGTCGTCGACGACGGCATCGCCACCGGCTCCACGGCCCGCGTGGCCTGCCGGATCGCCCGCCAGCTGGGCGCCGCGCGCGTGGTGCTGGCCGTCCCGGTGGCCCCGCAGGAGGCCCTGGGCCGGGTGGTGGAGGCGGACGAGGTGATCTGCCTCGCGACCCCGCCGTACTTCACGGCCGTCGGCTACCACTACCGGGACTTCTCCGCCACCGAGGACGACGAGGTGGTGGCCCTGCTGGACGCCGCCCGGCGCCGCCACCAGCCGGAGCTGCCCGTGCCGCCCCGGGCGGGGCCGGCCGCGCACGGCTATCCGGTCGACGCCGACGTGCGCATCCCGGCCGGGAGGGAGCAGCTCGAGGCGCACCTGCACCTGCCGGCGCCCGGCGCCGGGGTGGTGGTCTTCGCCCACGGCAGCGGCAGCAGCCGGCGCAGCCCGCGGAACCAGTACGTGGCCTCCGTCCTGCAGCAGGCGGGGCTCGGCACCCTGCTGCTCGACCTGCTCACCCCCGGGGAGGAGACGGACCGCGGCAACGTCTTCGACATCGGCCTGCTCGCCGAGCGGTTGCTCCTGGCCACGGCGTGGCTGCGCGAGCAGCCCGGTTCCGCGGCGTCCCCGGTCGGGTACTTCGGGGCGAGCACCGGCGCCGGCGCCGCCCTGTGGGCCGCGGCCGAGCCCGGCGCGTCCATCGCGGCCGTGGTCTCCCGCGGCGGCCGGCCGGACCTCGCGGACGAGCGGCTGCGCTCGGTGCAGGCACCCACCCTGCTGATCGTCGGCAGCGAGGACTCCGAGGTGCTCGGCCTCAACCGGTGGGCGCAGGAGTCGATGCGCTGCCCCACCCGGCTGGCCGTGGTGGAGGGCGCCACGCACCTCTTCGAGGAGCCCGGCACGCTCGCCGAGGCCGCCGCGCTGGCCCGGGACTGGTTCCTGCGCCACCTCTCCCCGGCCGGGGAGCACGGCGACGGGACGTCCCGGTGAGCCCGCTCGGGCGCGGCCCCTCCCGGGAGGCCGGGGTCCTCGCGGAGATCCGCTCCCTCGCCCGGCCGCTGGAGACGGCGCAGGACCTCGACCCGCTCGTGGAGCGCTGCGCCGGCGCCCGGTTCGTGTGCGTGGGGGAGGCGTCCCACGGCACGCACGAGTACTACCGGTGGCGGGCCCTGCTCAGCCGCCGGCTCATCGAGGAGCACGGCTTCACCTGGATCGGGGTCGAGGGGGACTGGCCGGACTGCTGGCGGATCGACCGGTGGGTGCGCGGCGAGGCGGACCAGGACCTCGACGCCCACGGCGTCCTCGCGGGCTTCGAGCGCTGGCCCACGTGGATGTGGGCGAACGAGGAGGTCGCCGAGTTCCTCGACTGGCTCCGGGAGGAGAACGCCCGCCGGGCCGGCCACGAGCAGGTCGGCTTCTACGGCCTGGACGTCTACTCGCTGTGGGACTCGCTGCGGGAGATCATCGGCTGGCTCGGGACGAGCGCCCCCGAGGCGCTGCCCGCCGCGCTGCAGGCGTGGCAGTGCTTCGTCCCCTTCCACGAGGACCCGCACCGCTACGCGTGGCGGACGCGGATCGTGCCCGAGAGCTGCGAGGCCGACGTCGTCGCCCTCCTCGCCGAGGTGCGCCGGCGCACCATGGACCGGACGGCCGGGGACCCCGCCGCGTTCGACGCCGTCCTCAACGCCATGGTGACGGTCGACGCCGAGCGCTACTACCGGACCATGGTGCGCGGCGACCGGCAGTCCTGGAACGTGCGGGACGAGCACATGGCGGACACCGCGGACCTGCTCTCCCGCCACCACGGGCCCGGCGCCAAGGGCCTGGTGTGGGAGCACAACTCCCACGTGGGGGACGCCCGGGCCACCGACATGTTCGATGCCGGGCTGGTCAACGTGGGTCAGCTGCTGCGCGAGCGCCACCCCGCGCACGAGGTGGTGCTGGTCGGCCTCGCCTCCTGGACCGGCACGGTGGTCGCGGCGGAGGCGTGGGGCGCGGCCGAGGAGGTGCTCGCCGTCCCGCAGGCTCGTGCCGGCAGCCACGAGGACCTCCTGCACCGGGCGCTGGAGGAGGACGCGGTGCTCGTCTTCGGCCGCGACCGCTCCGGGCCCTGGCTCTCCGGGAGGTTCGGCCACCGGGCCGTCGGGGTGGTGTACCACCCGTGGCGCGAGGCCGGCAACTACGTCCCCACCCGCATGGGGGAGCGCTACGACGCGCTGCTGTGGTTCGGGACGACCGCCGCCCTGCGGCCCCTGCACCACGAGGCCCCGCCCGAGGAGCCCGAGCTGGAGACCGAGCCGACGGGCTTCTAGAGGCGTCCCGGCGGAGCGGCTCAGACGCCGCTCTGCTCCCGGTGCGCCTCCTCGGGCGCGCCCGCCGGGGGACGGTCCTGGAAGAAGCGCCGGTGGCCGAGGACCAGCACCACCGCCAGGCCCACGCTCACGGCGACGAACGTCATGGTGGTCTCGCTGGAGGCGAAGCTGCGGCCGATGGCGTAGATCAGGGTGAACAGCCCGCCCAGCATCACCCCGTTGGTCAGCACCCTGTTGCGCTTCTCCAGCACGAGGCTGAGACCGAGCAGCACCACGGAGGCGCCCAGGGCCACGACCGCCACGTCGCGGCTGTAGCTCTGCTGCTCCTCCTGCCACTGCCGCCACTGCCGGTCGTTCTCCTCCATCTCCGCGCGCTGCTCCTCGGTCGGAGCGCCCCCCTCGGGCACGAACTCCATCCCCGCGGTCGGCTCCGGCATCTCCGGCCCCGGATAGAACGTCTGGATCCCCAGGCCCACGAACAGGGCCAGCAGGGCCCCCAGGAAGAACGTGTAGACGATCTTCATCACGTTGTTGTCCACCGCGGACACCCCGCTCTCTCCCGGTCCCCGGGGTGGCCGCCGGACGGCGACAGAACCCGTGGGGATGCCCCGATTATCGCCCTGTCGCACCTGCGAATCCAGTGTCCCCGGGGGCCGGTGGAGCGGGCCCCCGTCATCATGCGTCCCGGACCCCGCGGCCCTTACGCGCCCGGTCGGCGGTGTCTACGCTTGAAGGGTCGAGGCGGACCGCACCGGTCTCGCCGGCCGTCCGGGACGACGTCCCGGACGGCCGCGGCACCGGTGCCACGGGAAGGAGTCAGGTCATGGCCGGATTGATGCGCAGGGAGGGGCTGGAGATGCTCGAGCCCCTCCGACGCCTCCTGGAGGGGGACGTCGAGGCCTCCTGGCCCCGTGTGGAGGAGTACCGGGACGGCGACACCGTGGTGATCCGGGCGGAGCTGCCCGGCATCGACCCCGAGCAGGACGTGGAGCTCACGGTGGCCGACGACGTGCTCCACCTGCGGGCCGAGCGCAGGGAGCGGACCGAGCACAAGGACAAGGGCGGTTACCGCTCGGAGTTCCGCTACGGCTCGTTCTCCCGCGCCCTGCCGCTGCCCGCCGGGTGCCGGGACGAGGACATCAGCGCCGCGTACCGCGACGGCGTGCTGGAGGTGCGCGTGCCCGTCGCCGGGCACGTCGAGCCGCCCGCGACCCGGAAGATCCAGGTCACCCGCGGCTGAGGACGCCGCGCGCCGCCCGTGCGACGGCAGGCGGGACGGGGCGGTGCCGCCCGTCGGCCGTCATGCGGGCCCCGGGACCGGGGATCCGTTGTGACGGACCTCACCGGGTCCTATCGTGGAGACAGGCGGACCGGCCGGCCCGCCGGGAACAAGGGGGAACACCATGGGCGAGCCGTCGTCCGGAGGCCGGATCGTCGTGGGAGTCGACGGGTCCGGGTCGTCCAAGGCCGCGCTCCGGGAGGGAGTGCGGCTCGCCGAGGCCCTGGGCGCACCGCTCGAGGCCATCATGTGCTGGGAGGACCCGCTGCTCTACGAGAGCTACCGCGTGGTGGACCCCGAGGAGTTCCGCCGCGGCAGCGAGCAGCTGTTCGAGAGCACCCTCGAGGAGGTGTTCGGGGAGCAGCGCCCGGCGAACCTGACCACCCGGCTCCTGCGCGGCCAGCCCGCCGCCCGGCTCATCGAGGAGAGCGAGGAGGCCCGGATGCTCGTGGTGGGCCGGCGGGGAACGGGCGGGGTGCTGGGGATGATCCTCGGCTCCGTCTCCTCGGCCCTCGTCTCCCACGCCAAGTGCCCCGTCCTCGTGGTGCGGCACTGAGCGGTCCGCCAGGTTCCTGGCGGCCGGAGCGCGCCCCGGGCACGGACCGCGGGCGCCGGAACGAAGGAGCTCGGCCATGGAGACACCGTCACAGCAGCGGATCCTCGTCGGCATCGACGGATCGGACTCCTCGAAGGAGGCCCTCCGGGCGGGGGACAGGATCGCCCGCGCCCTGGGCGTCCCGCTGACCGCCCTCATGTTCTGGGAGGGGCCGCCCCTCTACGAGGGCTGGGAGACCGTCGACCCGGACCGGCCGCCGGCCGGCAGCGTGGAGCTGCTCCGCTCGACGGTCGCCGACGTGTTCGGCGCGGACCCCCCGGAGCACGTGCGCGCCGAGCTGCTCCACGGACGGGCCGCGGCCCGCCTGGTCGAGGAGAGCGAGAACGCCCTGATGCTGGTGCTCGGGCGCCGCGGCCACGGAGGCCTGCGGGGCTCGGCCCTGGGCTCCGTCTCCAACGCGTGCATCGACCACGCCCACTGCCCGGTGCTGGTCGTCCGGCACTGACCGGCCGGCGCCGGCCACCCGGCGCGGGCCACGCGGCACCGACAGGCCGGCTCCCGGCAGCCGGCCCGGACAAGGAGGTTCGGTCATGAACGCACCGACGGACCAGCGGATCCTCGTGGGGATCGACGGCTCGGAGTCCTCGATGGAGGCCCTGCGGCTCGCCGCGAGGCTCGCGGAGGCCCTCGACGCCCCGCTCGAGGCGATCGCGTGCGCGGGGGACCCCACCGTGCTGGACGCCGAGCTCCTCGTCGACGAGGAGGCGCTGCGCGCCAACCACGAGCGGATCCTTGCGCGCACGGTCGCGGCCGTCTTCGGGGAGGACGTCCCCGGCCGCCTGACCACCACGGTGACGCACGGCCGCCCGGCAGGCCGGCTCATCACGGAGAGCGAGACCGCGCAGCTGCTCGTGCTCGGCCGGCGCGGCCGCGGCGGGCTGCTCGGCTCCTCCCTGGGCTCGGTCTCCCACGCGTGCGTCTCCTACGCCCACTGCCCGGTGCTCGTCGTCCGGCACTGAGCCGGCCGGTCACCGTTCGCCGCGGGGCCCGCGGAGGGCGCGCAGGGCGTTGAGGATGGCCAGGAGGTCCACGACCTCCTGGCTGAGGGCGCCGAAGATCGCGGGGATCGCCCCGGTGGCGGCCACGAGCATGAGCACCACGGACAGGGCGATGCCCAGCCAGATGCTCTGCAGTGCCACCTGCATGGTGCGCCGGCCGATCCGCACCGCCGTCGCGGTCCTGGCGAGGTCCTCGGTGAGGATCACGACGTCGGCGGACTCACTGGCGGCGGTCGCGCCCCGGGCGCCCATCGCGACGCCGACGTCGGCGGCGGCGAGCACGGGGGCGTCGTTGACGCCGTCGCCGACCATGAGCACCGGACGGTGCGGGGCGCTGCGGACGGTGCGGACCTTGTCCTCGGGCAGGCACTCGGGCAGCACCCGGGTGATGCCCAGCGCCGCGGCGACGTGCTCCACGGTGGCGCGGGCGTCACCGCTGAGCACGAGGATCTCCCGGACCCCGAGCGCGGTCAGCTCGGCCATCGTGGCCGCCGCGTCCTCGCGCACCTGGTCGCTCATCACCAGGGTGCCGGCGAAGCGGCCGTCCACGGCCACGTAGACGGCCAGCTCGCCCGGCCCGAGCGCCTGCTCGACCACGTCCGGGGCGGAGCGGGCCACGTGGGCGCGCTTGCCGACCACCACCCGGCGTCCCTCCACGGTGGCGGTGACCCCGTGGGTCGCCTCCTCGTGGGCCTCCTCGGCCGGGGCCGGCGCGAGCCCCCGGGTGAGCGCGGCGTCCCGCACCGAGGCGGAGAGCACGTGGGAGGAGTACTGCTCGGCGGACGCCGTCAGGCGCAGCAGCTCCTCCTCCGGGAACGGGGGGCGGGCGTGGACGGCCAGCAGCTCGGGGCGGCCGTAGGTGATCGTCCCGGTCTTGTCGAAGGCCACGGTGCGCACCGCGGCGAGCCGCTCGAGGGTCCCGGCGTTCTTGATGATGACGCCGTTGCGCGCCGCCCGGCTCATCCCGCCCAGGAACGCCACGGGGGCGGCGATCAGCAGCGGGCAGGGGGTGGCCACCACGAGCACCTCCGCGAAGACCACCGGGTCCCCGTGGTACCACCACGCCAGCCCGGCCACGAGGAGGGCGAACGCGGTGAAGGGCACGGCGTAGCGGTCGGCCAGGCGCACCACCGGCGCTCGGGACTCCGCGGCCTCCCGCACCATCGCCACGATCTGGGAGTACTGGCTGTCCGCCGCGGTGGCGGTGGCCCGCAGCACCACGGCCTGCTGCTCGTTGAGGACGCCCGAGAGCACCGGCTCCCCGGCGCGGCGGGTCACGGGCAGGCTCTCCCCGGTGATGGAGGACTCGTCGAAGTCGGCCTCCGCGCCGACCAGGCACCCGTCCACGGGGACGACCTCGGCGGGGCGGACCAGCAGCTCGTCCCCGGGGCGGACCTCCTCGACCGGGACGTCCTCGACGGACCCGTCCGGGTGCCGCCGGTGGGCCAGCACCGGAGCCCGCTCGAGCAGCGCGTTGAGCTCCTTGCGGGCCCGGTTCGCCGCGTAGTCCTCGAGGGCCTGGCCACCGGTGAGCATGAGGACCACCACGAGGGACGCCAGGTACTCGCCGACCGCCACGGTCGAGCTGATCGCCGTGACGGCCAGCAGGTCCACGCCCCAGTGCCCGGCGACGACGTCCGCGACCATGCCCCACGCCACCCGGGCGGCCACGACCAGGGCCCACCCGGAGCCCAGCCACTGCGCCGGCCCCGGCTGCCCGGCGACCAGCAGTCCCACGACCACGGCGCCCACGGCCAGGGTCACGGCCACGAGCGGATAGCGCCGCGGGAACTCGAGCAGCCGTCCCGCGCGGCCGGGCTCGACGTCCAGGTCGGGGCGTGCGCCCACCGAGAGGCTCATGCGTCCATTGTGCCCCCGGGCCCGGCCGCGAGGCGCCGCTCGGTCTCGGCGATCCGCCGCGCGGTGCGCAGGAAGCTGTCCGGGTTCAGGGAGATCGAGTCGATCCCCTCCCGCACCAGGAACTCGGCGAAGTCGGGGTGGTTGCTGGGCCCCTGGCCGCAGATGCCGATGGGGATGCCCGCGGCGTGGGCCTTGCGGATCGCCTCGCTGATCATCCGGGTCACGGCCTCGTCCCGCTCGTCGAACAGCGCCCGCAGGGCCTCCGCGTCCCGGTCCACCCCCAGGACGAGCTGCGTGAGGTCGTTGGAGCCGATGGAGAAGCCGTCGAACCGCGTGGCGAACTGCTCTGCCAGGACCACGTTGGAGGGGATCTCGCACATCATGTACACCTTCAGGCCGTGCCGCCCGCGCTCGAGGCCGTGCTCGGCCATCGTGGCCAGGACCCGGTCCGCCTCGCCCACGGTGCGGCAGAAGGGAACCATGACCACCACGTTGTCGAAGCCGATGCGCTCGCGCACCCGCCGCAGCGCCCGGCACTCGAGGGCGAAGCCCTCCCGGTACCGGGGGTCGTAGTAGCGGGAGGCCCCCCGGAAGCCGAGCATCGGGTTCTCCTCGGGCTCCTCGAAGGCCGCCCCGCCCACGAGGTGGGCGTACTCGTTGGACTTGAAGTCGCTGAGCCGCACGATCACCGGCCGGGGGTGGTACGGGGCGGCGAGCTTGGCGAGGCCCAGCGCCAGCGTCTGCACGAAGTACTCCTGGCCGTCCGGGAAGCCCGCCGTCAGCTCCGCGATCCGCCGGCGGTCCGCCTCGTCCCGGACCCGCTCCGGGTGAACGAGGGCCATGGGATGGACCTCGACGATGTTGTTGACGACGAACTCCATCCGGGCCAGACCCACCCCGTCGGCCGGCAGCCGCCACCAGCGGAAGGCCGCGGCGGGGCTCGCCACGTTGACCATGATCGCGGTGCGCGACTCCGGCAGCTCCCCGAGGTCGACCTCCTCGACGTCGAACGGGAGGGTGCCCTCGTAGACCGTGCCCCGGTCGCCCGCCGCGCAGGAGACCGTCAGCTCCTGGCCCTCCGGGATGGTCCGCGAGGCGTCCCCGGTGCCGACGACGGCGGGCAGGCCCAGCTCCCGGCTGACGATCGCCGCGTGACTGGTGGTCCCGCCGTGGTCGGTGACGATCGCGGCGGCGCGCTTCATCACCGGGACCCAGTCCGGGTCCGTCATCTCGGTGACGAGCACCGACCCGTCCCGGAAGGACTCGATGTCCGCCGCGGTGCGGACCACGCAGGCCGGGCCGGTGGCCACGGCGTCCCCGACCGCGGCGCCCACCGCGAGCACGCGCCCCTCGCCCCGGAGGTGGTGGATCGTGAAGCGGGTCCCGCTGCGACCGGCCTGGACGGTCTCCGGCCTGGCCTGCAGGAGGAACAGCTCTCCCGTCAGCCCGTCCTTCGCCCACTCCAGGTCCATGGGGCGGCCGTAGTGGTCCTCGACGAGCACGGCCCAGCGGCCGAGCCGCAGGACGTCGTCGTCGCCGAGCACCCACGCCTGCCGCTCCGCGGGGGAGGTCTGCACGAGCCGGGTGGCGGCGGCCCCGGCAGGGGCGTCGTCGTCGTGGACGAGCTTGTGCAGCTTGGCCCCCCGGGTCCGCTCCACGATCGGGGCCTCCGCCACGTCGAGGAGGGGCTTGAACACGAGGTACTTGTCCGGGTCCGCGGTGCCCTGCACGACCGTCTCGCCCAGGCCCCACGTCGCGCTGATCACGGCCACGCGCGGGAAGCCGCTCTCGGTGTCGATCGAGAACATCACCCCGGAGCAGCCGAGGTCCGCCCGGACCATCTCCTGCACGCCGACGGACAGGGCGACGGCGAGGTGGTCGAACCCCTTGAGCTCCCGGTAGGTGATGGCCCGGTCCGTGAACAGGGACGCGTAGCACCGCCGGCACGCCTCCAGCAGCTCGTCCTCGCCGACCACGTTGAGGAACGTCTCCTGCTGGCCGGCGAAGCTCGCGTCCGGGAGGTCCTCGGCGGTCGCGCTGCTGCGCACGGCCACGGACAGCCCGGCGCGGCCCGTGCGCGCGGAGAGCTCCCGGTAGAACTGCCGGATCTGCCGTGCCGTCCCCGCGGGGAACTCGCCGCGCAGGAACAGCTCGCGCACGGCGGCGCCGGTCTCCCGCAGCGTGGCACGGCCCGCGCGGTGGTCCTCGAGCCGGTCCCGGAGGGCGGGCCCGATCCCGTTGGCCTCCACGTAGGACCGGTACGCGTCCGCGGTGGTCGCGAAGCCCCCCGGCACGCGCACCCCCCGCGAGGCCAGCTCCCGGACCATCTCCCCGAGGGAGGCGTTCTTGCCGCCCACCCGGGGGACGTCCGCGATCCCGAGCTCCTCGAACCAGTGGACCTCGGGGGCGGCCACGTCAGCTCCTCCGGCTCAGCAGGTCCGCGCAGGCCTCGTCGCACCGCTCGCACGCCTCGGCCACGAGGGCGCAGTGCTCGTAGACCTCGGCGTGCCGCCGGCACGCGTCCCGGCACGCCCGGGCCGCGGCCCCGCACGCCTCGAGCAGCGGCACCAGCACGGCCCGGCCGTCCCCGGGCTCCGGGAAGCCGAGGCGGGCCAGCACCTGGGCGGTGGCCGAGCCGATCACCGCGCAGTCCTGCTCGGCGCGCAGGCAGTCGCGGAGGTCCGCGACGGCGTCCTCCTCCACGCAGGCGTCGGCGCCGATCCGGCAGATCTGGGCGGCCTCGAGGCACGCCTCGATGCACCGGACCTCCGCCGCCCGCTCCTCGCGCGCGAGCTCGGGGGCGGCGGGGTGCGCCATCAGGGCGCGGCTGATCGTGCTCACGGGGTGTCCTCCCTCTGGTGGGACGGTACGGGCCGGTTCAGCCCGCGAGGCGGGACCGCGGGGCGGCTCCGCTCCGTGCCCCCCGGCGCGCGGGCTCCGGGGCCCCGGGGCGGCGGCGGGCGTTCGCCCACCCGGCGAGCCGGGTCACGGTGCCGTGGCCGGGGAGCTCGGCGGGGAGGACGAAGTCGACGGCGGGCGTGCCGCGCACCGCGTCCTCGTGCTCCGCGGCCCAGCGCAGCAGGTCCACGGCGACCGGTTCGACGTGGTGGGCGGTGGTGAGGTCCACGACCACGGCGATGTCCGGGGCGAGGGTGCGGGCACGGCGGACGAGGGGGCACAGGGCCCGGTGGTTGAGCTCGGTGACGCACCCGCTGACGACGAGCCGGATGTGCCGGCCGTCGAGGTCGACCTGGACGAGAACGGACGGTTTGTGGTGCATGGTCTCTCCCCTGCAGCTCGTGGTGCGCGGCCGGCTGCTCGGCCCTCCCGCACTCCACGCTAGGGGAAAGGAGACCTGGGTCACCAAGAAAGGCGGCCCCTCACCGGCACATTTCGTCTACCGACGAGTAGAGGGGTGTCCGGCGCAGCTCAGCCCAGGGGGGAGGGCAGCCGCGTGGTGTCGGGGGCGAGCGGGTCGCTGCCCACCGTCCCCCGCACGCGGGCCAGGAACGACATGAGGTGGTAGACCACGAGCGTGGCTGCCGTGCCGAGGGCGATGCCCGCGAACTGCAGCCCGGAGGCCTCCCACGTGTAGTCGGCGATCCCGATGATCATGGCCACCGCGGCGGTGGTGAGGTTGACCGGGTTCGAGAAGTCCACGCGGTTCTGCACCCAGATCCGCACGCCGAGCATGCCGATCATCCCGTACAGCACCGTGGCGGCCCCGCCCAGGACCCCTGCGGGGACCGTGGCCACGGCGGCGCCGAAGACCGGGAAGACGCTCAGCAGGATCGCCACCACGGCGGCGACCCAGTAGGCCGCCGTCGAGTAGACGCGCGTGGCCGCCATGACGCCGATGTTCTCGGCGTAGGTCGTGGTGCCCGAGCCGCCGCCCGAGCCGGCGATCATGGTGGCGAGCCCGTCGGACATGATCGCCCGCCCCATGTACGGGTCGAGGTCGTCGCCGGTCATGAGCGCCACGGACTTCACGTGCCCGATGTTCTCGGCGACCAGCACGAGGATGACGGGGACGAACAGGCCCATCAGGGGCAGGTGGAACTCGGGGGTCTGGAACGGGGGCAGCCCGAAGAGGCCCTGCTGCTGCCAGGCGGTGTCGATCCGGCTGAAGTCCACCTCGTCGCGCAGCACCGCGGTGACGTACCCGATGGCCACGCCCAGCAGGATCGACAGGCGCCCGGGCATGCCGCGGAAGAGCACCGAGACGAGGATGATGGAGGACAGCGTCACCAGCGCGGTGACGGGGGCCTCCATGAAGTTGTCCTTCGCGGACGGCGCCAGGTTGAACCCGATGAGCGCCACGATGGTGCCCGTGACCAGCGGCGGCATGAGCTTCTGGAGCCAGGCGGTGCCCGCGAACTGCACCACCAGGCCGATGAGGAACAGCGCCGCGCCGGCCATGAGGACCCCGCCCAGCGCGCCGCCGGGACCGTACTGGTTCATCGAGGCGGTGATGGGGGCGATGAAGGCGAAGGACGAGCCGAGGTAGGAGGGGACCCGGCCGGCGGTGACCACCAGGAACAGGATCGTGCCCACGCCGGAGAAGAACAGCGTGGTGGACGGCGGGAAGCCCGTGATCAGCGGCACCAGGAACGTGGCGCCGAACATGGCGACCACGTGCTGCGCGCCGATGGTGACCGTCCGGGGCCAGGTGAGCCGCTCGCGCGGCCTGACGACCTCCCCGGCAGTGACGGTGCGGCCGTCGCCGTGGAGGCGCCAGCCCAGGCCGAGGCGGGTGGCGATGGTGCGTCCGGGCACGGGGGAACTCATGCGGGTCTCCTCGACGGCGGGGTGGGAGCCCGGATCCGGGCCTCCACCACTGTACTCGGTGCCCCGCCGGGCGGAGCGGGGGGCCGGACCCGGCGCTGTCGGAGGCCGTCCATATGATCAGCACGGTGATGGAAACTATGATGGTGGGCGATCACCCCCCGCACCCGGACAGGAGTCGACACATGCGTCAGCCACAGCCACGAGGGCCGCTCGGCGAGGACCTCCTCGCGGTGCTCCGGGAGGAGCCCGGCACCCCCGGGGCCGAGGCCCGGGCCGGGGCGCTGCCGGCGACCGCCCGCGCCGCCGTGTCCCGCGCGGACGGCGTGCTCGCCGACGACGACGTCCAGCTCAGCCTGTTCGTCCTGCACGCCCTGCACTACCAGGGCGTCGACGGGGTCGACGACCGCTGGGAGAGCGACCCCGAGCTGCTGCGCGCGCGGGAGGTCCTCTCCGGCGCGCTCGAGGCCGAGCTGCGCGCGGAGCTGCCCGCCGACACCGTGCCCGGCACGCCGCAGGCGGTCGCCGACGCCCTGTTCGCCATCGCCGCCGACGACGACGGGCCGAGCCTCGCGCGCCACCTCTCCGGCCGGGCGGACGCCGAGCAGGCCCGGGAGTTCCTGCAGCTGAAGTCCGTCTACCAGCTCATGGAGGGCGACCCGCACACCTGGGGCATCCCCCGGCTGAGCGGCCGGGCGAAGGCCGGCCTGATCGAGATCCAGGTCGACGAGTACGGCGGCGGCGACGCCGCGCGCATGCACTCGGCCCTGTTCGCGGCCGGGATGCGCGAGGCCGGCCTCGACGACTCCTACGGCAGCGCCGTGGACCGGGTGCCCGCCGAGTGGCTCGCCGGGGTCAACACCGTCACGATGTTCGGTCTGCACCGCCGGCTGCGCGGCGCGGTGGTGGGGCACCTGGCGATGTACGAGATGACGTCGTCGGTGCCCTCCAAGTTCCTGGCGCGCGGCTTCCACCGCCTGGGACTGCCCGCCGCGGCGGCGTTCTACGACGAGCACGTCGAGGCCGACGCCGCCCACGAGCAGATCGCGGCCCGGGACATGGCCGGCGGCCTCGTGGTCGACGAGCCCGCCGTCGCGGCGGACGTCTTCTTCGGCGCGCGCTGCGTCCTGCACCTGGACGCGCTCGCCGCCCGCCACGCGCTCGCGCGGTGGGAGGCGGGGGAGTCCGCGCTGCGCCCGGCCGCGGCGGAGCCGTCCCGGCGCGGCGCCGCGGAGCTCGTCCGGTGAGCGCGGCGCACCGCCCCGAGGACGTCCGGGCGGTCCTGGGCCCCGCCCCGGCCGCCGAGCCCGTGCCCGAGTCTGCGCCGGTGCCCGACCCCGGACCGGCCGCTGCTGCCGGGTCCGGCGCGGCGGCGACGATCACCGTGTGCCCCGACGGCCCGCTGCTGGTGCGCGGGGGCTACGAGCTGCTGGACGGCGACGACCGGCCCATCGACCCCGGGCGCGCCACCGTGGCGCTGTGCCGCTGCGGGGCGTCGTCCATCAAGCCGTTCTGCGACGGCTCGCACAAGCGGGCCCGGTTCCGGGCCCGCTGAGGCTCAGCGGCGCGGTCCCGGCTCGCGCAGCAGCCACTGGGCGAGCTGGTCCAGCGCCATGCCCAGCAGGCCGATGACGAGGATCACCACGAGCATCTCGTCGTAGGCCAGCCGGTCCCGGGCGTTGAGGATCTCGTAGCCCAGGCCGCTGCTGACCCCGAGCATCTCGGCCGGCACGATGACCACCCACGAGATCCCCAGGGCCAGCCGCACCCCGGTCATGACGAACGGCCGGATGCTGGGCAGCACCACGGTGCGCAGCCGCTCGACCGGGGTGGCCCCGAGCGTCTCGGCGACCCGCAGGTGCAGCGGGTCCAGGGCCTTGACGCCGGCGGCCGTGTTCATGGTGATCGGCCAGACCGCGGCGGCAGCCACGAGGAAGACGACGGGGGCGTTGCCCACCCCCAGCAGCGCCACGGCCACCGGCGCCCAGGACAGCGGGGAGACCATGCGCAGGAACTGCACCACCGGGGCGCTGGTCCACCGGAAGCGGCGGTAGGAGCCGATGAGCAGGCCCAGCGGCACGCCCAGGCCCGTGGCCACGGCCAGCCCGCACAGCAGGCGCCACAGGCTGGTCAGGCCGTCCTGGACCACCACCCCCCGCTCGGCCAGCGAGGCCACCGCACCGGGCATGCGCTCGGGCTGGAAGGAGGCGATCATGGTGTTCGCCCCGGCCGCGGCGTGCGTGAACGCCCACCACACGGCGATCGTGACCAGCACCCCGAAGGCCCCCCAGGCCGGGCCGGTCCAGCGGGACCCGGTGCGCCGGGGCGTCCGCGCCGGGGCGGGGCCCGCCGGACCGGTCCCGGCCGGAGCGCCGCGGGCGGCGTCGTCGAGGTCGGTGGGGGACGCCGGGGTGTCGTGCGGGGCGGGGTGCGGCGCGCTCATGCGCTGATCTCCTCGGTCCGGGTGGTGCCGGTCATGCCGAAGGCGGCGAGTCCGCCTGCCTTCTCGATGCTGCGGGTCACGAGCGTGTCGTCGACGAGCTCGCGGTGCACGAGCGCCGGGTCCAGTCCGTCGAGGAACCCCGCCGGGGCGTCGACGACGGTGTCCTGCATGGCGCGGACCAGCTCCTCGGTGAAGCTCGCGTACGGGTATGGCCGGAAGTCCAGGCGCTCGCCGTGCCAGTCCGGGTGGTGCAGGGCGTCCCCGTGCGCGGCGGCGGAGTAGGTCAGGGCCTGCTCGATCACGGGCCGGGGCTGGGGGAGGTAGCCGGCGGCCAGCAGCGCCGCGGTCTCGGGGCGGTTCTGCCGGGCCCAGGCCTGGGCCCGGACGAGGGCGTCCATGAACCCGGCGGCGTGCGCGGGGCGGTTGCGCAGGAGCTCGCCGCGCATCATGGTCACGCAGCACGCGTGGTCGCGCCACACGTCGCCGAGGAAGCGGTGGATGTGCCCCACCTGCCGCGCCTCCGCGGCGGCGTTGAACGGGTCGGCCACCACGTATCCGCCGATCACGCCGTTGTTCAGCGCGGGGAGCATGTCCGAGGGCGCCATGGGCAGCAGGGCCACCGTGCGCCGCGCCCGGGACGGGTTCTCGCGCATCACCGGGGTCAGGCCCGCGGACCGCAGCAGCTTCTGGACCACCACGTTGTGCACGGACCACCACGCCGGGATCGCCACGGACTCCCCGGCCAGGTCGGCGATCTCCGCCACGTCCGGGCGGACCGTGAGGGCGGAGCCGTTGGTGTGGTTCCACGCGGTGATCCGCACGTCGGCCCGCAGCCCGTAGCGCATGTACAGGGCCATGGGCATCAGCAGGTGGATCGCGTCCACCTTGCCCGCCACGAACGCCTCGGACAGCGAGGACCAGCTGCGGAAGAGCACGGGGTCGGCCACGGGGACGGCGGCGTCCTCGTAGTACCCGTTGGCGTGGGCGACCAGCAGGGGGGAGGCGTCCGTGATCGGGAGGTACCCGATCCGCACCGGGCGCTCCGGGTCGGCCGCGCCGCGCGCCTCCTGCTGGCTGTCCGCGTAGAGGGAGCCCGCGCCCCAGCCGAGCCCGGTGAGGGCCGCGGCCCCCGCCCCGGCCCGCAGCAGGACCCGCCGGCTCGGCCCGCCGGCGCTCATATGACCCAGTTCCCGGAGCCGTCGTCGGCCCCGCGGTAGTGGGCGAGGATCTGCTCGGCCGTCGTGCCGTCCTGCGCCGGGACCCACTGCCGGCGGAAGCCGCGCGGACCGGCGAAGAAGCCGATCCGGTCGCCGAGGGTGATGGCCTCGTCGACGTCGTGGGTCACGAGGAAGACCGTCAGGTCCAGCTCGGTCGCGAGCCCGCGCAGCCACAGCTGGAGGTCCTTGCGGGTCGCCGGGTCCAGGGCGCTGAACGGCTCGTCGAGCAGCAGCACGTCGGGGCGCACCGCGAGCGCGCGGCCCACCGACACCCGCTGGGCCTGCCCGCCGGAGAGCTCCTGGACGGGGGTGTGCGCGAGCGGGACCAGGCCGAGGATCTCGAGCAGGTCGTCCACGCGGGCGTCCTCGAAGCGGTCCCGGTTGCGCCGGTACCGCCCGCCGAGGGCGATGTTCTGGCGCACCGACAGCCAGGGGAACAGCCCGGGGTCCTGGAAGACGACGGCGAAGCGCTCATCGGCGCAGCCGAACTCGATGCTGCCCCCGTCCAGGGGCTCGAGCCCCGCGATCGCCCGCAGCAGCGTGGACTTCCCGGACCCGCTGGGGCCCAGCACCGCGAACGTCTCGCCGCTGCGCAGGGTCAGGTCCACCCCGTCGAGGGCGGGCGCGGAGGCCCCCGGGTAGCTCTTGCGCAGCCCGCGGACGGTGAGCGCCGGCGCGGCCCGGCTCAGGCCAGGTTCTGCAGCACCCACCGCAGGTGACCTTCCGTGGGGGACTGCACGGGCAGGAACGCGGCCTCGCGGGCCCGGCGGGCGGTGGGGGAGGACATGGCGTAGCCGCGCCCGCCCACGACCTTCCCCTCGATCCGGGTCGCCCGGCCCGTGAGCAGCGCGGCGTCCAGCCTGAGGGAGAACAGCTCCCGGGGGGCGGTCTCCCGGGGCGCCTCCGCCAGGCGCAGGAGGTCGGCGCGCAGGCGGCGGTACTCGGCGGTCGCCTCCTCGAGCTCCTCCCGGAACACCTCGGCGACGCCCTGCAGGGCCTCGTGCGCGGCGGTCAGCGCGGCGGCCGAGAGGCCGAGGCAGAAGGCGGTCTGCAACAGCAGGAACGGGCCGCGGACGGCGGCGAGGAAGGACGGGACGTCCTCGCTCAGCAGGTCCTCGGCGGGGTCGACGGCCACGCCCTCGAGGACGAGAACGCCCGAGGCCGTCGCGTTGAGCGCCATCAGGTTCTCGAGCAGGCGCACCGTCACCCCCGGTGCCAAGACCCGGGTCCGGACCACCACGCGGGTGCCGTCCTCCCGGACGGCGGGCAGGACCACGACGCCCTCGGGGTACAGGTTGGAGGCCCACGGCACGGTGCCGTCGAGGACCGGTCCCGCCGCGCCGGCGGTCAGCGTCACGGGGATCTCGCCGATGCCGGCGGCGTCCTTGAAGGCCGGCGCCATCGCCGAGCAGCCGGGCGCGGCCCCGGAGCGCACGTCCGCGGGGATCTCCGTCCCGGTGGCGGCGAGGTACTCGACGGTCGCCCGGTGGGCCCACAGGGAGAACGCCGTGGCGGTGCACTCGGTGGCGAGGTCGAACACGACGGCCGCCTGCGGGGCCAGCGACCCGGTCAGGCCGAGGTCCAGGAGCCCCCGGGCGCCCAGCTCGCGCAGGGTCCCCAGCGGGGAGGCGGCGGCCGTGTCGACGTCGCGGGCCCGCGCCGCGGCGGTGCGGCGGACGAACTCGTGCTCGGGGTAGTCGACGAGCGGCGCGAGCAGGGGCCGGCTCTCGGGGTCCGGCCCGCCGGCCGTGGACGGGGAGCGCGTGGACTGGGTCATGGTCTTCCGTTCTGCCGGGGAGTGCGGGGCGGGGCTCGTCCGCTCGGCGGGCGGGCCCGGGCGTCGAAGCACGACGGCGGCCCCCGGCTCGCGGGGACCGCCGTGTCGTCGTGTGCTGCGGCCCGTCAAACGTTGAGCTTGAACAGCCGGTCGAACGGGGTGCCCACGGCCTGGCGGGCCCGCTCCACGGCCGCCTCGTCGGGGGCGTTGTAGAAGCACAGGCACTTGGCGGTGTCCTCGCGCACGTAGGTGCGCAGGAAGGAGACCTCGGGGACCTCGGCGTACTTCGGGGAGTTGGCCTTCTTGCGCGCCAGGTACTGCTCCATGGTGATCTCGGCGGGGATGTCCCACTCCACCAGGTACTGCGCGTCGCCCTTGAGCTTCTTGATGTCGTCGAGCTCGGCGCCCACGAGGCGGACGGCGTCGGGGCCGGTGACCTCCGCGGCGGCGTCCCCGGCGGCGGTGCGCACGATCTGGGCGAGGCCCTCGGCGCTGTCGGCCTCCACGATCACGAACACCCGTCCGTGGTCTGCCGTGACCTGGGACTCGATGAACTCGGCGCCCGCCGCGGAGACGGCCTCGGAGACCGTGGCGATGAGCTGGGTCACGGCGTCCTTGGACGCGGAGGCGGGAACGATCTCGAGCAGGTGGAGCGACATGGGGGTTCCTTCCGTCGGGTCGGGGCGGCGTCGTCGCCGCTCGGGCACTCCTGCCAGGCTAGGCTCCTGCCCCCGGAAGGTCCCGGGATCCGTCACACTTCGCAACACGGGGCGTCCGGGCGGGTTCTCCTCGTGCCGGGGGCTCGCAGGGTGCACAATGCGCCCCGGTCCGCCCGCCCGGGGTCGGCGCCGGGCGGCGCCGTCTGCGGGTCGCTAGCCTGGGGGAGTGCGCGCGGAAGAAGTGAACCGGTCCGTCCAGGACTGCCTGAAGACGGTCTGGCTGGCCCAGGAGTGGTCCTCGGACGCCGTGACCACCACCGGGCTGGCCCAGCGGCTGGGCCTGTCCCCGTCCACCGTGTCGGAGGCCGTCAAGAAGCTCACCGCGCAGGGGCTGCTGAGCCGGCCCGCCCACGGCGGGATCGTCCTCACCGACCGCGGTCGGGACGTCGCCGTCCAGATGGTGCGGCGCCACCGGATCCTCGAGGCGTTCCTCACCGGCCACCTGGGCTACTCCTGGGACGAGGTGCACGAGGAGGCCGAGGTCCTCGAGCACGCGGTGAGCGAGAAGTTCGTCGCCCGGCTGGACGCCCTCCTGGGCCATCCGGAGCGGGACCCGCACGGCGACCCGATCCCGCGGCGGGACGGCACCGTGCCGTCCGCCCCGGCCGTGCTCCTCGCCGACGTCGCCCCGGGCAGTCCCGTGGTGGTGGCCCGGGTCTCGGACGCGGATCCGGCCGTGCTGCGCCGGCTCGGAACCGCCGGCATCCGGCCGGGCACCGAGCTCGTGCTCGGCGAGCACCGGTTTCGCGCGGTGCCCGTGGTGCTGGACGGGGACGTCGTCGAGGTGGACGTCCTCGCCGCGGAGGCGGTCTGGGTCCGGCCCCGGGACCGGCCCGGACCGCCTCCGGGGCCCGTCAGGAGATGACGCCGTCCACCAGCGCCTTGGCCTCCCGCTGGACCTGCTGCAGGTGCTCCTCGCCGAGGAACGACTCCGCGTAGATCTTGTAGACGTCCTCCGTGCCGGACGGCCGGGCCGCGAACCACGCGTTCTTCGTGGTGACCTTCAGCCCGCCGATCGCCGCGCCGTTGCCGGGGGCGTTCGTGAGCTTCGCCGTGATCTGCTCGCCGGCCAGGGTGTCCGCCTCAACCTGGGCCGGGGAGAGCTTCTTCAGGGCGGCCTTCTGCTCCCGGCTCGCCGGGGCGTCGATGCGCTGGTAGACCGGGGCGCCGAACTCCTCGGTGAGCTCCGTGTAGCGCTGGGACGGGGTCTTGCCGGTGCGGGCCGTGATCTCCGAGGCCAGCAGGGCCAGGATGATCCCGTCCTTGTCGGTGGACCACACGGAGCCGTCCCGGCGCAGGAAGGACGCGCCCGCGGACTCCTCGCCGCCGAAGCCGATCGAGCCGTCCATCAGGCCGGGCACGAACCACTTGAAGCCCACCGGCACCTCCACGAGCTCGCGGCCCAGCGAGGCCGCCACCCGGTCGATGATCGAGGAGGACACCAGGGTCTTGCCGACCCCGGCGTCCGGGGACCAGCCGGTGCGCTCGCGGAAGAGGTAGTCGATCGCCACCGCCAGGTAGTGGTTCGGGTTCATCAGCCCCGCGTCCGGGGTCACGATGCCGTGGCGGTCGGTGTCGGCGTCGTTGCCGGTGGCGATGTCGTACTTGTCCCGGTTGCCGATGAGGGAGGCCATGGCGTTCGGGGAGGAGCAGTCCATCCGGATCTTCTCGTCCCAGTCGAGGGTCATGAACGCCCACTGCGGGTCCACCTGCGGGTTCACCACGGTCATGTTCAGCCCGAAGCGCTGGGCGATCTCGCCCCAGTAGGCCACGGAGGCCGAGCCCATGGGGTCCGCGCCGATGTGCAGGCCGGAGTCCCGGACCACGTCGAGGTCGACGACCTCCGGCAGCGTCCGCACGTACTCCTCGAGGAAGTCGTAGGCGCCCGTGGTCTCCGCCGCCCGCGCCCGCTCCAGGGAGACCCGGCGGACTCCGGACATGCCGTTCTCGAGGAACTGGTTGGCCCGCTGGGCGATCCACTCGGTGGCGTCGGAGTCCGCGGGGCCGCCGTTGGGCGGGTTGTACTTGAAGCCGCCGTCACCGGGCGGGTTGTGTGAGGGGGTGATGACGATGCCGTCGGCCACCGCCTCCGCCCGGCCCGCGTTGTGGGTCAGGATCGCGTGGGACAGCGCCGGGGTGGGCACGTAGCCGTCCCGGGAGTCCAGCAGGACGGTGACCTCGTTGGCGGCCAGCACCTCGAGCGCGGTGTCCTGCGCGGGCCCGGACAGGGCGTGGGTGTCCTTGCCCATGAACAGCGGGCCGGTGATCCGCTGGCCGGCGCGGTACTCCACGATGGCCTGCGTGATCGCCGCGATGTGCTGCTCGTTGAACGAGGCCTTGAGGGACGAGCCGCGGTGCCCTGACGTGCCGAACGCCACGCGCTGGTCCGGGTCCGAGGGGTCGGGCACGACGTCGGTGTAGGCGTCGAGGAGCTTGCCGAGGTCGACGAGGTCACTGGGTTGGGCGACGGTGCCCGCACGATTGGTCATGGCGCCCAACCTACCGCCGGGCGGCGGGCCCGCGGAGGCTGGCACGCGATCGGGTCGCCAGGTTTCGTGCTCCGTGCCGCGCGGGAGGTCCGCGCGGGGGTGGAGGAATCGCGGCCGGTGGGACAGGATGAGGGCACCAGACAGGGCAGGACCGAACGAGGAGGCAGGGACACCATGAGCGACGCACCCGGCGGGACGACCGAGGGCTCGGGCAAGGGCCCGGAGGGCACCGTTCCGGACAACGAGCAGGGCGTCGGGCTGACCACCGACGAGAACGCGACCGGCTTCGAGCCGGAGGAGGACCCCCAGGCGGCCACCGATCCGGACGACCCCGACTCGGAGGAGGAGGCCCTGGGCCACTCCTAGGCGGTGGCGCGGGGGCCGGGGCGGCCCTGGTCCTCGAGCTGGGCGACGACGGCGAGCAGCTGCGCCTCCGCGCTCGGGCGGCCGATGAGCTGGACGCCCATGGGCACGACCGGCCCGTCGTCGTCGCCCGCCGCGCGGGTCCACAGCGTCGGGACGGTCACCGCGGGCAGGCCCACGACGTTCACGACCGAGGTCCACGGCGTGTACGCGCACTGGCGCCGGTAGTCCTGGTCCGCGCCCGCGGGGTCCGCGAGGTCGTAGCCCTCCCAGTACCAGCCCAGCGGCCTCGGTGTCATGGCGAGCGCGGGCGTCAGGACCACGTCCCAGGCGCCGTAGGCCCGGACCACGTCCTGCTCGATCCGGCGCAGGACGCCCACGGCCTGCGCCAGCTCAACCGCTGACCGGCGCAGGGCGCGGGCGCGGAAGGCCCCCGCGAGGCCGGTGAGCCTCCCCGCCTGCTCGTCGTCCAGCGGGGCCGTGCCCATCGAGGTGGTCCACACGTCGAAGAAGGCCCCCGGGTACTCGGGGTCGTAGGACAGCTCGGCCTCCTCGACCTCGTGCCCGGCGGCCCGCAGCAGGGCGACGCCCGCATCGAGGGCGGCGCGGGCCTCCGGGGAGACCTCGATGTCCTGGACGGCGTCGAACGGGGAGGCGGTGCTCACCCCGATCCGCAGCGGCCGGTTTCCCCACGGGAGGTCGCCCCGCCGAGCCGCGCGCACACCGTCCAGGAAGGACCCCTGCGGGGCGGCACGGACCGCCCGCCGCACCACGTTGCCGTGCGCCGGGCCGGGCGCGGGGGCGCACAGGACGTCGAGCAGCAGCGCCGCGTCCTCGGCCGTGCGGGCGAGAGGCCCGTTCACCACGAGCTGGGCGGCGTCCGACTGCGCGTCCGCGGTGGGCACCCGGCCGCGGTTGGGCTTGAGCCCGACCAGCCCGCACACCGCCGCCGGGATGCGCACCGACCCGCCGCCGTCGGAGCCCGGCGCCACCGGGAGCAGACCCGCCGCCACGGCCACCGCCTGGCCGCCCGAGGAGCCGCCGGCCCCCGTGGACGGGTCGTGCGGGTTCCGGGCGGGCGGGGCCACGAGGTTCTCGGAGTAGCAGTTGAGGCCGAACTCGGGCACCTGGGTCTTGCCCAGGCACACCGCCCCGGACGCGCCGAGCAGGGCCGCGAGGTCGTCGTCGTCCTCCGCCACGGGCGCGCCGCCGCGCCGTCCGGTCACGGCGGCGGAACCGTAGGTGGTGGGCATCCCGGCGACGTCGTGCAGGTCCTTCACCGCGAGCGGCACGCCGTGCAGCGCTCTGCGGGCGGCCCCGGCGGGCAGGGCGTCGAGCGCGCGCGCCCGGTCGAGGGCGAGGTGCGCAGCGACGTGGACGAACGCCCCCAGCGCCGGATTGCGCGCCTCGATCCTGGCCAGGAAGTGCTCGGCGGTCTCCACCGCGCCCAGCTCGCCGCGCGCGAGCGCGTCCCGCAGCTGCACGGCGCTGAGGTCTCCGATCGAGGTCACGGCAGGCTCCTGTCCGACGGTCGCGCGGTCCCCGTCCGGGGCTCCGCAGGGCGCTGAGCCCAGGCTAGTAGGCTGGCGGCTGTCCGGACGTGCCCGCGCGCCCCGGTTTTCGATCTTCCCCGACCCGCAGGAGTCCCCCGTGCCCACCGCCTGTGCGCCCCGTCCCGCGGCGATCCGCGCGGCGACGGCGTCCGTCCTGCTCCTGGCCCTCGCCGGCTGCTCGTCCTCCGCCGAGGGGGACGGCGCGGCCGGCAGCGGTCCGGACTCGACGGCGTCCGCCGCCGCGAGCGCCCCCACGGCCTCCGGCGGAGCCTCGCCGGCCACCGTCCAGGAGACGTGCGCCCGCGTGCTCGAGACCGTGCGCACCGCGCCGCAGCAGCTGCGGGACGATCCCGCCGGGCTGTTCTCCGACGTCGACGAGCTCGCGGCCACCGCCCCGGACGAGCTGTCCGGGCAGCTCACCTCGGTCCGTGAGGCCGTCGCCGGCTTCCGGCAGGGCGAGCGCTCCTTCATCAGCGTGGTCCAGGAGGTCAGAGGCCTGCAGGAGCGCTGCTCCGGCTGACCTCCCGCCGTGCGCGAGGGGTCGCGTTCGGCACCCCGGGGGCGCGAGGGGTCGCGTTCGGTGGGAAACAGCGCCGCGGAGGGTCCGGCAGCGACCCGTCGGTGATGGCGACGTGCAGAACCCGCCCCCTCGCCCTGGAGGGGCCGCAGAATGCCGGGCGGCGCAATCGCACTCCACCGGGGCACGATGACGGTCCGGGAGAGCAGGACTGCGCCACTCCGTGTGCTCGCGCCCTCCTCCGCCCGTCCCCGGCGGTCATGCTCCCGGCATGAGACACCCCGCACCCCTGCCGCCCGAGCTCCGTGGCATCGGCTTCTCACGTCGGGAGGCCCTCGCCCTGGGCGTCGCGGAGCACCGGCTCCGGGACGCCGACCTCACCAGTCCCGTCGGCAGGGGAGTGCGGGTCCCCGCCGGCTGTCCCGCTCCGCTGCTGGAAGCGGCACGGGCACTGACCCGCCGGTATCCGGGGACGGTGATCAGCCACCGCTCCGCGGCGCTGCTCCACCGGATGCGGGTTCCTGACCCCTGGCAGCGGTCCTCGGAGCTGTGGCTCACGCGCGCCGACGACTCGAGGGCCCTGAGGCGGCCCGGCGTCGTCTGCCGGAGGGGACGCCTCGGTCCGCACGAGGTGGTCCGCGTCCACGGGGTGGCCGTCACGTCACCGGTGCGCACGTTCCTTGACGTCTGCGCCTAGCTCACGGTGACGGAGGCAGTGGTGCTCGCCGACGGACTGGTCGACGCCCACCGCCACGGGATCCGCCGGGCCGTGGCCGCGGTGTGCCGGCCGGACGAGCTCGAGACCGGGGTGCGGGCGCACGCCGGGCGGCGTGGCATCCGCACGGCCCGCGCCGCGGTCGAGCGGATGCGGGTGGGGTCGGACTCGCCCGGCGAGACACGGCTGCGGCTGCTGCTCGAGGACCACGGGATCCGGGGCCTGGTGCTCGACCATCCCCTGCTGGGGCCCGACGGGACGCTGCTGGCGCAGCCCGACCTCGCCCTGGAGAGCCACCGGCTCAGCCTGCAGTACGAGGGCGGCCACCACGACCGGGCGGAGCAGCGAGTGCTGGACATCAGGCGGTTGCGGGCCACGGAGTCGGCGGGGTGGCGGGAGCTCCGGATCTGCGCTCACGACCTGCACCGGCACACGACGACGACGCGGGGCCGGGTGCCGGTGGCGGTCGCCCTGGTGTGGGAGGCCATGGGGGTCGCGCACCGCCGGTGACGGGGCCGAGCCGGGGTGCGCGGGGCGAGGGGTCGCGACCGGCCGCCCGCCGCGCCGAGGGGGCTCGTCCGGACGGAATGTGACTGACTGACCGTGCGAACGAGACCCCTCGGCGTGAGGGGGATGCTGAACGAGACTCCTCGAGCTGGCCTAGGCCGCCGCGTTGCGGACGGCCTGGGCGAGCACCTGCAGGCCGTCGCGCAGCAGCTCCTCGCCGATGACGAGCGGGGGCAGCAGGCGCACGATGTTGCCGAAGGTCCCGCAGGTCAGGATGATGACGCCCTGCGCGAGGCACTCCGCGGCGATCGCCTTGGCGGCGTCGGCGTCGGGCTCCGTGCCGCCGGGCCGGACGAACTCCAGGGCCATCATCGCCCCGCGGCCGCGGATCTCGCCCACGGTGCCGGTCTCCTCGGCCACCGGGGCCAGCACCTCCCGGATGATCTCCTCGATCCGGCGGGCGCGGGCCACGAGGTCCCACTCCTCGATGGTCTGCAGCGCGCCGAGGGCGGCGGCGCAGGCCACGGGGTTGCCGCCGTAGGTGCCGCCGAGGCCGCCCGCGTGGACGGAGTCCATGATCTCGGCGCGGCCGACCACGCCGGACAGCGGCATGCCGCCGGCCACGCCCTTGGCCACGGTGATCAGGTCCGGGACGACGCCCTCGTGGTCCACGGCGAACCACTCGCCGGTGCGCGCGATGCCGGACTGCACCTCGTCGACGACGAACACGGCGCCGTTGTCGGTGCACCACTCGGACAGCGCGGGCAGGAAGCCGTCGGCCGGCACGATGAACCCGCCCTCGCCCTGGATGGGCTCGATCACGACGGCGGCCACGTTCTCGGCGCCGACCTGCTTCTCCACCTGGAGCAGCGCGCGGCGGGCGGCCTCGGCGCCGGTCATGCCCTCCGGGTCCCGGAACGGGTAGGACACGGGCACGCGGTAGACCTCGCCGGCGAACGGGCCGAAGCCCTGCTTGTAGGGCATCACCTTGGCGGTCATCGCGAGGGTCATGTTCGTGCGCCCGTGGTAGGCGTGGTCGAACACGACCACGGCCTGGCGACCGGTGTGCACGCGGGAGATCTTCACGGCGTTCTCAACGGCCTCGGAGCCCGAGTTGAACAGCGCCGCCTTCTTCGGGTGGTCGCCGGGGGAGAGCTCGGCGAGCTTCTCCGCGACGGCCACGTAGCCCTCGTACGGGGTGACCATGAAGCAGGTGTGCGTGAAGTGCGCCACGGCCTCCTGCACCTTGGCGACCACGGCGGGGGCGGAGGCGCCCACGCTGGTCACGGCGATGCCGGACCCGAGGTCGACGAGCTGGTTGCCGTCGACGTCGAGCACGATCCCGCCGTCCACGTCCGCGGCGTAGGCGGGCACGGAGGAGGCGACTCCGGAGGCGACGGCCGCGGCGCGCCGCTCGGACAGCTCGCGGGACTTGGGGCCAGGGAGGGCGCCGTCGAGGCGACGGACCTGCTCGAGCCGGTACTGGATCTCGGTCACGACGAGATCTCCTTTCGGTGGGGACGGGACGGTGGGGACGGGACGGTGGGGACGGGACGGAACGGTCGGGGGCGCCGGGCGGGAGTGCCCCGGCACGGGACGGCGGCCGCCGCAGCTGCCTGCGACGACCGCCGTCCCGGTGCGGGAACGCGGGTCAGGACCTCAGGCGGGGGTGCCGGTGCCGGGGTTCGGGACGTTGGCCCAGGGGTTCTCCACACCGATGTACTGGGTGGTGGTGTACTCGTGGAGGCCCTCGGCCCCGCCCTCGCGGCCCAGGCCGGACTGCTTGACGCCGCCGAACGGGGCGGCCGCGTTGGAGATCACCCCGACGTTGAGGCCCATGAGGCCGAACTCGATGCGGTCGCCGATGCGCAGGCCGCGGGAGATGTTCTCGGTGAACACGTAGGAGGCCAGGCCGTACTCGGTGGAGTTGGCCAGGGCCACGGCCTCGTCCTCGTCCTTGAAGGTGACGACCGGGGCCACGGGGCCGAAGATCTCCTCGGTCACCGCGCGGGCGTCGACGGGGACGTCGCGCAGCAGGGTGGGCTGGAAGAAGTAGCCGGGCCCGTCCACGCGCGCCCCGCCGACGACGACCTTCGCCCCGCGCTCCACGGCGTCGGTCACGAACTCCTCGACGGAGTCCCGGGCTTTGGCCTCGACCATCGGGCCCACGCTCACGCCGTCGTCCACGCCGTTGCCCACGGTGAGCGCGGCCATCTTCGCGGCCATCTTCTCGACGAACTCGTCCACGACCGACTCGTGCACCAGCAGCCGGTTGGCGGCCGTGCAGGCCTCGCCCATGTTGCGCATCTTCGCGGCCATGGCGCCGGCCACGGCCTTGTCGATGTCGGCGTCCTCGAAGACGATCAGCGGCCCGTTGCCGCCGAGCTCCATGGAGGTGCGCAGCACGTTGTCCGTGGCCAGCTTCATCAGCTGCTTGCCCACCGGGGTGGAGCCGGTGAAGGAGACCTTGCGCAGGCGCGGGTCGGCCATGATCGGCTCGGAGACCGCCGCGGCGGACTTGGAGGAGACGACGTTGAGCACCCCGGCCGGCAGGCCCGCGTCCAGCATGAGCTGGGCGAAGTACTGGGAGGTGAGCGGGGTCAGCCGAGCGGGCTTGAGCACCATGGTGCAGCCGGCGGCCACGGCCGGGGCGACCTTGCGGGTGGCCATCGCCAGCGGGAAGTTCCACGGGGTGATCAGCAGGCACGGGCCCACGGGCTTGTGCGTGACCAGCATGCGCAGGTTGCCCTCGGGGGTGTCGAGGTAGCGGCCGTAGTCGCGCACGGCCTCCTCGGCGAACCAGCGCAGGAACTCCCCGCCGTACTTGACCTCCCCGGCGGCCTCGGCCAGCGGCTTGCCCATCTCCAGGGTCATCAGCAGCGCGAGGTCCTCGGCGCGCTCCTGCACGAGGTCGAACGCGCGCCGCAGGATCTCCGAGCGCTCCCGGGCGGGGGTGCGGGCCCAGGACTCCTGGGCGTCGGCGGCGGCGTCCATCGCGGCCTGGGAGTCCTCGCGGGTGGCCGAGGCCATGGTCGCGATGACCTCGCCGGTGGCCGGGTTCTCCACCTCGAAGGTCCCCCCGTCCGAGGCGTCGCGCCACCGACCGTTGATCAGCAGTCCCGTGGGGGTCTTGGCGAGGACCGCCTCGATGCGGTCCTTCATGCCGGTGGCCGCGGGGGCCTTGTCCGTGGTGCTCATGTATCAGCCTCTCTTCTCGACGCGCGCCGGGCCACCGGGCACCGGTGGCGCTGCGCTGCGTCAGGGGGTTCGTCGGACGGGCGGGCGACAGCACTGGGCCCGCCCGTCCATCGTAGGACTCCGGACGGGCTCCCCCGCGGGGACGTCGTCACCGGGTGACGCCGAGCCGGGGCGGAGCCGGCGCCGAGGGGCCGCCACGGTCCCCCGACTGCTCCAGGCTAGCGCCGGGGCGACCCAGCAGGATGCTGAATCTTCGTGACGTCGTCGTGCACAGTGCACAGAGGCACGACGGCGGGCTACGGCGTCGACCGGTCGGGCCGGTCGGACAGCCGCAGGGCGATCCACAGCTCCGCGCGCAGCTGCGGGTCGTCCACGGACCGGCCGAGCGCCTCCTCGATTTCCTGCAGCCGCTGCTGCAGGGTGTTGCGGTGGATCCCCAGGGCCTCGGCCGTCCCGCTCCGGTTGCCGTTGTGGGCGAGGAACGTGCGCAGCAGGGACAGCCGCCCGGCCCCGTCGAGGGGGCCCAGCAGCTGCCGCGCCCAGGCCCGGGCGGTCTCGGGCGGGAGGAGCCCGGCGACGCCGCCCGCCACGAGGTCGTCCCACGTGCCGACGCGCTGGCGGTCCGTGGTGCGCTCCAGCGCCTCGCGGGCCTCCCGGTCGCTCGCGTCCGTCTCGTGCACGGCCGCCGGGCCGCCGATGCCGGCCCGCAGCCCGGAGGCCTCGGCGGCGGCACGCACCTCGGCGAGCCGCTCCGGGAGGTCCTCCAGCAGCACCGCGACGGTCTGCTCGCCGCCGGGCTCCGTGGCCGGCGCCCCGACGAGCACCGGTCTCGCGCCGTGGGCGGCTTGCGCCTCGAGGCGCCGCACGCCGTCCCGCAGCTCCTCGGCGCCGCCGCGCAGGCGGGCCACCCGCACCCGGGGCGCCGTCGACCACGTCGTGTCGTCCGCCACCCCCAGCAGGGCGTCCGCCGAGCGCACCTCGCCGTTGAGCAGGAGGGCGAGGGCCCCCGCGCGGACCCGGCGGCGGAACAGCGCCTGCTCCGCCGCGCGCTCCGCGTGCAGCGAGAGCAGGGCCACGGCGGTGGCGATCACGCCGGTCCGGACGGGGTCGGCCGGGCCGGGCAGGACCACCACGAGGTAGCTCTGGGGGGCGCCGTCCACCCCGAGGGGGTGGACGACCACCGCGCCGGCCGGGCCGGACTCGCTCAGGGACCCACGCAGCCCGGCCGGGCGCAGCCGGTCGAGGAGCTCGGGGAGCGTCCGGCCCGCGGGCAGCTCGGGCAGCCCGGGGCCGGAGCGCTCCACGATCCGGGCGTCCGCCGCGCAGACGCCGGCCCACCCGCCGCCGAGCACCGACACCAGCGTGCGCACCACCCGGGCCGGGCCGTTCCGCCCCACCGCGGCCCGGGTCAGGCGCCGCTGCTCGGAGAGCATCGCCTCGAGGGCGGTGCGCGCCTCCGCCGCGCGCATCTCGGCCGCGGCGCGGATGATGCCCAGGAAGGGCGTGCGCTCGGGGACCCGGAACAGGGTCAGCCCGGCGTCCCGGCACGCCGCGGCGAGTGCGTCGGGCACGCGGAGGTAGGACAGCTGTCCGCCCACGCCCAGGCCCAGCGCCACCACGCCCCGGTCCGTGAGCCGGCGGACGTACTCCGTCCAGGAGTGTGCCCGGGCGGAGGTGTGGAGGCCCGTCAGGAGGAGGACCTCCCCGCCCTCGAGGTACGGGGTGGGGTCGGCGAGCTCGCTGGTCACCACCCAGCTCACCGGCAGGTCGGTGGCCGCCTCGACGACGGGCTCCAGCCCGAGCCCGGGCAGGCCGAGCACCTGGGCGACCGTAACCATGGGCAGTCCTCCTCTTCCGCAGTCCTCGCTGTCCTTCTAGGCGCGCCGGGGACCGCCCGGCGCGCCGGGTCCCGGCGCGCCGGCCGTCTCAGCTCCGCTGCCTGCGGCGCTCGACCTCGGCGACGAGCCGGTGCTCGGCGTCGGCGCCCGGCCGGATCCCGGTGGGGATGCGCAGCAGGAACACGAGCCCGAGCAGCCACCACAGCCCGAAGATGGTCCAGGCGGGCGCGCTGAGGAAGGCGGGCATCCCGGGCAGGTACAGGCTGATCAGGGCGAGGCACAGCACGACCGAGAGCACGCCGATCGCCGTTCCGCCGTGGCCGTGGCCGCCGATCCGGAAGGGGCGTTCCATGCCGGGCTCGCTCCGGCGCAGGATCACGAAGACCACGGAGACCAGGGCGTAGGCGATCACGATGGACGGGGAGCCGGAGTCCACGAGCCAGCCCAGCATCTCGGCGCCGAAGAACGGGGCCACGAAGGAGAGGGCGCCCACGAAGAGCAGGGCGTTGGCCGGGGTGCCGTACTTCGGGTGGAGGCGGCCGAACCACTGCGGCACCATCCGGGAGTTGCCGAGCGCCCAGAGCAGGCGGGACGCCCCCATGAGGAGCGAGTTCCAGGACGTCAAGATGCCGGCGAGGCCGCCGGCGATGAGCAGGTTGGCCACGGCCGTGCTGGAGAACATGGCTCCCATGGCGTCCGCGACCGCGATGTCCGCGCCGGCGATGTCCGCGCCGGACATCGCCGAGGACGTGGTGAGCACGACCATGACGTACCAGGCCGCGGCGAGCAGGACGGAGACGATGATGGTCCCGCCCAGCTGCTTGGCCGGCAGGTGCATCTCCTCGGAGACCTGGGGGATGACGTCGAAGCCGACGAACAGGAACGGGACGGTGACGAGCACGAGGAAGAAGCCGGCCGTGCCGCTCGTGAAGAACGGCTCCATGGTGTCGACCGAGCCGCGGGTGAACGCCCCGAAGATCATCATGAGTCCCACGATCAGCAGGAAGAGGATCACGAAGATCTGCACCATGGAGGCGTGCTTCACGCCGCGGATGTTGATCGCGGTGATGATGACGGCGGTCAGCGACCCCACCAGCGCCCAGGTCAGGTTCACCTCGAAGCCTGCCACGGTCCACAGCGGGATCTGGCTCAGGCCCGGGAAGATGTACTGCAGGGTGCGGGGGACCGCCACGGCCTCGAAGGCCACGATGGTGATGTAGCCGCCGGTGATGGCCCAGGACCCGACGAAGGCCCACCGGGCGCCCATGCCGCGCAGGAGGTAGTTGTGCTCCCCGCCCGCGTACGGCATGGCGGCGACGAGCTCGCCGTAGACGAGTCCGACGACGGCCATGATGAGCCCGCCGGTGACGAGGGCCAGCACGGTGCCCATGGTCCCGGCTTCGGCCAGCCAGTCGCCGGTGAGGATGACCCAGCCGAAGCCGATCATCGCGCCGAAGCCGAGGGCGATCGCGTCGAGGCGGCCGAGGACCTTCTTGAAGCCGTGGTCCTCGCGGTCCGGGGCATCGGGCCCCGCGCTGCGGGGTTCGCTGGTGCTCATGGGAGTTCTTCCTTCTGTCGAGGACACCCGGACGAGGTGCCTGGTCGGACCCGCCGCACGGCACTCCCGGCGGCGAGGGCACAATTTATACAGGGATTGTTTCGTCCCTGTGTGCCGCCTGGAAGCCCCCGGCCGCCCGCAGCTCGCTCGGCACCGTATCTTTGCGAAAGAGAATCTGTTCGCCGCTTCCCTGAGGATGCCATGACCCAGCGCCGGGCCGCCCTGTTCATCGATTTCGACAACTTCTTCGGCGGTCTGCTCGGCAGTGATCCGACGGCGGCCATGGCGCTGGCCGAGCGGCCGTCCGTGTGGATCCACCGGCTGGCCGCGGCGAGCGGCGGGGAGGGCGCCGACAGTTCCCGGCGCTGGCTGGTGCTGCGGTGCTACATGAACCCGTCCGGGAGCGTCGCGCATCCGCTGAACCCGGGGCAGAGGCTGTACTTCTCGACGTTCCGCCCCTTCTTCACGCAGGCCGGCGTCGAGGTCGTCGACTGCCCCAGTCTCACCCGGGGCGCGAAGAACGGGGCGGACATCCGGATCGTGATCGACGTGATGACCGCATTGCAGCACCACGCCCACTACGACGAGTTCGTCCTGGCCTCGAGCGACGCCGATTTCACGCCGCTGCTCCAGGTCCTCAGGGCCCAGGACCGCAGGACCTGCATCATTGCAACCGGGGCCACGGCGGTGGCCTACGAGGCGCTCGCGGACCAGTACCTCGACGAGCAGGACCTCTTCGACCTCATGGCGCCTGCGCCGGCGGAGGAGCCCGTGCCCGGCTCCGGGGACCGGGTGCCGGCCCCCGGAGGGTGCTTCTCCCCGGGCGCCGCGCCGATCGCGGGCCCCTCGGAGGACCCGGGGGCGTGGCACGAGTTCTGCGCGGTCGTGCGCAGTGACTACGAGTCCTCCGAGGGGCCCGTCAGCCTCTCCCGCCTGGCAGGTCGGATCCACGCGGACATGGGAGAGGTCGTCACCCGCACCCGGTGGTTCGGCAGCGGCTCCTTCCGCCGGGCCGTGGAGCTGGTCGACCTGCCGGAGGTCGAGTTCTCGAACCTGCACTTCTGGCACCGCACGAGGCACCGGGCGCCGGGGCCGGCACCCGCGGCGCCGCCGGCTCCTGTTCGGCCGCCGCTGCCGGCGGCCGTCACCCGCTTCTGCGACGTCGCGAAGATGCCGCGGCTCTGCCGGGCCCAGTGGACGATCGTGTTCCGGGTGCTCGCCGAGTATGCGCGGCGCGGTGAGTTCACCCTGTCCGAGGCCTCCCGGTGGACCCGGGACCGGGCCGGCGAACTGGGTGTCCAGGTGTCCCGCCAGGCAATGCTCTACGCCATCCGGGGGGCCCGCAACGGCGGGGCCGATCTGTGCGCCGCGCCGCCGCCCGACGCGTCCGCCGTCGGCCGGGCGGTGCTCGCCAGCGTGCTGGAGCAGGCGGTGCTGGCGGGCTTCCATCCCTCCGCGGCGGAGCGGCAGGAGCTGGCCGCCTGGCTCGGGGCGGGCGCACCGGCACCCGTGCCCGCGGACTAGGCTGGTCCGGGACAGCCCGTTCCCGACGAGAGGACCCGGACGATGGACAACCTGGACAGCCTGCCGAGCGCCTCGGTGGAGGAGATCCCCGAGGGCGCACGCGTCCTGGACGTGCGCGAGGACGAGGAGTGGGAGGCCGGGCACATCGCCGGTGCCCAGCACATCCCGCTCCGGCAGCTCCCGGAGCGCTACGGCGAGGTGCCGGTGGACGAGGACGTGTACGTGATCTGCCGCTCCGGCGGCCGGTCCCTCAAGGCCACGGCGTACCTCCAGCAGTACGGCTTCGACCCCATCAACGTCCTGGGCGGCATGGGGGCGTGGATGGACGCCGAGAAGCCCATGGTGTCCGAGACGGGCGAGACCCCGAACGTCCGTTGAGGTACGCCTACCTGGGCCCCGCCGGCACCTTCACCGAGGCCGCGCTGCTGAGCGTGGCGGGCGCCCGTGAGGCGGAGCGCCTCCCCGTGTCCTCCGTGCCCGTGGCGCTCGCGGCCGTCCGCTCCGGCGAGGTCGACGCCGCCATGGTGCCCATCGAGAACTCCGTGGAGGGCGGCGTGACCGCGACCCTCGACGCGGTGGCCACCGGCAGCGAGCTGCGCATCGTCCGTGAGGCGCTGGTGCCCATCAGCTTCGTCCTCGTGGCCCCGCCGGGCACGGCGCTCGCCGACGTCCGCTCGGTCTCCACGCACTCCCACGCCTGGGCCCAGGTGCGGGGCTGGATGGACGAGCGGCTGCCGGGCGTGGACTACGTCCCGGCGTCCTCCACGGCCGCCGCGGCGCTCGCGCTGCTCCCCGGCGGGGCGGGGCGCGAGGGGCCGGCGTCCCGGGCGGGCTTCGACGCCGCGGTCTGCTCGCCCGTGGTCGTCGAGCAGCACCCCGAGCTCGAGGTGCTGGCGGAGGACATCGGGGACAACAGGGCCGCCGTCACCCGGTTCGTGCTCGTGGCCCGGCCCGGGGTGCCCCTGCCGCCGCGCACGGGCGCGGACCGCACCACGCTCGTCATTCCCCTGTGGGAGGACCGCGCCGGGGCCCTCATGGAGATCCTCGAGCAGTTCGCGACCCGGGGGGTCAACCTCTCGCGGATCGAGTCGCGGCCCACGGGCAACTTCCTCGGGGAGTACTTCTTCAGCGTGGACGTCGACGGTCACATCCTCGACGCCCGGGTGGCGGACGCCGTCGAGGGTTTGCGCCGCGTCTGTCCCAGCACGCGCTTCCTCGGCTCCTATCCGCGGGCCGACCACAAGGTGGCGACCGTGGCCCCGCACCACTCCGACGACGCCTTCCGCGAGGCGGCCGCCTGGGTCGCCGCCCTCCAGGACCGCGACCGCCGGACCCCGGAGAACCCGCCCGTGCAGGGCGCACCGGGCGGCGCGTAACGCGAGGACGCGCACCGCACCCCCGCTTGTTAGCAATTGCGAATACATGCACCATGGGGAGTGCGGGCGCGTCCGTGCCCGCGATCTTCAGCCGGTGTCGATCGACCCCCCGGGTCGGGACCGAGCCCGACCGGAGGTGCCACCATGCCTGCTCCCGCCGTCCGCCGCCTCGCCCTCGCCGCCGCCCCGGCCCTCCTGGCCTGCGCGCTCGCCGCTCCGCCGGCCGCGGCGGCCGCGCCGCCCGAGCCGAGTCAGGTGGTCCGCGTCGAGATCGGCCCGAGCCCCGTCGTCGGGGACCCCCGGACCGCCGACGCCCTCGACCTCGTGCCGGCCTCCCGGGTCGTCCCGGAGCCGGTCGCCTCGGTCACGGACCGCGGGCAGGGCCCGCTCGTGGCCGTGGGACTGGCCGTGCTCGCCCTCGTGGCCGCGTTCGTGGCGGGCCTGAGCCGCCGGCCCGATCCCGCCGACTGACCCGCGGGGCCCGGGCGCCCGTGCGGGTCAGTCGCCCTGGGAGGGCGGAACCCGCACGGAGAGCGCGCCCGGGAGGATCTCGGACTCGAACCCGTTGATCAGCCCGGTGCCGTCCCCGTCCATCTGGGACTCGATGGGCTCGTGGAACTCCACGCGCACCTTCTTCGCGGCGAAGAACTCGATCACGGGCAGGTCGCGCCGCTGCCGGAACACGACCTTGGCGGCCATCAGCGCCCACTCCAGCGTGCTGCGCGGGGACATCACCACGAGGTCCAGCAGGCCGTCGTTGATCTTGGCCTGCGGCACCAGGATCAGGCCCGCGGTGAGGATCCCGCAGTTGGCGGCCATCACGGAGCGGACGCGGCGGCTCTGCCACTCGCCGTCGTCGATCCGGAAGCGGGCCCACCGCGGGGGCGCGATCAGGTGCCGGACCCCGGCCTCCCCGTAGGCCGCCCAGCCGACCAGCTTCTTCAGCTCGTCCCGGGTGTCCGTCATGATCTGGGCGTCGAAGCCCGCCCCGCCCATGACGCAGAACGCGTGGTCCCCCACGGTCCCGTCCTCGAGCTCCACGCGGAACGTGGCCATGTCGATGGCCCGCTCCGCGCCGAAGAGCGCGATGTCCACGTTGCGGTGGGGATCGCCCAGGTCGGCGCCCAGGTTGCGGGCCAGGAGGTTGCCGGTGCCCAGCGGGATGAGGCCCAGCGGGGTGTCGTGGCCGACCAGCGCCTCCGCCACGGCCCGGACGGTGCCGTCGCCGCCGGCGGCGATGACGAGGTCGGCGCCCTGCTCGAGCGCCTCGCGGGTCATCGAGGAGCCCGGGTCGTCCTCCGCGGTCTCGTAGAACACGGGGTCGGGGAACCCGCCCTTGCGGCACCCGATGATCACGGCGTCGCGGGCGACGTCCGCGTCGGCCTTGATGGGGTTGATGACGACGGCGACCCGTTTGGGGGCCACGGGAGTGGCGGTCACGGAAGGACTCCTCGGTTCTGCGGCGCCGGGGACCGGTGGCGCCGTGCGGTGGGGCGGTGGCGCCGCGGCACGGGGCCGCGGGCCCGCGGCGCCGGGCGGATCGCGACGGGCCTCCACCCTAACCCCCGTCGCGTCCGGAGGACTTGGGTACCCTGTCAGGGTGATCGACATCAACCAGCTCCGTGAGAACCCCGACGTCTTCCGCGCCTCGCAGCGTGCCCGCGGGGCGGACGACACCCTGATCGACCGGATCCTGGAGGCGGACGTCGAGCGCCGCCGGCTGATCACCGAGTACGAGTCCCTGCGGGCCGAGCAGAACGCCTTCGGCAAGCAGGTGGCCCGGGCCCAGGGCGAGCAGAAGCAGGCGCTGCTCGCCGAGGTCAAGGAGCTGGCCGCCCGGGTCAAGGAGGCGCAGGCGGCCGCGGAGGCCGCCCGTGCCGGTCAGGACGAGCTCGTCGCGGTCGTCGACAACCTCGTCCTCGACGGCGTCCCCACGGGCGGGGAGGACGACTTCGTCCTGCTCCGGACCGTCGGGGAGCCCCGCGACTTCGCCGCGGAGGGCGTCGAGCCCAGGGACCACCTGGAGATCGGCGAGCTCGTGGACGGCATCGACATGGAGCGGGGGTCCAAGGTCTCCGGCGCCCGGTTCTACTTCCTCAAGCGCGACGTCGCCCGGCTCGAGACCGCCCTGCTGCTCATGGGCCAGGACCAGGCGCTGGACAACGGCTTCGTCCCCATGACCACCCCGAACCTCGTGCGCCCCGAGATCATGAGCGGCACGGGCTTCGACGTCGCCCACTCCGACGAGATCTACCACGTGGGCAAGGACGAGCTGTACCTCGTGGGCACCTCCGAGGTCCCCCTGGCGGGCTACCACGCCGACGAGATCCTCGACCTCTCCGACGGCCCGCTGCGCTACGCCGGCTGGTCCTCCTGCTACCGCCGCGAGGCCGGCTCCGGGGGCAGGGACACCCGGGGCATCATCCGCGTGCACCAGTTCAACAAGCTCGAGATGTTCGTCTACTGCTCCCCGGAGGACGCGGAGGCGGAGCACGCGCGGCTGCTCGCGTGGGAGGAGGAGATGCTCGCCAAGTGCGAGCTCGCCTACCGGGTGATCGACACCGCCGCCGGGGACCTCGGCACCTCCGCGGCCCGCAAGTTCGACTGCGAGGCCTGGGTCCCCACCCAGGGCAAGTACCGGGAACTGACCTCCACGTCGAACTGCACCACCTACCAGGCGCGGCGGCTCAACATCCGGGAGCGGCTGCCCGAGACCACGGACGCCGCCGGCAAGGTCCGCAAGGGCGGCACCCGCACGGTGGCCACCCTCAACGGGACGCTGGCGACCACCCGCTGGCTGGCCGCCATCCTCGAGACCCACCAGCAGGCCGACGGGTCGGTGCGCGTCCCCGAGGCGCTGCGGCCCTACCTGCGCGGCCAGGAGACCATCCCCGTCCGGCGCTGAGCCGCCGGGAGGCGTTCGGCTCCCGTTCATCTCACATCGACATCTCGGCCATCCTGTCGGTGTGATGTGGCACCATGTCCCGCATGACAAAAGAAAAGACCGCTGGCACCGAGGACCAGCACGAACTCGTCGGCATCAACTCCACCGTCCCGCTGAAGGTCGAGCACTCGGAGGACCTCAGCGACACGGCCGGCGGCACCACCGCGCCCGCGCGCTCCGCCGCCGACGTCCGGATCCCCCTCAAGGTCCAGCCTCCCCGCTCGAACGGGTGGAAGAAGGAGGCGGGCGTCCAGTACCTGGTGGCCCTCGACGTCGACGGCACGCTCGTCGACCACGACGGCCACATGTCCCGCCCGGTGCGCGAAGCGGCCCAGGCCGTGCTCGCGGCCGGCCACCACGTGGTGATCTCCACCGGCCGCTCCAAGGGGGCGACCCTGCCCGTGGTGGAGCTCATCGGCCAGGAGCGCGGCTACGCCGTGTGCTCCAACGGCGGCATGACGCTCGAGCTGGACCCGGAGCTGCCGGCGTACCACCGGGTGCTCGAGTGCGTCTCCTTCGACCCCGGCCAGGCCCTCGAGGCCCTCGAGCAGCGCCTGCCCACCGCGAAGTTCGCCCTCGAGACCGAGGACGGGTCCTTCTACTCCACGGAGCGCTTCCAGGACGCGTCCTTCGGCATCGAGGCGATCGGCGTGGACCTGCACCAGCTGGCGCGGATGAAGGCCGTGCGCATGGTGGTGTACAGCACGGAGCACACCCCGGAGGAGTTCGCCCGGGCGATCGACGAGGCCGGGCTGCACGGCGTCACGTACTCCGTGGGCTGGAGCGCCTGGCTCGACATCGCCGCCAACGGCGTCTCCAAGGCCAGCGCCCTGGAGCAGATCCGCCGCCGGCTCGGCGTGGACCCGTCCCACACGGTCGCCGTCGGCGACGGCCGCAACGACATCGAGATGCTCGACTGGGCCGCCCGCGGCGTGGCCATGGGCCAGTCCCCGGACGAGGTCGCGGCCGCGTGCCACGAGGTGACGCACACGGTCTACGAGGACGGCGTCGCCCGGATCCTGCGCTCCCTGCTCTGAGCCCGGCGGCTCAGAGCCCGTACTCCTCGAGCAGCCGCAGCCAGACCTCGCTGATGGTGGGGAAGACGGGCACCGCGTGCCAGAGCCGCTCCAGCGGCACCTCGCCGACCACGGCGACGGTCGCCGCGTGCAGCAGCTCCGTCACGTCCGGGCCGGCGAAGGTCGCGCCCACGAGGGTCCGGCGCCGGCGGTCGACCACGAGCTGGGCCCAGCCCCGGTAGTCGTCGCGGTGCAGGAGCGCCCCGGCCACGTCGATGGCGTGCTCCACGACGTCCACCTCGAGGCCGTCCGTGCGGGCCTGCTCGGCGGAGCGGCCCACGGAGGCCACCGCGGGGTCGGTGAAGACCACCTGCGGGACGGCGCACCCGTCGGCCGTGGACGCGTACGGGGACCACGGGGGCGCGGACGCCCCCAGCCGGCCGGCCGCGCGCGCCACGACCGCGTCCGCGACGGCGCGCGCCTGGTACTTCCCCTGGTGGGTCAGCAGGGGCCCGCCCGCCGCGTCCCCGGCGGCGTAGAGCCAGCCGCCCTCCGCACCCGCCACGAGGCCCGAGCCGTCGACCCGCAGCGCGGAGGGGTCCAGGCCGAGCTCCTCGAGGCCCAGGTCCGCGAGCGCGGGCCGCCGCCCCGTGCTCACCAGCAGCTGCTCCGCGGACACGGTCCCGCCGCCCTCGAGGTCGAGCTCGACACCGCCGCCGGCGGACCGGACCCGCTCCGTGGCCCGCCCCTCGACGACCGTGACGCCCTCGGCGTCGAGGGCCTCGGCGACCAGCCGCGCGGCGGTGGACGGGAAGGCGCTCAGCAGCTGGCTGCGGGCGACCACCGTGACCCGGGAGCCCAGGCGGGCGAAGGCCTGCGCGAGCTCCGTGCCGGCCACGCCCCCGCCGAGCACCGCCAGGGACCCGGGGACCTCCTGGGCGGCGGTGGCGTCGCGCGTGCCCCAGAACGGCACGTCCCCGAGACCCGGGACCGGGGGCACGACCGGCCGCGAGCCCGTGGCCAGCACCACGGCGTGCCGGGCCTCGAGCACCCGGACGCCGCCGTCCTCGGCGGTGACCCGGACCCGCCGGGGCCCGGCCAGCGCGCCCCGGCCCCGGACCAGGTCCACGCCGGCCCCGGCCAGCCACTCCGCCTGGCCGGTGTCGTCCCAGTGCGCCGCGAACCCGTCCCGGCGGCGCAGCACCGCCGCCGCGTCCGGCGGGCCGGTGACGGCCTCGGCCGCCCCGGCCACTCCGCGGGCGGCCTCGAGGGCCGCGCCCGGGCGCAGCAGCGCCTTCGAGGGCGTGCACGCCCAGTAGGAGCACTCCCCGCCCACGAGCTCCGCCTCGACGAGCGCGGCGCTCAGCCCGCCCCGCACCACGCGGTCGGCCGCGTTCTCGCCGACCGGACCACCGCCGATCACCACCACGTCGTACCTGTCCCGGGGCTCTGTCATGCCCCGAGTCTGCCAACGGGCGCGCCGCCCGACAACAGCCCCGGCGGGGCTCGGGCAGGTGTGATCCGGGCCATCTCCATGAGAACGGAGTGCTAGCCTTCTTGCCAGGCCGGGTGACCACGTCATCGACGACGACCGAAGGGTGTGCCGTGATCGAGTACGTCTCCGACCGGTGGGAACAGATCCTCTTCGCCAGCTGGCAGCACTTTTCCCTGGTGGTCCAGTGCCTGGTCCTGGCCACGGTCCTGGCGGTGGCCCTCGCGGCGCTGTGCTACCGCTCGCCCCGGCTCACGACCGTGGCCAACAACGTCTCGGCCGTGGGGCTGACCATCCCGTCCTTCGCGCTCATCGGCCTGCTGATCGCCCCGCTGGGGTTCGGGGTGGCCCCCGCCGTCGTCGTCGTCACCTTCTTCGCCGTCCTCCCCGTCCTGCGCAACGCGCTCGTGGGGCTCGCCGGGGTCCCGCAGGCCACCGTTGAGGCGGCGCGCGGGCTCGGCATGAGCAGGGCGGCGACCTTCCTGCGCGTGGAGCTGCCGATGGCGTGGCCGGTCATCCAGGCCGGCATGCGGGTCTCGGCGCAGATGGTGATGGGCGTGGCCGCCATCGCCGCCTACGTGCTCGGCCCCGGCCTGGGCGGCTTCATCTTCTCGGGCCTGTCGCGGCTCGGGGGCGCCAACTCCTTCGCGTCGGTCGTCACCGGCGTCGTGGCCGTCATCGTCGTCGCACTCATCCTGGACGGGCTGCTCGTGCTGCTCGGCCGGCTCACCACATCGCGAGGTATCCGTGTCTGACTCCATGACCACCCCCCGCACAGACTCCTCCGTCACCGGGGCCCGGATCCTGCTGGAGAACGTCTCCAAGCGCTACCCCGGGCAGGCCAAGGCCGCGGTCGACGGCCTGACGCTCGAGATCCCCGCGGGCAGCATCGTCATGCTCGTGGGCCCCTCCGGCTGCGGCAAGACCACCACGCTGAAGATGATCAACCGGCTCATCGAACCCACCGAGGGCCGGATCGTCATCGACGGCCAGGACGTGACCTCGATGAACGGCGACGAGCTGCGCCGCGGCATCGGCTACGTGATCCAGGCCGGCGGGCTGTTCCCGCACATGAGCGTGGCCACCAACATCGGCATGGTCCCGAAGATGCTCGGCTGGGACAAGCAGCGCATCGCCGCCCGCGTGGACGAGCTGCTCGAGCTCGTCTCCCTCGACCCGGCCGTCTACCGCGACCGGTACCCGAGAGAGCTCTCCGGGGGCCAGCAGCAGCGCGTCGGGGTGGCCCGCGCCCTGGCCGCGGACCCGCCCGTGCTGCTCATGGACGAGCCGTTCGGGGCCGTGGACCCCATCACCCGCCAGCGGCTCCAGGACGAGCTCATCAACATCCAGCACGAGCTGCAGAAGACCATCGTGTGCGTGACCCACGACTTCGACGAGGCGGTCAAGCTCGGCGACTGGATCGCGGTCTTCGACGAGGGCGCCCGGATCGTCCAGTACGACGCCCCGGAGCGCGTCCTGGCGGAACCGGCGGACGAGTTCGTGGAGGACTTCATCGGCTCGGGCGCGGGGCTCAAGCAGCTCACCCTCACCCGGGTCCGGGAGGTCGACCTCGTCCCCGCCGTGACCACCCGCCCCGGCGAGGACGTCCGGGCGGTGCTCGGGCGGGTCGACGAGGCGGGCACCCGGGACGTCGTCGTGGTCGACGACCGCGGCCGGCCGCTGTCCTGGCCCTCCCGCCGTCAGCTCGAGCGCTTCGGGACCGTCCCCGGGGAGCGCAACGACCGCCTGCCCCTCGTCGGCACGAGTTCCACGCTCAACGACGCGCTGGACACCATGCTCGTCTCCAGCACGGGGGCGGCGCTCGTGGTGGGGCCGCGGGACCGGTTCGAGGGCGTCATCTACGTCGAGACCGTCATGGCCGCGATCACCGAGGCCCGCCGGGCCGTGGCCGCGGAGGACGCGCCCCTCGGCCACAACACGGGTGAGATGCCCGCGGTCAGCGCGAGCCCGGGAGGCGGGGACCGATGAGCGCGCAGACCGAGCGCCCCGCCGCCGCGGAGCCGGAGCCCGCCGACGACCCCGTGTCACGCCCGGCCGCGGCCGACCCGGACCAGCGCACCTGGAAGGGCCTGCTCCTGCAGCCCGTGGCGATCCTCGCGGCGCTGGGCCTGCTCGTGCTCTGGCTGACCACGGCGGAGCTCACCGAGACGGAGGCCGTGACCCTGAGCCCCGCATCGCTGTGGGCCCTGACCCTGGAGCACCTGCAGCTGACGGTCGTGGCCACGGTGGTGGTCCTGCTCATCGCGATCCCGGTCGGCATCCTCCTGACCCGCAGACCGCTGCGCTTCCTCACGGGCCCGGTCATCGCGCTGGCGAACATCGGCCAGGCCGCCCCGGCGGTGGGCCTCGTCGTCCTGTTCGCCTTCTGGTTCGGCTTCGGCTTCCGGGCGGCCGTGGTCGCCCTGATCGTCTACGCGATCCTGCCCGTCCTGAAGAACACCATGGTGGGCCTCGACGGCGTGGACCGCAGCCTCGTCGAGGCCGGGCGGGGCATGGGGATGAGCGCCGCCGCGGTCCTGTTCCGGGTCGAGCTGCCCCTGGCCGTGCCCGTCATGCTGGCCGGCGTGCGCACCGCCCTGATCCTGGTGGTCGGCACCGCGACCCTCGCCACGTTCATCAACGGCGGCGGGCTCGGGCTGCTGATCACCACCGGGGTCAACCTCAACCTCGTGCGGGTGCTGATCGCCGGCTCGATCCTCGTGGCGCTGCTCGCCCTCGCCATCGACTGGGTCGGCCGTGTCGTGGAGCACGTCGCGCGGCCGAAGGGACTGCGATGAGAACCTCCCGCGCCGCCGGCGGCGCCCTGCTGCTCTCCTGCGCCGGCCTGCTGCTGACCGGTTGCGGGCTCGAGCCGTCCACGGCCTACGTGCCCGACGCCGCGCCCGGCTCCATCCGGCCCGTCGAGGGCGCGGAGGGGACCGAGGTGCGGGTGACGTCCAAGAACTTCACCGAGCAGCTGATCCTCGGCAAGATCGGGGTGCTCGCGGTGCAGGCCGCCGGCTTCGAGACCGAGGACATCACCAACGTGCCCGGGTCCCAGCCGGTGCGCGAGCTCATGCTCTCCGGGGACGCCGATCTCACCTTCGAGTACACCGGCACGGCCTGGCTGACCTACCTCGGGCGGGCGGAGGGCATCCCGGACCAGCAGGAGCAGTGGCGGGCCGTGTACGAGGAGGACCTCGGCAACGGGCTGACGTGGGGCGCCCCGGCGGCCCTCAACAACACCTACGCCATGGCCGTGCGCTCCGAGTACGCCGAGGCCAACGACCTGGCGACCGTCTCGGACATCGCGGACCTGCCGGTGGCCGAGCGGACGTTCTGCGTGGAGTCGGAGTTCAACTCCCGCAGCGACGGGATGACCCCCCTGCTGGCCCACTACGGCCTGGACCGCGGCAGCGAGGTGCCCGAGGGCAACATCGGCATCTACGACACCGGCGCGATCTACTCGGCGACCGACGACGGGGAGTGCAACTTCGGGGAGGTCTTCTCCACGGACGGCCGCATCCCGGCCCTGGACCTGACCGTGCTCGAGGACGACCGGCAGTTCTTCCCCGCCTACAACGCCGCCCCCGTCTTCAGCACGGAGCTGCTGGACGAGTTCCCCGCGCTCGAGCAGGTCCTGGAGCCGATCGCCGCGGCGCTCACCGACGACGTGATGCAGGAGCTCAACCGGCAGGTGGACGTCGAGGGGCGGGACCCGGCCGACGTCGCCTACGAGTGGATGATCTCCGAGGGGTTCATCGTCGAGCCCTGAGCCCCGCCCGCCGGGCCGCCCCGGGCCGGCTCGCACAGGCCCAGCAGCCGGGCCGCCGCGGGCCGGGCGTCCTGCTCCTCCTGCCACAGGGAGCGGGCCACCGCCTTGGAGACCGCCTGCGGGGAGATGCCGAGCTCGGCGGCCACGGCCTTCTGCTGGCCGCGGGCCCCCGGCACGAGCAGGTCGACCACGCGCCACTCCGCGTCGCTGCGCTCCGCCACGATCCGGCCCAGCAGCCGCAGCACGGCCTGCGCCTGCGCCGCGGCGGGCGCGTCCTCGGCGACCACGCGCACCGGCACCCGGCCCGCGGCGGCCTCGGCGGCGGCGCGCGCGTGCGCCGTCCCGGGGCCGTCGGCGCGCAGGCCCGTCCGGCCCTCCGGGTCGGTCGCCGTCTCCAGCCGGACCGGCCCCACCCCGACCCCCACGCTCCAGGCCGATCCGCGCAGACCGGCGAGCGCGGCCGCGACCGCGGCGCCGGGATCGGCGGTGATGCCCTGCACCGCGTGCGCCCGGGCGCGCTGGAACGGCACCACGGTCTCGAGGTCCGCGAGGCGGCGCAGGAGGCCCGGCACGAGGTCGCCCGCCTCGCGGCGGCGCTGGTCCAGGGTCACGACGTACACGGTCCCAGTATCGGGCACGGGGGCCGCGGGGGAGCGGGGGCGCGGCGGGGACTCACTCCCAGAACCGCGGCTCGATGTCGACCCCCTGCACGATGAGCTCGTCCTCGAGGGGCTCCCGGCACACCACGGGCAGGCGCAGGCAGCCGATGCGGTCGTCGGGGCCGAAGTAGGCGGTGAGCCGGTCGAAGCCCTGCCGGAACGAGGCCAGCTCCTTGGCCGTGGCGGCGACCTCCGCCAGGTCGGCGTCGGAGCCGAGCACCCAGAAGGAGTCCGGGTCGGTCAGCTGGAGCAGTCCCACGGCCGCCCCGGCGTCGTTGTTCTCGGTCCCGGCCCAGCCCGGGACCCGCAGCCACCCGCCCGGTGCCGCCGCGCCCAGGGCCGGCGCCAGGGGGTCGTACTCCCACGCCCGGGCCCGCTGCAGCCACGCGGGCGGCGCCGGGAGGTAGAGCGGGCCGTCGAGGTCCACGGGCCACCGGGCGGCGGCGAACGCCCCGGCGTCCACGCGGTCCCAGAACTGCTCCGCGGTGAGGTCGGTGCCCACGCTGTTGAGCGCCGCCCCGGGATCGTCCTGGTGCATGCCGTGCCAGTAGGTGGGGCGGGTCCGGACGTCGGCGCGCCGCAGCAGGGCGTCCAGCTCCTCCAGGTGGGCCGGCTCGCCGAGCACCACCGTCCTGGACTCGAAGTGCAGGACGTAGGGCACGCGCTCGGTGCTCACGGCAGCCCCGCGGGCCGTCCGCGGCGGCACAGCCGCGTGAAGCGGCCGAGCACCTGCAGCGCCTCCGGGGTGGCGGGCAGGTAGTCCGTCAGGGCGGGGGAGCGCACCACCACGGCGCACCACTGCCCCCGGGAGACCGCCACGTTGAGCCGGTTGGGGGAGAGCAGGAACTCCATCCCGCGGGGGCCGTCGGCCGCGGAGGCGGCCATCGACACGATCACGACGGGGGCCTCCTGGCCCTGGAACCGGTCGACGGTGCCCACCCGGACCCCTCCGCCGTCCTCGTCCCGCAGGCCCGCGGCGGCGAGCTCCCGGCCGATCAAATCGACCTGGGCGTTGTACGCGGCCACCACGAGCACGTCCTCGGGCGCCAGCGGCACGGGGGGTGCCCCCGGACCGGAGCGCCACGGCGTCCCGGCGAACTCGTGCACCAGCTCCACGACGCGCCGGGCCTCCTCGGGGGAGGCCGTGCGGTTGCCGGTGTGCTCGACGTAGCAGGTGCGCAGGCCCGGGGCCACGCCGGTGAGCTCTCGGCGGCCCGCGGCCGGGGCGGACCCGAGCCGCCCGGCGTAGGAGAGCTCGGAGACCGGTTCGCACAGGGCCGGGTGCATCCGCCACGTGCGGTCCAGGAAGTAGCCGTGCTCGGCGGGCAGGGTGGGCGAGCCGTGGGAGAGCCAGCCCAGCGCCGACTCGTCCACGGGCAGGGGGTGGGTGCCCTGCGAGACCTGCGGCAGCTGCTGCGGGTCGCCCAGCAGCAGCAGGCGCCGCGCGGCCCGGGACACGGCCAGGGTGTTGGCCAGCGAGTACTGCCCGGCCTCGTCGACCACGAGCAGGTCCAGGGCCTCGTCCTCGAGGTGCTTGGCGTTGGAGAAGTCCCACGCGGTGCCGCCCACCACGGCGCCGCCGTCCGCCAGGAACGCGGCGAAGTCCTTCCCCGGGACGTCGCGCCACGGCGTCTCCCGGTCCGCGGGCCGGCCCGAGGGCGGCTTCTTGCCGACGCGCTCGGGGGCGACCCCGCCCTTCTCGAGCACCCCGGTGAGGAGGTTCTCGACGACGGCGTGGGACTGCGCCACCACGCCGATCCGCCAGCCGGCCTCCACGAGCCGGCCGATCACGTGGGAGCCGAGGAACGTCTTGCCGCTGCCCGGGGGCCCCTGGACGGCGAGGAAGCTGCGGTCGAGCGAGCGCAGGGCACGCACCACGGCGTCGATCGTGCCGTCGGGGCCGTCGTGCGGGCGGGGCAGGGGGCTGCCGTCCGCGGGCCGCGGCGCCCGGCGCTGCAGCAGCTCGAGGCCGGGCTGCCGCGGGAGCTCCGGCAGGGCGTCGGCCGTGCGGGCGGCGAGGGTCTGCAGGGACTCCTCGAGGGAGCGGGTGGCGATCGGCTGGGCCGGGCCCAGTGCGATCGGCAGCTCCGCCCAGGGCTCGGGAGCCGGGGCGTCCCGCGGCTTCTTCAGCCGTTCGCGCACGGTGAGCACCGCCGTGCCGTCCTCGTGCTCCTCGACGTGCTCGAGCGCGGCGGTCCAGTCCCCGGCGCGGCCGCTGCCGCGCGGGGCGGCGTCCTCGGCCAGGTGCGCGGGCACGGGGGCCCCGTACATCAGGAACAGCCCGGCGGTGCCGGGTTTGGGCGTGGAGCCCTCGCCGAACCGGCCCGCGAGGCGCAGGAGCCGGGTGGGTGCGGCGCTGCTGCGCTTGCCCGGGTCCTTCGCCCAGTCCTCCAGGACCTCCGCGCGCCGGACCACGAACACGTCGCGGGTGTCCTCCCAGTCCTCCACGGGGCCCTCGAGGCGGTCGAAGTGGGACCACCAGTACTGCTTGCGCTCGCGCCGGTGGTAGCCGGTGGCGGAGGCGACCATCGCGACGGCCGTGCGCTGCTCCTCGGTCAGGGCCTCCCGCGCGGACGGGTCGTCCAGGTGCTCGTGCAGGCGCTGCTCGGCACCGGTCATCCCGGCGTCCGGCAGCTCCTCGGGCAGCTCGAGCCGCTCCTGGGCGGGGCGCGGCGGGTGGTCCGCCGGGTCCGGGGAGATCCCGGCGAGGCCCAGCAGCCAGTCCCGCAGCCGCAGGGTCGAGAGGCAGTCGTAGGCGTTGTAGTCGGCGATCCCGGCCAGCAGCCGCGCCGCGTCCTCCTCCCGCCCGGCCGCCCGGGCCGTGCACCAGTCGGCGTAGGCGACCACCGACGCACCGGCGTCCACGACGTCCCCGGTGCGCAGGTGCTCGCCCATGTAGAGCGGCTCCAGCTTCTTGATGGAGTACGAGCTCTCCGACAGCCGCAGGCTTGCCCGCACGGTGTCGTAGAGGTCCACCAGCACGTTCTCGCGCAGCAGCTCGTCCACGGCGTCCTCGCCCACGGCGTGCACGAGCGAGAGCCGGCGCAGGGCCGCCTTCTCGTAGTTGGCGTAGTGGTAGACGTGCATGCCGGGGAAGCGCCGGCGCCGTTCGGCCACGTAGTCGAGGAACGCCCGGAGCGCGTCCCGCTCCTGGGCCCGGGAGTGCGCCCAGAACGGCCGGAAGACGGGGGCGGCGCCGGGCTCCGGGGGCTGCTCCACGACGCCGAACAGGTACTCGAGCCCCCAGGACGTCGGGTCCCCCGGGTCCTGCCACAGCGGGTCGCCCTCGAAGTCGAAGAACACGTCCCCGGCGTCCGGGGCGGGCAGCCGCCGCACGGGGTCCGTGGCCGTGACCCGGTAGGCGATCCGGCGGGTCCCCCCGTCCTTCCGGTACTCGACCGAGCCGTCCTCCCCGCCCCGGCCGGTCTGCATGGCCGCCTGGTCCCGCAGCCGCCGCAGCGCGGCGGGGAGCCGCCGGTCCTCCAGCAGCGCGAGCTCGTCGACGGTGCGCACGCCGTGCCGGTCGCGCAGCGTGCGGCGCACCCGCACGGACAGCCCCGCCGTCAGCAGCAGGTCCCGGTGCTCGGCGACGGCCCGGGCGCAGTGCTCGCACCGGCCGCAGCGGGCGACGTCGTCGTCCTGCCAGTCCACGGGCCCGGGCCGCGCCCGGTGCGCGGCGGCGGCCGCGACGAAGCGCTCCCGGCGCTCGCGGTAGACCGCCAGGTGCTCGGAGACGGGGAAGACCGCCTCCCGCTGGTCGCCGAGGACCAGGGTGACCTCGGGGGCCACGTCCACCCCGGCCCGCTCGAGCTGGTCGGCGTAGGCGGCGAGCTGGAGCAGGGCGGTGACCTTGGCGTGCCGGGCGAGCTTGGTGTCGTGCACCGCGTACGCGCCGTCCGGGCGGCGGACGAGGAAGTCGGCGCGGCCGTGGAAGGCACCGTCGAAGAAGGAGGCCTGGAAGACCACGTCGGCGCCCGCGCGCAGGGCGTCCAGGGACTCGGCGTGCTTGGCGGTCAGCTCGTCCCGGTCCATCCGCCGGGCCGGCTCGACCTCGTGCACCCCCCGTCCGGTCGCCGCGTCCCACGGGCCGAACGCCGCCAGGTGCGCGGCCAGGACCCGGTGCTCGTGGGCGTCGCCCAGCTCGGCCGTGCGGGCGAGCATCGCGTCCCGCTCCGGGGCCCGGCGCGGCGCCCGCCCCAGCTTCTCGTCCAGGACGCACAGGCTCGCGTAGGGGCACTCGGCCGCGCGCACCAGGTCGCTCGCGGAGAAGACGAGGTCCGCCTCGGGGCCCAGCAGGAACATGCGCATCCTTCCGACGGCGCCGGGTCCGTCCCGGGTCCGCGTCCATCGAACCACAGGGACCGGACGTCACAAGGAGGGCGGGACCGGCAGCGCAGGACGGGGATCGGCCGGCAGGTCCTCGGACCTGCCGGCCGACTCCCGGGGGCCGGTGACCGGCCCGCCGGGATGGACCGGGAGAGATCGATGGGATGCGGCGCGGGTGGGGGGACCCCCGCCGCCACCGGGCACCTCGCGGGTGCGCTCCGGCGACCTCGATCCCGGTCGGCGGCCCGGATGCCGATGGGGGGATGCATCCTGGGGCCGTGGGGCCGGCTGAGCCGGCCGATCCCAATATAACGAAATTCATGGAATCCCTGTAGGGCGCACGTCACGCGCCGACCCGGGTCGGGCCCGGGGCCCCGGACGCGCGGGGGCCGGGGACCCTCCGGTCCCCGGCCCCCGCGCGTGCCCGTCCGCTCAGTCGGTGGACGGGGCCTTCTCCTCGGCCTCGGCGGCCGAGTCGTAGTGGGACTGCTCGAAGCGCTCGCGGGCCTCCTCGACGAGGCGCTCGGCGGTCTCCCGGCCCTCCCAGCCCTCACCCTTGACCCACTTGTTGGGCTCGAGGTCCTTGTAGCGCTCGAAGAAGTGCTGGATCTCCTTGAGCTTGTACTCGTCGATGTCGTCGAGACCCTGGATGTGGTCGTAGCGCTTGTCCGTGGACACGCACAGGATCTTCGCGTCCCCGCCGGCCTCGTCGTTCATGTTGAACACGGCGATGGGGCGCGACTCCACGAGCACGCCCGGGACGATCTCGAAGTCCAGGAGCACGAGGGCGTCCAGGGGGTCGCCGTCCTCGCCCAGGCTGTCCTCGAAGTAGCCGTAGTGCGCGGGGTACTGCATCGACGTGAACAGGACGCGGTCCAGGCGGAGGCGGCCGGTCTCGTGGTCGATCTCGTACTTGACGCGCGATCCCCGGGGGATCTCGATGGTGACGTCCAACTCCATGGTGCTTCTCCTCGTGCTGGATGGGCCCGGAAGGGCCGGAAAGGGCTGACAGCGGCCGAGCGCGGCCGCACCACCCTGGGCGGGGTGGGGCAGATCCGAGACCCACGATAGCGGCGGCCCCGCGGGCGGCGGTAACCGTCCGGCCCGCCACGGGGCCGCGCCCGGCCCGCCGCGGCGCCGCTCCGGGGCCGGCGCCGGAGCCGCCGCG
>NZ_NSKF01000016.1:0-97505 GCF_002287015.1 Kocuria sp. WN036
GCCGCCGGCGCCCCCGGCCGACGTCCGGGACCGTGCACGAGGGCGACGCGCCGGTCCCCGTCCCGGAGGAGCACTGGCGGGAGCGGTCCCGCCGGCGCCGGCGGCGGCGGATCGCGGCCGCCGCGGCCGTGCTGCTCGTCCTCGCGGCGCTGGCCCTGCGCGCCGCCGTGGACGCCCGACGTCCGCCGCCGGCCTGGGAGGCCGTGCTGTGCGACGTGGGCCAGGGGGACGCCGTCCTCCTGCGCACCGCACCGGGCCGTGCCGTCCTCGTGGACACCGGTCCCGACCCGCAGGCCCTGGCACGGTGCCTGCGGCGCAGCGGGGTGGAGCACCTGGACCTCGTGGTCCTCAGCCACGCCCACGCCGACCACACCGGAGGCCTGCCCGCCCTCGCCCGGCACGGGCGGATCGGCGAGGTCTGGTACGCCACGGCGGCCGCGGCACCGCCGGACGGGCTGACCGACGCGCTGCCCGGCACCCCGGCCCGCCGGCCGGCCCCGGGGGAGACCCGGACGCTGGGCGGACTGCGCCTGACCGTCCTCGCCCCGGCACCGACCGCGCCGGGGCGCTGGAGCGACCCGTCCTCCGCCGACGAGAACAACGCCTCCCTCGTGCTGCGTGCCGAGCTCACCGGCGAGGACGGCGGGTCCACCTCCTGGCTGCTCACCGGGGACCTCGAGGAGGAGGGCGCACGCGCCCTCCTGCGCACCGCCGGGCCGCTCGTCGACGTCGACGTGCTCAAGGTCTCCCACCACGGCGCCCGCAACGGCGGCACCGCCGTCATCGACGCGGCCGGACCCCGGCTGGCCGTCGTCTCCGCCGGCCGGGACAACGACTACGGCCACCCCCACCCCCGGATCCTCGACCACCTGCGCACCCGGGGGATCCCCCTCGTGCGCACGGACGAGCACGGCAGCGCCTACATCCTGCGCGAGGGGGGCCGAATCCGTGCCGTCCCCGCCGAGCCTTAGCCCGCCGGCCCCCGGACCACCGTCCCGGGCCCCGGCGGGTCCTCGCCCCCCGCCCCCCGGTCCGGGGGACCCGGCCCGCGCTCCTCCCGCCGGCGCACCTGCTCGGTCAGCTCCGCCACCTGCGCCCGCAGCGCCGCGACCTCCGCGGCCGGGTCACGGCCCCCGCGGGCGGCCACCGCCTCCACCAGCCAGGAGGCCAGCAGAGCCGTGACCAGACCCAGCACCCCCACACCGCCCAGCATCAGGACCACCGCCACACCCCGGCCCAGCACGGTGACCGGGTACAGGTCCCCGTAGCCCACCGTGCTCATGGTCGTGACCGTCCACCAGGCGGCGTCCCCGAAGCTCGTGATGCCCGCCCCGGGAGCGCCCCGCTCGGCGTCCAGCACGGCCAGCGAGCCGACCACGCCCAGCAGCAGCGCCCCGCCGGCCAGGTGCACGGCCACCCGCCCCCGCAGGTCCGCCGAGGCCCGCCGGTTGACGACGAGCACCAGGGCGACCAGCCGCACCAGCTCCAGCTGCCGGAGCACCGGGAAGACCAGCACCAGCAGGTCCAGCAGATGGCAGGAGACGAACTCCCGCCGGTCCCCGGCCCGCACCAGGCGCACCACGTAGTCCCCGACGAACAGCGCCCACACCCCGCCCAGCACCACCCGGCACGCCAGCACGAGCCGCGGCTCCAGCCCCGGATCCAGGATGGGCCACGCCCACGCCACCAGGAACACGACGGCGGCCCCCGTCAGCACCCGCCCGGCCACCCGTTCCCCGCGACCCCTCCGCATGCCACGATCATGACCCCACCACCCGGGACCACGCCACCACATGTCGCCCGGACGTGGGAAGCTGGAGACCACCCCACCCAGCAGGCGGCCCCGTCCGGCCGCCACCACAGGAGGACGCGGCCATGACCCCACCGAGGCGCCCCGCACCCACCGCCGGACCCACCTGGCGCGACGTCGAGCCCACCCCGCTCATCCTGCTCACCGGCCCCGAGGACTACCTCGCCGCCCGCGCCCGCGACCGCGTCCGCACCGCCCTCAAGGACCGGCGCGGCCCCGTCGAGCTCTCCACCGTCGACGCCGCCGCCTACGCCCCCGGACAGCTCGCCGCGCTCGCCAGCCCCTCCCTGTTCGACGACGCGAAGCTCATCCACGTCAGCAACCTCGCCGCCATGAACGACGACTGCCTCGCCGACGGCCTCGCCTACGTCCAGGCCCCCGACCCGGACGTCGTCGTGCTCTGGGAGCACAGCGGCGGCAACCGCGGCAAGAAGCTCCTCGACGCCCTCAAGGCCGCCGGCGCCGCCGTCGTGGAGTGCAAGCCCCTCAAGAACGACCGCGACAAGACCGACTTCATCGTCACCGAGTTCCGCACCCACCGGCGCCGCATCGACCCCGACGCCGCCCGCGCGCTCGCCGCCGCCGTGGGCAGCAGCACGGCCGAGCTGGCCGCCGCGTGCGCCCAGCTGCTGTCCGACGGGCCCGAGAGCATCAGCTTCGACGACGTGGAGAAGTACTACGGCGGGCGCGTGGAGGCCACCGCGTTCAAGGTCGCGGACGCCGCGCTGGCCGGACGCGCCGAGAGCGCCCTCAAGCTGTGGCGCCAGGCCCTCGACACCGGGGTGGACCCCGTCCCGATGGTCGGGGCGCTGGCCGCGAAGCTGCGCACGATCGCCCAGGTGCACGGGACCCGCGGCGGCGCGGGTCAGCTCGCCCAGCGGATCGGGGCGGCCCCGTGGATGGTGGAGCGGGCGCAGGAGGAGTCCCGGCGCTTCTCCGAGGAGGACCTCGTGCGGGCGCTGCGGGCGCTGGCCGAGGCCGACGCCCAGGTCAAGGGCGAGGGGCGGGACCCCGCCTACGCGGTGGAGCGGGCGATCACGACCATCGCCCTGTCCGGCCGCCGCTGAGCGGAGGTCCCCGGGCCGGACGGGCTCGGGGGACGACGGAGGCCCCGTCCCTGAGCGGGACGGGGCCTCCGTGCGGCCCGCCGGAGCGGCGGGCGCGGTTCGCGGGGAACCGGGATCAGATCTTGGCGACCAGCTTGGCCAGGCCGGACTTCTTGTTGGCCGCGTTGTTCTTGTGCAGGACGCCCTTGCTGACGGCCTTGTCGAGCTTGCGGGAGACGACGCGCAGGGCGTCCTGGGCGGTCTCCTTGTCGGAGGCGCCGACGGCCTCGTCGACGCGGCGGACCAGCGTCTTCAGCTCGGACTTGTACGCGTTGTTGCGCAGGCGCGACTTCTCGTTGGTGAGGTTGCGCTTCTTCTGGGACTTGATGTTGGCCACGTATAACTCCTTGGCGATGGGTGCGGAATTCGGTCAGTGAGGGCAAACAGGACAGCCATGTGACTGAGTGGGAGTGGGGACGCCCGTGTGGCGACCGTCCTGCAGTGCCCGACGACCAGCGCGGACACACAGCAGAAAAGTCTAGCAGACCGCGCCCCGCCGCCGGGCGGCGCCGACACGGGCGGTCCTGAGCCGCCGGCTCAGCCGCGCAGGCGGTGGAGCCGCCCGGCCACCCGGTCGAAGAGGGGCTCGGGCAGGACCGCGCCCTCGCGCCGGACGTCGGCGGGCAGCACCTGGACCACGCGGTCGAGCTTGACCTCGGACGGCCGGCCCCGCGGGTCCCACGGCCCCGTCCCGACGTCCACGTAGTCCGGGTCCTGCTCCAGCCCATTGCTGCGGTCCCGGGAGGTGAGCATCAGGCACAGCAGGTGGTCCCCGGCCCGGTCCACGACCAGCACGGGCCGGTCCTTGCCGCGGCGGTGGTCCTCCTCGAAGGGCACCCAGGTCCACACGATCTCGCCGGGATCGGCCTCGCCGTCGGACAACGGCCGGTAGACGGGCCGCACCGGACCCGTCCAGTCCCCGCGGTAGGGGCGCGAGAGCCCCGCGGGGCGGCCGTCGCCGGCCCGGGACGGCACGGTGGGCCGGGGCCGCGCGGACGGCGAGGCGGTGCGCCGGCCCGGCCGGGAGGGCTCCGGGCGGCGCCGCCCGGAGCGCTGGTAGGCGTCTACGGCGCGGGCGGCGAGCCGGGTCAGGGTGCCGAGGTTGAGCTTCATGCGACCACTCTAGCCAGGGGCCCTCCGGCGCGGCCGGGGCCCCCGCGGGCCGAAATGGCTCTCCATGACCGAACGTGGGAAACTGGACAGTTGAATCCCCGGCGCGGTCCACCCGCCGGTAGCCCCAGGACCTGCCGGAAGCGACGTTCTCCCGGAGAAAGGACCGCCCGTGTCACCGCTGGCCGTCAATGCCCCGGTTCCCGCCTCGACCGACCCGTCGATCCTCCGAAACTTCTGCATCATCGCCCACATCGACCACGGGAAGTCCACGCTCGCGGACCGGATGCTGCAGGCCACCGGCGTGGTCACCACGCGGGAGATGAAGGCCCAGTACCTGGACCGGATGGACATCGAGCGCGAGCGCGGGATCACCATCAAGTCCCAGGCGGTGCGGATGCCCTGGAACGTGGGGGGCACGGACTACGCGCTGAACATGATCGACACCCCGGGCCACGTGGACTTCACCTACGAGGTCTCCCGTTCCCTGGCCGCCTGCGAGGGCGCGCTGCTGCTGGTGGACGCCGCGCAGGGCATCGAGGCGCAGACCCTGGCGAACCTGTACCTGGCCATGGAGAACGACCTCACGATCATCCCGGTGCTGAACAAGATCGACCTGCCCGCGGCCCAGCCGGAGAAGTACGCCCAGGAGCTCGGCAACCTCATCGGCGTGGACCCCGAGGACGTGCTGCGGGTCTCCGGGAAGACCGGTGTGGGCGTCGAGGCGCTGCTCGACCGGATCGTGGAGCTGGTCCCCGCCCCGCAGGGGGACGCGGACGCGCCCTCGCGGGCCATGATCTTCGACTCCGTCTACGACACCTACCGCGGCGTGGTCACCTACATCCGCGTGGTCGACGGCAAGCTGACCCCGCGGGAGCGGATCCGGATGATGTCCACCGGCGCGCAGCACGAGCTGCTGGAGATCGGGGTCATCTCGCCCGAGCCGAAGCCCACGGAGGGGCTCGGCGTGGGCGAGGTGGGCTACCTCATCACCGGGGTCAAGGACGTGCGCCAGTCCCGGGTGGGGGACACCGTGACCAACCACCAGCGGCCGGCGGCCGAGAACCTGGGCGGCTACGAGGACCCCAAGCCGATGGTCTTCTCGGGGCTGTTCCCCATCGACGGCTCCGACTACCCGGTCCTGCGCGACGCCCTGGACAAGCTCCAGCTCAACGACGCCGCCCTGGTCTACGAGCCCGAGAACTCCGCGGCCCTGGGCTTCGGCTTCCGGTGCGGGTTCCTGGGCCTGCTCCACCTCGAGATCGTCCGGGAGCGCCTCGAGCGCGAGTTCAACCTGGACCTGATCTCCACGGCGCCCTCCGTGAGCTACAACGTCACCCTCGAGGACCGCACCGAGCGCGCGGTCACGAACCCCTCCGAGTTCCCCGAGGGCAAGATCGCCGAGATCCGCGAGCCCATGGTGGCCGCGACGGTGCTGGCCCCGTCCGAGTTCATCGGCGCGATCATGGAGCTGTGCCAGTCCAAGCGCGGTCAGCTCAAGGGCATGGACTACCTCTCCGAGGACCGGGTGGAGCTGCGCTACCGGCTGCCCCTGGCCGAGATCGTCTTCGACTTCTTCGACCAGCTCAAGTCCCGCACCAAGGGCTACGCGTCCCTGGACTGGAAGGCCGAGGGCGAGGAGGCCGCGGACCTCGTGAAGGTCGACATCCTCCTGCAGGGCGAGCCGGTGGACGCCTTCAGCGCGATCACCCACCGGGACAAGGCGTACGCCTACGGGGTGATGATGACCGGCAAGCTGCGCGAGCTCATCCCGCGGCAGCAGTTCGAGGTGCCCATCCAGGCGGCCATCGGCTCCCGGGTGATCGCCCGCGAGAACATCCGGGCGATCCGCAAGGACGTGCTCTCCAAGTGCTACGGCGGCGACATCTCGCGCAAGCGCAAGCTGCTCGAGAAGCAGAAGGAGGGCAAGAAGCGGATGAAGATGGTCGGCCGGGTGGAGGTCCCCCAGGAGGCGTTCGTCGCGGCGCTGTCCTCCGACGAGTCCGGGGCGAAGGACAAGAAGAAGTAGTGGCCCCCGCCCAGCCGGAGGGCCTGCCGGGCCCGCTCGACGGACTGCTGCCGCCCTCCGCCGCGGTGGGCTCCGCCGACCGCACGCTCAGCCTCTACGTGCACGTGCCGTTCTGCGCGGTCCGGTGCGGCTACTGCGACTTCAACACCTACACGGCCGTGGAGCTCGGGGCGGGGGTGTCCCAGGACGCCTACGCCGGGGACGCCGCGGCGGAGGTCCGCTGGGCGCGCCGGGTGCTGGAGGACTCCGGGGTGGCCCCCCGCCCGCTGCACAGCGTGTTCTTCGGCGGCGGCACCCCCACGCTGCTGCCCGCCGAGGACCTCGCCGCGGTCCTGGCGCAGGCCGCGGAGAGCTTCGGGCTCGCGGCGGGCGCGGAGGTGACCACCGAGGCCAACCCGGACTCCGTGACGCCGGAGTCCCTCGCGGTGCTCGCGGCGGCGGGGGTGACCCGGGTGTCCTTCGGGATGCAGTCGGCCGTCCCGCACGTGCTCGCCGTCCTGGACCGCACGCACGACCCGGACAACGTGCCGCGGGCCGTGCGGTGGGCGCGCGAGGCCGGCCTGGGCGTCAGCGTGGACCTCATCTACGGCACCCCGGGGGAGTCCCTGGCCGACTGGGAGCACTCGGTGCGCACGGCGGTGGGCTACGAGCCCGACCACGTCTCCGCGTACTCGCTGATCATCGAGCACGGCACGAAGCTCGCGGCGCGGATGCGGCGCGGGGAGGTCCCGCCGATCGACGAGGACGACCAGGCCGACAAGTACGAACTCGCGGACCGGATCCTCGCCGAGGCCGGCTTCGAGTGGTACGAGGTGAGCAACTGGGCCCGGCCCGCCGAGGGCGCGGACGCCGGCGCCCACCGCAGCCGGCACAACCTCGCCTACTGGCGCAACCAGGACTGGTGGGGGATCGGGCCCGGGGCGCACTCGCACGTGGGCGGGACGCGCTGGTGGAACCTCAAGCACCCCGTGCCCTACACGAACCGGGTGCGCGCCGGGCAGTCGCCGGCGGCCGGGCGCGAGATCCTCGACGCCGACACCCGCCACCTCGAGCGGGTGATGCTGGAGGCCAGGATCCGCGACGGCCTGCCCACGACCGCCCTGGCCGGCGGCGGGCGGACCGCGGTGGCCGGGCTGATCGCGGACGGGCTGGTGGAGCCCGCGGCGGCGCTGCGCGGCTCGCTGGTGCTGACCCTGCGGGGCCGGCTTCTCGGCGACGCCGTGGTGCGGCGGCTGCTCGCCTGACGGGGGCACCCCGGCCGGGGCGCCCGCACGCGGAACGGACGCACCCGTCGGGAACGGATGCGTCCGTCAGGGACGTCCCCGGCGCGGACCGGGATCAGCCGCGCGCGGCGCGCCCCCGGGACCGCTCGCGGAAGCGCTCGACGAGCCGGTCGTAGAGCCGGGTGTTGAAGCGGTAGAGGTGCGGTTCGCCGCGGTTGACCCGGACCCCGCCGATCAGGGAGCCGACGGCGAGCAGCAGCCACGCGGCGGCGGCGGCGAGCGCGAAGAACCAGCCGATGAACGGCACCGGGGCGAGCAGGATCCCGGTGACCACCACCAGGGTCGGCAGCAGCGTGAAGTTCATGGCCTCCATCGACTCCTGCTCCGTGAACGGGCCGCGCCCGCGGAAGACGCGGTGGACGAGGAACGAGGGGAGGAAGCCGATGACGCCGCCGAAGTGCGCCAGGGTCGCCCACTGGTGGTCCTCGGTGACGGTCAGCGGCTGGGCCACGGGGGAGAGGCCCTCGAACGGGGCCCCGGCGTTGTCGCGGCTCGGTCGGGGGTCGGTCTGCACGGGCACGGATGTCCTTCGGCGGTGGGACCGCGGCGGGGCCGCGGACGGTGGGTGGGACACGACCATCCTACCGAGCGGCCCGGAGGGCGGAGGATCCGCCCCGCGCACGTGTGCCTTTGTGACGATCTGCTGGGCGTTGCCCGTGCACGCGGGGCGCCGGGTCAGGCCCCGGGGGCGGTGAGGAAGTCGATGAGCTCCTCGACCCGGCCCAGCAGGGACGGCTCGAGGTCGGCGTAGCTGTCCACGCGGGACAGGATGTGCTGCCAGGCCCGGCCGAGGTCGCCGGGGGTGCGGTGCGGCCACCCGAGGGCGGCGGCGGTGCCGGTCTTCCAGTCCGTGCCCCGCGGGACCACGGGCCAGGCGTCGATGCCGAGGGTGCGCGGCCTGACCGCCTGCCAGATGTCGACGTACGGGTGGCCCAGCACCAGGACGTTGCCCGCGGCGCCGGGCAGGCGCATGGTCTCCGCGGCGATCCTCGACTCCTTGGAGCCGGCCACGAGGTGGTCGACGAGGATGCCGAGCCGCCGCCCGGGGCCCGGCCCGAACTCCCGCACGGCGGCGGGCAGGTCGTCGATGCCGTGCAGCGGCTCCACGACGATGCCCTCGACCGCCAGGTCGTGGCCCCACACCTTGGCCACCAGCTCGGCGTCGTGGTAGCCCTCGACCCACACCCGGGAGGCCTTCGCGGTGCTCGCGCGCAGCCCCTCGACGGCCACGGAGCCCGAGCGCGTGCGGGAGGGCTTGCGCGCCGCGGGGGCTCGGCGGGGCTCGACGACGACCACGGGCTCGCCCTCGAGCAGGAACCCCGGTCCCAGGGGGAACGCCTTGACCCGCCCCCTCCGGTCCTCGAGCCCCAGCACGCGCATCCCGCCGATGGTCTCCAGGGACACGACCGCGCCGACCCAGCCGGTCGTGACGTCCTCCAGGAGCATCCCCGGGGCGACCGGGACCTCCGCGGAGACCGGCCGGCGGCGGGCGAGGGCGTCGTCGTCGAGGCTGCGCGGCCCCCAGCCGTGGTGGCTCATGGTCGTCCTCCCGGGTCGCGGTGCCGCGCGTCCGGCGCGGATCAGCCGGAAGCGTACCAAACCGCGGGGGCGACCGGCCGTCGGACACGGGGGCTACACTGGACGCCGTTGGCACTGTGGCCACCCGAGTGCCAGGGCATCTTCGGGGGCGTGGACGAACCGGGGAGGAGCGACGTGAACCATCCGAGACGACTGCAGATCCTGCAGGCCATCGTGGAGGACTACGTGCACTTCCGCGAGCCGGTCGGCTCCAAGGCCCTCGTGGACCGGCACCGGCTCGGCGTCTCCTCGGCCACCGTGCGCAACGACATGGCCGCGCTCGAGGAGGAGGGCCTGATCACGGCCCCCCACACGAGCTCGGGCCGGATCCCCACGGACAAGGGCTACCGCACGTTCGTCGACCAGATCGCGGCCGTCAAGCCGCTCTCGGGCCCGGAACGGCGGGCCATCCAGCGGCTGCTGGACGACGCCGCGGACATCGACGACGTCATGGAGCGCACCGTGCGGCTGCTCGCGCAGCTCACCCAGCAGGTCGCGGTCGTGCAGTACCCGCACGCCTCCGGGGTCACCGTGCGCCACGTCGAGGTCGTGGACCTCGGCGCCGGCCGGGTGCTCGTGGTGCTCATCCCCACCAACGGCCGGGTGGCGCAGCGCGTCGCCGTGCTGCGGGCCCCGCTCGAGGAGTCCCAGCTGCTCGAGCTGCGCGCCCGGGTGCTGGCCGCCGTGGTCGGGCGCTCCCTGACCGCGGTGCCGGACGCCCTCGCCGTGATGACCGCGGCCACCGCCCCGCCGCTGCAGCCGGCCGCCGCCGCCGTGGCGGAGGCCGTCGGCGCCCTCGCGGCGGGCGGGGCCGAGCACCGCATGGTCATGGCCGGCACCGCCAACCTCGCCCGCTCCACCGGGGACTTCCACCTGAGCATCGGCCCGGTCCTCGAGGCCCTCGAGGAGCAGGTGGTGATGCTCCGGCTGCTCTCCGAGATGGAGCAGGACGCCCGCGGGGTGGCCGTGCGGATCGGCACGGAGAACGCCGAGGGCCCCCTGTCCGAGGCCGCCGTCGTCGCCACCGGCTACGGGCCGCAGTCCAAGGTGGGGGTCGTGGGCCCCATGCGCATGGACTACCCGTCCACGATGGCCGCCGTGCGCGCCGTCGCCCGCTACCTCTCCCGTATCCTCGGGGGCTGAGCCCCCACGGGCCCCGTCCCCCGGGGCCCACCAGCGAAACCCACCACAGACCTCTCGACAGAACGGACCACGGTGAGCGATCACTACGAGACCCTGGGCGTGTCCCGGGACGCCAGCCAGGAAGAGATCAAGAAGGCCTACCGCAAGAAGGCCCGCCGGCTGCACCCCGACGTCAACCCCGGCCCGGAGGCCGCCGAGGACTTCAAGCGCCTCTCCCACGCCAACGACGTCCTCTCCGACCCCGAGAAGCGGCGCGTCTACGACGCGACCGGCAACGAGAACGGCACCGACACCGGCTTCGGCGGGGGCTTCCCCGGCACGGGGTTCGGCTTCGCCGACATCTTCGACACCTTCTTCCAGGGCGCCGGCGGCGCCGGCTCCGGCCGGCGCGGACCCGCCTCCCGCACCCGCCAGGGCCAGGACGCCCTGATCAACGTCCGGGTCACCCTCCGGGACGCGGTCTTCGGCACGGAGAAGAAGATCACCGTGGACACCGCCGTGGTCTGCCCCACCTGCGACGGCACCTGCTGCCAGGCGGGCACCCAGCCCGAGACCTGCGACGTCTGCCACGGATCCGGCCAGGTGCAGCGCCAGGTCCAGTCGATCCTCGGCACCGTGGTCACGGCGGCGCCGTGCGCCACCTGCCAGGGCTTCGGCACCGTCATCAAGCACCCGTGCCACGAGTGCTACGGCGAGGGCCGCGTGCGCGACCGCCGCCCGCTGACCGTCAAGATCCCCGCCGGCGTCTCGACCGGCAACCGGATCCGCCTCTCGGGGCAGGGCGAGGCCGGCACAGCCGGCGGGCCGAACGGCGACCTCTACGTCGAGCTCAAGGTCGATCCCGACCCCACGTTCGAGCGCCAGGGCGACGACCTGCACGCCCGCGTCCGGGTGCCCATGACCTCCGCGGCCCTCGGCACCACCGTGACCCTCGAGACCTTCGACGGCGAGCGCGAGGTGCCCGTCGCCCCCGGCACGCAGACCGGCCACACCGTCACCCTGCACGAGCTCGGGGCCACCCGGCTGCGCGGCGGCGGCCGGGGCGAGCTGTTCGTCCACCTCGAGGTCGAGACCCCCACGGCGCTCGACGACGAGCAGCGCGAGCTGCTCGAGCAGCTGTCCCGGCTGCGCGGCGAGGACCAGTCCACCGGCACCACCCTGAACTCCCCGGCCGGCTCCGGCGGCTTCTTCTCCCGGCTCAAGGACCGGTTCTCCGACCTGTGAGCCTGCCGGTCTTCAAGGTCGAGCCGGGCCGGCTCGCCGGTCTCGGCCCCGGGGCGGCGCTCACCGTCACCGGCCCGGAGGCCCGGCACGCCGTCACCGTGCGCCGGCTCGCGCCCGGTGAGCGGCTCGAGCTCGTCGACGGCGCGGGGACCCGGGCCACCGGGGAGCTGCGCGCGGGGGACCGGGACAGCATGGAGGTCGGCGTGGTCTCGGTGACCACCGAGCCCGCCCGCACGCCCCGGCTGGTCCTCGCCCAGGCCCTCGCGAAGGGCGACCGGGACCTGCTGGCCGTGGAGACGGCCACCGAGCTGGGCGTCGACGCCGTGGTGCCCTGGCAGGCCGACCGCTCGATCGTGCGGTGGAAGAAGGAGCGCGCCGCCAAGAGCCACGAGAAGTGGGTGCACACCGTCGCGGCGGCCGCCAAGCAGTCGCGGCGGGCCGCCTGGCCCGAGGTGCTGCCCCTGTCCACCACCCGCGAGCTCGCCCGCCTGCTCGGGGAGCCGGGGACCCGCGGCCTCGTCCTGCACGAGGAGGCGCACGACTCCCTCGCCGACCTGGCCGGCGCCGCCGGCGCCCCGTGGGCGGGGGCCGAGCGGATCGTCCTGGTGGTGGGGCCCGAGGGGGGCGTCGCGCCGGCGGAGCGCGAGGTCCTGGCCGGGGTGGGGGCCCTCGCGGTCCGGCTCGGCCCGGAGGTGCTGCGCAGCTCCACGGCGGGACCGGCCGCGCTGGCGGTGCTCAGCGCCGCGCTCGGCCGCTGGGCGTCCGGGACCTGATGAGTCCCGGGCGGCCGGTTCAGCCGGGGACGACCTCCACGTCCTTGTCGTCGCGCACGGTCCCGCCCTCGGCGTCCCGGCCGACGACCGTCACCACGTAGGGGCCCGGCGCCAGCTCGAGCTCGGCCCGGAACCCGGCGGTCCCGTCGCCCCGCGGGACCTCGTCCGCCGCGCCGCTCGAGACGCGCTCCCCACCGGGTCCGGCCACGGTCCACCGGCAGTCCCGCACCTCGTCCAGCGCCCGTCCCGAGAGGGTGAGGGTCCCCTCGGACCGTTCGTCCTGCCGGGGCTCGTCGAGCCACAGCGGGGCCTCCAGCGCCTCGTCGGGGCGGAGAGGGCCGTCGAGGCGTACGGAGCCGAAGACCTCCTCGTCGGGCCGGCCGTCCACGAGCACCACGACCTCGGCCGCGGAGCCCTCCGGCAGCAGGCCCGCCGTGGCCGCCGTGGCGGTCACGGTGTGCGCGAGCTGCTGGAGGGCCAGCCGGACCTCGCGGTCGTCCAGGTCCGGGCGGAAGGCCTCGGACGGCAGGTCCACGGTGATGGTCCCGCCCGGGGACGTCGAGGCGCCCACCCGGTCCACCGGGGACCACAGCGTCCGGTAGTCCGGGTCCTCCGGGGTCGCCCCGGTCATCAGCGCCGCCGCCGCCGCGATGGGGTCCACGGCCGCGGCCGCCTCGGAGGCGTCCCGGAACTCGCGGAACAGCCGCTCCTCGCCGTCCGCGCGGCCCACCCAGTAGACGGGCAGCTTCGTGGTGGCCACCCGGCCGTCCGCGGTGCTCGCCGTGGTGGACGCGGCCGGCGCGGCGCCCGACGCGCTGACCGTGCCCTCGAGGGCGGGCTCCGGACCGGTGCCGCACGCGCCGAGGACCAGGGCGCCCACGGCGGACAGGGCGAGCACGGGGAGCCGGCCGCGGGCGGACCGGGGCCGGGAACGGGCAGTGGCCATGGGGGGACGCGCACCTCGGCTTTCCGGGATCGGGTGGGGGCGGTGCCGGCACCGGGGGAGGCCGCACCCGTCCCCCTGCCGGAGGACCGGACCATTCCAGCACAGGGCCTGTGGACGCCCCCAGCCGAGGAGCCCCGGCGGGCGTGACCGATACCAAATCGCAATGTGCGGCGGGCGACCTCCGGTGCCGGAGCCGCGCGGTACCCTGGGGTGAGGACGAGTCCCGTCCGCCGTCCCTACCACGGCGACCCACGAGAGAGCGAGAGCACGGCCCGCGCGGCCGGACCCATGACTGAGACGCTGCCCGGCACCACGCACCCCCTGACGGCCCGCACCGTCATCACCTTCCCCGACCGCGAGACGATGGTCCGGTGCCTCGGCTCCGGGGACGACACCCTGCGCCAGGTGGAGACGGCGTTCCCCGGCCTCACGACCAGCCCGCGCGGTCTCGAGCTCGGCATCGAGGGCCCCAGCGGGCCCGTGCAGATCGTCGCCACCCTCTTCGACGAGCTGAAGGTCCTGGCCGGCCGCGAGACCGCGGTCACGCCCCAGGTCATCACCCAGCTGCTCGAGCTGATCGGCAGGGACCTCACCGCCCGCCCCAGCGGCGCCCTGACCCAGAACATCCTCTCCGGCCGCGGCCGCAAGATCCGCCCCAAGACGCTGCACCAGAAGACCTACGTGGACGCCATCGACGAGCACACCGTGGTCTTCGGCATCGGTCCCGCCGGCACCGGCAAGACCTACCTGGCCATGGCCAAGGCCGTCCAGGCGCTGCAGGCCAAGGAGGTCTCCCGGATCATCCTCACGCGCCCCGCCGTGGAGGCGGGGGAGCGGCTGGGCTTCCTGCCCGGGACGCTCAGCGAGAAGATCGACCCGTACCTGCGCCCGCTCTACGACGCGCTGCACGACATGATGGACCCGGACTCGATCCCCCGCCTCCTGGAGGCGGGCACCATCGAGGTCGCCCCCCTCGCCTACATGCGCGGCCGCACCCTCAACGACGCGTTCATCATCCTCGACGAGGCGCAGAACACCACGCCCGAGCAGATGAAGATGTTCCTCACCCGGCTCGGCTTCGGCTCCAAGATGGTCGTCACCGGGGACGTCACCCAGGTGGACCTGCCGGGCAGCGCGTCCTCGGGGCTGCGCCAGGTCCAGCACGTGCTCAGCGGCGTCCCGGACGTCGCGTTCACGGAGATGACCGCGGAGGACGTGGTGCGCCACGAGCTGGTGGGCCGGATCGTCAGCGCCTACGACGCGTTCGACACGACCAACCGGCACCGCAACGAACGGCGCCGGCGCAAGGACGACGCCCGCGCCGCCCGCGACGCCGCGCCGGCGGCCCCGGACGCGGACGGGGCGGAGGCCTGATGGCCGTCGAGTTCGACCTGCAGGTCGACCCGCAGGACGTCCCCGCCGGGGAGTGCGCGGCCTGGGAGGCGGTCGACGTCGAGCTGCTGGGCCGGCTCGCGGACCACGTCCTGGAGCGCCTGCACGTCCACCCCGACGCGGAGCTGTCCATCGCGGTGGTCGACGAGGACGAGATGGCCCGCCTGCACGTCGAGTGGATGGACCTGCCCGGCCCCACGGACGTGCTCTCCTTCCCCATGGACGAGATGCGCCCGGGGACCCCGGAGGAGCCCGCGGAGGGCACCCTGGGCGACATCGTGCTGTGCCCCCCGGTCGCCCGCCGGCAGGCCGAGGCCGGCGGTCACTCCGTCGCGGACGAGCTGTGCCTGCTCACCACCCACGGGATCCTGCACCTGCTGGGGCACGACCACGCCGAGCCCGAGGAGCGGCAGATCATGTTCGCCCTCCAGCGGGACCTGCTCACCGACTTCCTCGGCCGGCCCGCGCCGGTCGAGACCATGGAGTAGCGCCCCATGATGACCACTGCCGTCCTGGTCGTCGCGGCGATCGTGTTCCTGGGCACGGCGTTCGTCCTCACGGCCGCCGAGACGGGCCTCACCTACCTGCCCCGCGCGGACGCCGAGGCCATCGCCCGGGACGCCCCCGACTCCTCCGCCGCCAGGATCCTGGCCACGCCCACCGCGCACCTGCAGGCCCTGCGCTTCTGGAGCGTGTGGTTCGAGACGGCCTCCGCCGTAGCGGTGGCCCTCGCGATGTTCGACGGCCTCGACGACGTCTGGCTCGCCGGCCTCCTGGCCACCGTGGTGATGGCCGCCGTGGGCTTCGTCCTCACCGGGGTCTCCCCGCGCCAGGTCGGGCGAAGCCACGCCGCCGGCACCGTCCGGGCCACCGCCGGCCTGGTGCGCCTGCTGCGCATCGTGCTCGGGCCGGTCCCCGGGATGCTCGTGCGGCTGGGCTCCTCGGGCACCCGGGACGCCGGGAACATCGCCCCCGGCTACCTCACCGAGGAGGAGCTGCTCGAGTTCGTGGACCGGTCCACGGGCCAGGCCCTCATCGAGGACAACGAGGCGGAGCTGCTGCACTCGGTCTTCGACCTCGACGACACCAACGTCCGGGCCGTCATGGTGCCCCGCACCGACATGGTCTCCGTCGACGACGACGACACCGTGGACAACGCCCTGAACCTCTTCTTCCGCTCCGGCTACTCCCGCATTCCGGTGATCGGCGAGAGCGCCGACGACGTCCTCGGCATCCTGTACCAGAAGGACCTCGCCGAGCGGGTGCACCGGCTGGGCACCGGGCTGCGGCTCACCGGGCTCTCCGAGCTCGCCCGCGAGGTCCGCTACGTGCCCGAGTCGAAGAAGGTCAACGAGCTGCTGCGCGAGATGCAGCTCGAGTCGATCCACGTGGCGATCGTCGTCGACGAGTACGGCGGCACCGCCGGGCTGGTGACCCTCGAGGACCTCATCGAGGAGCTGCTCGGCGAGATCGTCGACGAGTACGACCGGGAGAAGCCCGAGGTGGCCGAGCTCGGCGACGGCCGCTACCGGATCTCCGCCCGGCTCAGCGTCGAGGACCTGGGCGACCTGTTCGGCCTCGACCTCGAGGACGACGAGGTGGACACGGCCGGCGGCCTGCTCGCCAAGTCCACCGGCCGGGTGCCCATCGTGGGCTCCCGCGCCACCGTCGAGGGCATCGTCCTCGAGGCCATCACCCTGGAGGGCCGGCGCAACCGGGTGGGCCAGCTCGAGGTCCGCCGGGACCCCGACTGGGTCCCCCCGGGCTCCACAGCCGTGGAGCCCGCCGCCCAGGAGTCCGAGGAGGAGACCCACCACCATGTCTGAGCCCACACCCGCCGTGCCCCCCGGGGTCGGCGATTCCACCACCGGGGAGCCGGTCCCGTTCCGCGCCGGCTTCGCCGTGCTGGTCGGCCGCCCCAACGCCGGGAAGTCCACGCTCACCAACGCCCTGGTCGGACAGAAGGTCGCGATCACCTCGAGCCGGCCGCAGACCACGCGGCACACCATCCGCGGCATCGTGCACCGGCCGGAGGGCCAGCTCGTGCTCGTGGACACGCCGGGCCTGCACCGGCCGCGGACGCTGCTCGGCGAGCGGCTCAACGACCTCGTGGCGGACACCCTCGCGGAGGTCGACGTCATCGGCTTCTGCGTGCCCGCCGACGAGAAGATCGGCCCCGGGGACCGGTTCATCGCCCAGCAGCTCGCGGCCTCCGGCAACAAGCCGGTCGTGGCGATCGTCACGAAGACGGACACCGTCTCCCGCGCCGAGCTCGCCGAGCAGCTGCTGGCGGTCACCGAGCTGGGCCGCTCCGTCATGGAGGCCGAGCACCGGGTCCGCGCCGAGCGCGCCGAACGGGCCGCCCGCAAGCCCCGCCACCGCTCCGCGGCCGCGCACGCGCCCCGGCCCGACGCCGACGACCCGGGCTGGGCCGACGTCATCCCCGTCTCCGCCGTGGACGGCTTCCAGGTCGACGCCCTCGCCGGGCTGCTCATCGGCAGGATGCCGGAGTCCCCGGCCCTGTACCCCGACGGCGAGCTGACCGACGAGCCCGAGATGACGATGGTCGCCGAGCTCGTCCGGGAGGCCGCCCTCGAGGGGGTGCGGGACGAGCTGCCGCACTCCCTCGCGGTCGTGGTCGAGGAGATGGTGCCCCGCGAGGGCCGCCCCGCGGACCGGCCGCTGCTCGACGTGCGGGTCAACGTCTACGTCGAGCGGTCGTCGCAGAAGGCCATCATCATCGGCAAGGGCGGCGCGCGGCTGCGCGAGATCGGCACCCGGTCCCGGACCGCCATCGAGGCGCTGCTGGGCACGAAGGTCTACCTCGACCTGCACGTGAAGATCGCCAAGGAGTGGCAGCGCGACCCCAAGCAGCTGTCCCGCCTGGGCTTCTGAGCCACCCGGGGCCCCCGGATCGCGCCCCCACCCCGCCGCGTCGCCCGCCCCGAGTCCCGGGGCGGGCGACTAGCATGACACCCGGCGCCCCGGCCGGGCGCCGTCCCCCCGACCCCGGGCCCCGCGCCCGGGGCCTGCCAGGAGAGAGTCACCGTGTCCTCTACGCCCCCCGCCGCCCACGGACGCCACCGCGCCCGCCGATGGTCCCGGAAGCGCTGGGCCGCCGTCGGGCTGGTCGTCGTCCTGCTCGCGGTCCTCGGGGCCGGCGTGGCCGCGACCTGGCGGCTGCAGTCCAACCTGGACACCTCCCCGCTCGACCTCGGCGACGGGACCGGCCCCGAGGCCGGCCCGCTGGACATCCTCGTGATGGGCACCGACACCCGTGACGGCGAGGGCAACGACCGGTACGGCGACGACGAGGACAGCGCCGGCGCCGGCCTGACCGACGTCATGATGCTGGTGCACGTGAGCGAGGACCGCAGCGGCGTGACCGTGGTGTCCCTGCCGCGCGACCTGGTCGCGGACATCCCGCGCTGCACGGACCCCGAGTCCGGCGAGGTCCACCCGGCGGAGGAGGACGCGATGCTGAACTCGGCGATCGCCAACGGCGGCCCCGGGTGCACGGTCGCCACCGTCAACCAGATGACCGGCCTCAAGATCGACCACTTCATGCTCGCCGACTTCAACGCCGTCAAGGAGCTGTCCTCGACCGTGGGCGGCGTCGAGGTGTGCGTCAACGAGGCCGTCGACGACCCGAAGTCGGGGCTGGAGCTGCCCGCCGGCGTCTCCTCCGTGGAGGGCGAGCAGGCCCTGGCGTTCCTGCGCAGCCGCGCCGCCTTCGGCGACGGCGGGGACACGAGCCGGATCCGCTCCCAGCAGTCGTTCCTCGCGTCCATGGCCCGCAAGATCAAGGACGAGGGGACGCTGTCGGACCTGCCGAAGCTCTACGAGATCGCCGACGTCGCCACCCGCAACCTGCACGTCGACGAGGGGCTCGGCTCCGTCCCGACGGTGGTCGGCCTCGGCACGGCGGTCCGGGGGATCGACCTGGGCAGCATGGTCTTCGTGACGGCGCCCACCGAGCCCTACGCGCTGGACCCCAACCGGCTCCAGCTCGACGCGGACCCGGCCGAGCACCTCTTCGAGGCGCTGCGCGAGGACCGGCCGCTCACGTCGCCCTCCGCGGAGCCGGCCGACGAGCCGACCTCCTCCGCGACCCCGTCGCCCGACGCCGCCGTCCCGGCCCCCACGGTCGACCCGGCCACGGTCCCGCTCACGGTCGCCAACGTCTCCGGCGTCGACGGCCGGGACGCGGACATCGCGGACGTGCTCGAGGACGAGGGCTACACGGCCGTCGAGTCCGGCCCGCAGGCCACCGAGCTGCCGGGCACGCAGATCTTCTTCGGCGCGGGGTGGTACGAGGCGGCCGTCGAGGTCGCCGAGCTGCTCGGCGTCCCCTCCTCGCAGATCGTGCCGACCACCGACGTGGTGGGGGTGTTCGTGTCGGTGGGCCAGGACTTCCGCGAGGGGGAGCGGCTCGAGCTCGGGGCGGGGCTGCCCGGGGAGCTCAACGGCCAGACCGCGGAGCAGTACACCTGCCAGCAGGCGGCCGGCGACTGGTGAGAACGCGACCCGGCGCGCCGGACGCCCCGTGATAGGTTGAACATATGCGGACCGGGACGCTCCTCCTCCTTACGTGCCGCAACGGGGCCTGACCCGAGGACTGGATGGCCGGCCTCCCGTTGCGGAGTTCCTGATGCCCGGCCACCCGCAGACGTCTCGAGCAGAACAGGCCCCTTCCATGCGCAACTACCAGCAGCCCTCCGGCATGCCGATCCACAAGTACGTGCCGTACCAGCAGCAGTTCCCGTTCGACCTCTCCGACCGCACCTGGCCGGACCGGGTGATCACCGAGGCGCCCCGGTGGTGCGCCGTGGACCTGCGGGACGGCAACCAGGCGCTGATCGACCCCATGAACTCCGACCGCAAGCTCAAGATGTTCGAGCTGCTCGTGCGGATGGGCTACAAGGAGATCGAGGTCGGGTTCCCCTCCGCCTCCCAGACCGACTTCGACTTCGTGCGCCGGCTCATCGAGGAGGACCGGATCCCCGACGACGTCACGATCCAGGTCCTGACCCAGTCCCGTGAGCACCTCATCGAGCGCACCTACGAGGCCATCGACGGCGCCGACAAGGCGATCGTGCACCTCTACAACGCGACCTCCACCCTGCAGCGGCGCGTGGTCTTCGACCAGGACATGGACGGGATCGTGGACATCGCCCTCACGGGGGCGCGGCTGTGCCTGAAGTACGAGGAGCAGCTGAAGAACACGTCCGTGACCTACGAGTACTCCCCGGAGTCCTACACCGGCACCGAGCTCGAGTTCGCGGCGCGCATCGCCAACGCCGTGGCCGAGACCTTCGAGATCGGCGGGGACCGGGAGATGATCCTCAACCTGCCCGCCACCGTGGAGATGGCCACCCCCAACGTCTACGCCGACTCCATCGAGTGGATGTGCCGCAACCTCTACAACCGGGACGCCACCGTGGTCTCCCTGCACCCCCACAACGACCGCGGCACCGGCGTGGCGGCGGCCGAGCTGGGCTACCTGGCCGGCGCCGACCGCATCGAGGGCTGCCTGTTCGGCAACGGTGAGCGGACCGGCAACGTGGACCTGGTGACCCTGGGCCTGAACCTGCTGACCCAGGGCGTGGACCCGCAGATCGACTTCTCCGACATCGACGACATCCGCCGGACCGTCGAGTACTGCAACCAGCTGCCCGTCCCCGAGCGGGCCCCCTACGGCGGGGACCTCGTGTTCACGGCGTTCTCCGGCTCCCACCAGGACGCCATCAAGAAGGGCTTCGACCGGATGGCCCGGGACGCGCAGGAGCAGGGCCGGGGCGTCGACGAGCTGGTGTGGGCCGTGCCCTACCTGCCCATCGACCCCAAGGACCTGGGCCGCACCTACGAGGCCGTCATCCGGGTGAACTCGCAGTCCGGCAAGGGCGGGGTCGCCTACCTGCTCGCCAACGAGCACGGGCTGGACCTGCCGCGGCGGGCGCAGATCGAGTTCTCCCGCGTGGTGCAGGAGCACACCGACACCTCCGGCGGGGAGGTCTCCGGCGCGGAGCTGTGGAAGGTGTTCGCGGACGAGTACCTGCCCACCGTCCAGGACGGGGACGCCGGGCGCTGGGGCCGGTACCGGATCACCAACATCACCACGACCTCCGAGGAGGACGGGGAGAGCACCCTCAAGATCGGCCTGGACGTCGACGGCGTCCAGCACCACCGCACGGCGCAGGGCAACGGCCCCATCGAGGCGCTGCAGACGATCCTCGCGTCCGAGGGCGTGGACGTGCGCGTGCTCGACTACAGCGAGCACGCCCTCTCGGCCGGCGGCGACGCCCAGGCGGCCAGCTACGTCGAGGCCGCCGTGGGGGACCGCGTCCTGTGGGGCGTCGGCATCGACGCGAACACCACCCGCGCGTCCCTGAAGGCCCTCGTCTCGGCGGTCAACCGGGCCGTGCGGGACGCCCAGGGCTGAGCGCCCGGCGTACCGTGCGACGGCGGGCCGCCCCGGACGTGGGGCGGCCCGCCGTCGTCGTCCCGCCCGGCCCGTCCCGCTGCGCCGTCGGCCTGCGCCGTCCGCCCCGCGTGGGACAATGATTCGGTGGCCAGGACGACGTTCGCATCACGCAGCTACCGGGACGACGCCGTCGTGCTGCGCACCTACAAGCTCGGCGAGGCCGACCGGATCGTCGTGCTCCTGACCCGGGACCACGGGCAGGTCCGGGCCGTGGCCAAGGGCGTGCGGCGCACGACCTCCCGCTTCGGCTCCCGGCTCGAGCCGTTCAACGTCGCCGAGCTGCAGCTGGTCACCGGTCGCAACCTCGACATCGTCTCCCAGGCGCTGGGCAAGCGCGGCTACGGGTCGGTCATCGCCGCCGACTACGCCAAGTACACCGCCGCCGCGGCCATGACCGAGGCCGCGGAGAAGTTCACGGAGAACGACGACGAGTCCGCGGCCCAGCAGTACCGGCTGCTCGTCGGCGCCCTGTCCGCCCTGGCCCGCGGGCTGCACGAACCCGGGGCCGTCCTGGACTCCTACCTGCTGCGTGCCGTGTCCACGGCCGGGTGGGCCCCGAGCTTCACCGACTGCGCCCGGTGCGGCGCCCCCGGACCGCACGAGGCGTTCTCGGCCCCGCTCGGCGGCGCCGTCTGCCAGGCCTGCCGCCCGCCGGGGGCCGCCGCCCCCGACCCCGCGACCGTCGAGCACCTCTCCGCCCTGCTCACCGGGGCGTGGGAGCGGATCGACGCCGTGGAGCCCCGCACGGCCCGGGCCGCCGCCGGGATCGTGGCCACCTACGTACAGTGGCACCTGGAGAGGGCCGTCCGGTCCCTGAACCTCGTGGAACGGAGCTGACCATGCCCGGCTTTGCCGCCCCGCCCGCCCATCCCAGCGGCGCCAGCGCCCCGCCGATCCCGCGGCAGTTCGTGCCGCAGCACGTGGCCGTGGTCATGGACGGCAACGGGCGCTGGGCGAACCAGCGCGGGCTGCCGCGCAACGAGGGCCACAAGGCGGGGGAGGCGGCCCTGATCGAGGTGATGGCCGGGGCCATCGAGATGGGCATCCCGTACGTCAGCGCCTACGCGTTCTCCACCGAGAACTGGAAGCGCTCCCTGGACGAGGTGACGTTCCTGATGAACTACACCGCCGACGTCATGGAGCGCCAGCTGCCCACCTTCCAGGAGTGGGGCATCCGGATCCGGTGGGCCGGGCGCAAGCCCCGCCTGTGGCGCTCGGTCATCAACCGCCTGGAGGAGGCCGAGCGGGCCACCCGCGACAACGACGTCGTCACCCTCACCATGTGCGTGAACTACGGGGGGCGGGCCGAGATCGCCGACGCCGCGGCCGCCATCGCCGCCGACGCCCGGGCGGGCGTCCTGAACCCGCGGAGCATCGACGAGAAGACCGTCCAGCGCTACCTCGACGAGCCCGACCTGCCGGACGTCGACCTCTTCCTGCGCTCCTCCGGGGAGCAGCGGATCTCCAACTTCCTCCTGTGGCAGTCCGCCTACGCCGAGCTCATCTTCCAGGACGTGCTCTGGCCGGACGTCGACCGCCGCACCCTGTGGGAGGCCGTGGAGGTCTACGCCCGGCGGGACCGGCGCTACGGCGGAGCCGTCGACCGCGTCGCCGGCCCCGGCGCCTCCGCCTGAGGCCGGCGCCGTCGCAGACCGCGCAGCCAGGCGGCGAGATCCCTCTGCGCGGCCCGGCGCACGGCCTGCCGGGAGAGGTGCACGTCGTGGACGGCGCCCTCGTAGGAGCGCAGCGTCAAGTCGGTGCCCAGATCGGGCGCGTGCCGGCGGATCTGCCGGACGTCCAGCACGGTGTCGGCCGAGCGCATCCGCTCGCTCCACCAGGGGCGGATGCACGAGCGGGCCGAGGTCTGCACCAGCACTGGAAGGTGAAGGTTCAAACCCTTCGCCACTTCACCCTGAGCCTGAAGGACAGCGTTGAGCCACCCCGGGGTGATGTCGAAGCTGGTCTCGGGCCGCCACCGGGCGTCGATCGGCCACTCGCCCTCCGCGTGCTCGCTGATCACCCGGTAGTAGTGGCTGCGCAGCCGGGCCCGCACCGGGACGTCCGGGCGCTGCTCGGCGAGCCGGGCCACCAGGGGGCGCAGGACGGCGCCCACGGCGTCGGAGCCGTGGCTGCCGATCCAGGGGGCGTTGAGGGCCAGTCCGTCGAGCCGGTCGGGGTGCCGTGAGGCCCACATCGCCGCGGTGAGACCCCCGGTCGAGTGGCCCATCAGCACGAGCCGCCCCCGCGGACCGGGCAGACCGTCCTCGGCCATCACGCCGAGCGCCGCGGCGATGTCGTCGTCGTAGTCCGCGAGGTCCGTGGTGTGGCCCGGGCGGCCCTCCTCCACGGCGAGCACCTCGTCGGTGAGGTTCCGGCCGTAGCCGTGCAGGTCCAGGGCGTAGAACGCGTAGCCCGCGGCCGCGCACGTCCGGGCCAGCTCGGCGTTGAAGAAGTAGTCGGACCAGCCGTGCAGGTACAGCACGGCCCCGCGCAGTCGGCCCGGCACGAGCGGGACGTCCCCCGGCCGGTAGCGGACCACCGTGGCGGTGGAGTGGGGGGCGGAGCCGGGGTCCAGGTCCACGGTCCGCGCGCGGAAGCCGGGTCCCAGCACGTCGGGGACCCACGGGTCCGGGGGAGCACCCATGCCCTCACCTCGTGCGGGCGGCCCGTCGGGGCGCCGGTCCGTCAAGCCCCTCCGCGGCCGCCCGGCCGGAGGAGTGCCCTGTGGAAGACTGGGACCATGCGCTTCTACCCTACGTTCTTCACGGCTGTCTTCTCCCGGATGGACCCCGAACGGGCCCACCGGGTCGGGTTCCTCGGGATCCGGGCGGCGCGCGCCGCCCGGATCAGCACCGCGCTGCGGGTCTACACCCGGCCCGATCCCGCGCTCGAGGTGGAGGCGCTGGGCCTGCGGTTCCCGTCCCCGTTCGGGCTGGCGGCCGGTTTCGACAAGGGCGGCGAGGGGATCGGCGCCCTCACCGACCTCGGCTTCGGGCACGTCGAGATCGGCACCGTGACCGCCCAGGCGCAGCCGGGCAACCCCCGGCCCCGTCTGTTCCGGCTCGTCCGGGACCGGGCCGTGATCAACCGGATGGGCTTCAACAACGAGGGTGCGGCGGCCGTGGCCCCGCGCCTCGCGCAGGCGCGCCGCGAGCTCGAGGCGGACCACCGCGACCGCGCCCGTCCGGTGCTCGGCGTCAACATCGGCAAGACCAAGGCGGTGCCGCTGGAGGACGCGGTGGACGACTACCTGCAGAGCGCCCGGGTCCTCGCCCCCCTCGCGGACTACCTCGTGGTCAACGTGTCCTCGCCCAACACCCCGGGCCTGCGCCAGCTGCAGGAGATCGAGAGCCTGCGGCCGCTGCTCGGCGCGGTGGGCCGCGCGGCCGACGAGGCCGCGGACCGGCACGTCCCGCTGCTCGTGAAGATCGCCCCGGACCTGTCGGACGAGGACGTGCTGGCCGTCGCGGACCTGGCCCTCGACCTGGGCCTGGACGGCATCGTGGCCACCAACACGACCATCGCCCGGACCGGGCTGGGGCTGGTCTCCGACCCCGCCGAGATCGAGGCCCATGGGGCCGGCGGGCTCTCCGGGGCCCCGCTGCGGCGGCGCTCCCTCGAGGTGCTGCGGCTGCTGCGCGAGCGCGTGGGGGACCGGCTGGTGCTGGTCTCCGTGGGCGGGGTGACCACGGCGGAGGACGTCCAGGAGCGCCTCGACGCCGGCGCGACTCTCGTGCAGGGCTACACCGCCTTCCTCTACGAGGGACCCTTCTGGGCGCGCCGCATCAACCAGGGCCTGGCGCGCCGGGCGGGCCGCGCCTGGAGCTGACGGCTCACCGGGGCTGACGGCTCCCGTTACGACGGGGCGCCGCCGACGGCCGTCCCGTCGTCGGGATCGGGACTGCCCCCGGACCGTGCGGTCCGGGGGCAGTCCTGTCGCGGCCGGGCCCTGCGCCGGGCGCGGGCCGACCGGGGCTCAGGAGGGGCGCTCCCCGCGGGCGACCTGGGGCTTGGGCAGGCGGAGGCGGCGCATCGTGAAGGAGCGCATCGCGGCGTACCAGCGCACGCCGCGCTCCACGGTCCCGAACTTCGCCTGCATGGCCTTCTTCATCCGGGCCGTCGACAGCACGGCGTCCACGATGCCCAGGATCATCAGCGCCCAGATGAGGTAGACGCCGTAGGTGGCCACGTCCTGGACGGGGAAGAACAGGATGACGAGCGCGAGCAGCGCCACGACCATGAGGTACTCGCCCACGTTGATCCGGGAGTCCACCCAGTCCCGCGCGAACCGGCGCTGCGGGCCGCGGTCCCGCGGCCCGAGGAACCGCTCGTCCCCGGCCGCCATGCCGGCCTGCGCCCGCATCCGCTGCTCGCGCGCGGCGTCGCGGGACTGCGCCTTCGCGGCCTTGCGGTCCTCCGGGACCAGGGGCCGGCGCCGGGCCGCCTCCTGCTGCCGGCGGCTGGGCGTGGGCCGGCCCTTGCCCGGGGTCTGCCGCGGGGCGGCCACCGGTTCCGTCGGGGCGGCCGCAGCGGTCACCGACGTGGACCCTGCGCGGTCTGCTTCCTTCTTGCGTCCAAACACCCGTCAAGGATAGCCGACGGACCTGCCGGTCCCCGCCGGGCCCCGGACATAGGGTGGGTGCCATGAGCGAGCCCTGTGCCCCGACCGTCCCCGTCCCCGTCGACACCGTGCGCGCGGCCGTGCGCGCGGACATGCCGCGGACCCTCGAGCAGCTCGTCGAGCTGGTCGCGATCCCCGGCATCGCCTGGGAGTCCTTCGACGCCGCGCAGCTCGAGCGCAGTGCGGTGGCCGTGGCCGGCGTGCTCGCGGACGCCGGCCTGGAGGAGGTGGAGATCCTGCGCGTGCCCCTGGGCGACGGGCCGGGACACCCCGCCGTCGTCGCCCACCGCCGGCCCGCGCCCGGCCGGCCGACCGTGCTGCTCTACGCCCACCACGACGTCCAGCCCCCGGGCCGGCGCGAGCTGTGGGACTCCGAACCGTTCGTCGCCGAGGAGCGCGACGGCCGCCTGTACGGGCGGGGCGCGGCCGACGACAAGGCCGGGGTGATGGCCCACGCCGCCGCCCTGCGCGCCGCGACCGCCCACCGCGGCGACGACTTCGGCCTCGGCGTGACCGTCTTCGTGGAGGGGGAGGAGGAGGCCGGCTCCCCGTCCTTCCGGGACTTCCTGGAGGCCCACCGGGAACGGCTGGCCGCGGACGTCATCGTCATCGCGGACTCCGCCAACTGGGAGGTCGGCGTGCCCGCCCTGACCACGAGCCTGCGCGGGATGGTCGGCGCCGTCGTGGAGCTGTCCGTGCTCGAGCACGCCGTGCACTCGGGCATGTACGGCGGCCCGGTCCTGGACGCGCCCACGCTGCTGGCCCGGCTCATCGCGACCCTGCACGACGACGACGGCGCGGTCGCCGTCGAGGGGCTGCTCGCCGAGGACCGCACCGACCTGGTCTACGACGAGGAGCGGTTCCGGGCCGACGCGGCGGTCCTGGAGGGCGTCCGGCTGGCCGGGCGCGGTTCGATCGCCTCCCGGCTCTGGACGCAGCCCGCGCTGTCGGTCACGGGCATGGACGTCACGCCCGTGGACACCGCCGCCAACACCATCGCCGCATCCGCCCGCGCGAAGCTGAGCCTGCGCACGGCGCCGGGCCAGGACCCCGCCGAGGCCGCGGAGGCCCTCCGGCGCCACGTGGAGGAGCACGCCCCGTTCGGGGCGCACGTGCGCTTCGAGCTCGAGGAGACGGGACAGTCCTTCCGCACCGACATGAGCTCGGAGTCCGCGCGGATCGCCCGGTGGGCGCTGGGGGAGGCGTGGGGCCGGCCCGCCGTGGAGACGGGCATCGGCGGCTCCATCCCCTTCACCGCGGACCTCCTGGAGGTCTATCCTGAGGCCGGCATCCTCATCACGGGCGTCGAGGACCCGGACTCCCGGGCGCACAGCGCCAACGAGTCGCTGCACCTGGCGGAGTTCGAGCGCGCGGTGGTCGCGGAGACGCTGATGCTGCTCGCCCTCGACGACGCCGCCCGCCCCGGGCGGCGGATCCGGGAATGAACCCGATCGCCTATCCGTTGTGCCCGTGACAGACCCGCCGCCGGTCCGACCCCGTGCGGCACCCCTCCACAGAAAGTGAGCATCATGAGCGTCACGACCGAGAACGGCGCCGCAGTGGACGGCCTGCCCACCCACGGCGTCCAGCTGACCGACGTCGCGTCCCAGAAGGTCCGCGCCCTGCTCGAGCAGGAGGGCCGCACCGACCTCCGGCTGCGCGTGGCGGTCCAGCCCGGCGGCTGCTCGGGCCTCATCTACCAGCTGTACTTCGACGAGCGCATCCTGGACGGGGACTCCGTGCGGGACTTCGGCGGCGTCGAGGTCATCGTGGACAAGATGAGCGTGCCCTACCTCGAGGGCTCCACGGTCGACTTCGAGGACACGATCTCCAAGCAGGGGTTCTCGATCGACAACCCCAACGCGGGGGGTTCCTGCGCCTGCGGCGACTCCTTCCACTGAGTCCGTCCGCTCCTCCCGATAGGCCCGTCGTCCGTCCGGACGGCGGGCCTCTCGGCGTTTCCGGGGGGTCCCGCGGACCGCTCCAAGAGGGGCCTCCGAGCGCCGCGCGGAAGCTGACACTGTGTCACCAGATGTCAGCGACACGGGGTAAGCTCGGAGGGAAACATTCCACCTGACTGTGTCCGGGCTCTTCGAATCGGGGCCTTCGGCGCGCAGACGACGAGCACGAGAAGAAGAGGAAGGGCCGTCTGTGAGTTCGCACACACGAACCGACAGCCTCCGGCGCCGCACGGCGAAGGTGTCTGCGGTAGCAGTCCTGGCAGCAACCGCGCTGACGGGTTGCTCGGAAGAGGCGAAGCTCGGCTGGATGCCCACCGAGCGTGGCACCACCGACAACGCCGACATGATCCTCGACCTGTGGGTCGGGTCCTGGATCGCGGCCCTCGTCGTGGGACTGGTGACCTGGGGCCTCATGCTCTGGTGCATGATCGCCTACCGCCGGCGCAAGAACGAGACCGGCTACCCGCGCCAGGTGGCGTACCACGCCCCGCTCGAGGTCTTCTACACGATCGTCCCGATCGCCCTGATCATGTCCCTGTTCTTCTTCACCGAGCGGACCCAGGCCGAGATCACGGCCCAGCACGACAACCCGGACGTGACCGTCCAGGTCTACGGCAAGCAGTGGGCCTGGGACTTCAACTACCTGACCGACGACGTCTGGGACACCGGCATCCAGGGCCACCTCGACGGCGAGGAGGGCGTCCCCGAGCGGGTGCCCACCCTGTACCTGCCCGTCGACAGCGACGTCGAGCTGCAGGTCACCTCCCGCGACGTCATCCACTCCTTCTGGGTCCCCGCGTTCCTCGAGAAGGCGGACATGTTCCCGGGACGCACCAACAACATCAGCATCACCACGGGCCGTGAGGGCGAGTACTTCGGCAAGTGCGCCGAGTTCTGCGGCGAGTACCACTCGGAGATGCTGTTCAACGTCAACGTGGTCAGCCAGGCCGAGTACGACGCCCACATCCAGTCCTTGCGCGACGCCGGCCAGACCGGGGCCCTGGGCGAGGAGTACAGCCGCGACTCCTACCCGGGCGCGGACGACCAGCAGCAAGAATCTTTTAACAACTAAGGAGTACCGGTGTCCACACTCGAGTATTCACGGGACGAGGCAGCCACTGTCGCTCCGCGCGTGGTGCCCCGGTCCAAGGGACGGATGGTCGTCAACTGGATCACGTCCACCGACCACAAGACGATCGGGTACATGTACCTGATCTCCTCGTTCGCCTTCTTCTGCATCGCCGGCGTCATGGCGCTGCTGATCCGCGCCGAGCTCTTCGAGCCGGGCATGCAGATCCTGGAGACCAAGGAGCAGTACAACCAGCTGTTCACCATGCACGGCACGCTGATGCTGCTGATGTTCGGCACCCCGCTGTTCGTCGGCTTCGCCAACGTCATCGTCCCGCTGCAGATCGGCGCCCCCGACGTCGCGTTCCCGCGGCTCAACGCCCTGGCGTTCTGGTTCTTCCTGTTCGGCTCGCTGATCGCCACCGCCGGGTTCCTCACCCCCCAGGGCGCGGCCTCCTTCGGCTGGTTCGCGTACACGCCGCTGAGCAACTCCTCGTTCTCGCCCGGCGCCGGTGGTGACCTCTGGGTCTTCGGCCTCGCCCTGTCCGGCTTCGGCACGATCATGGGCGGCGTCAACTTCATCACCACGATCATCGCGATGCGCGCCCCCGGCATGACCGTGTGGCGGATGGGCCTGTTCACCTGGAACACGCTCATCACCTCGCTGCTCGTGATCATGGTGTTCCCGCCGCTGGCCGCCGCGCTGTTCGCACTGGGCATGGACCGGACCCTGGGCGGGCACATCTTCGACCCGGCCAACGGGGGAGCGGTGCTGTGGCAGCACCTCTTCTGGTTCTTCGGCCACCCCGAGGTGTACGTGCTCGCGCTGCCGTTCTTCGGCATCGTCTCCGAGATCATCCCGGTGTTCTCCCGCAAGCCGCTGTTCGGCTACAAGGGCCTGGTGTTCGCGACCATCGCGATCGCCGCCCTGTCGGTGACCGTGTGGGCTCACCACATGTACGTCACCGGGGCCGTGATGCTGTCCTTCTTCGCGTTCATGACCATGATGATCGCGGTGCCCACCGGCGTGAAGTTCTTCAACTGGATCGGCACGATGTGGCAGGGCTCGATCACCTTCGAGACCCCCATGCTGTGGGTCCTGGGCTTCATGTTCACGTTCCTCTTCGGCGGCCTGACCGGCGTCATCCTGGCCACCCCGCCGCTGGACTTCCACGTCTCCGACTCGTACTTCGTGGTCGCCCACTTCCACTACGTCATCTTCGGCACCGTGGTGTTCGGCATGTTCGCCGGGTTCTACTTCTGGTGGCCCAAGTTCACCGGCAAGATGCTCAACGAGCGGATCGGCAAGATCCACTTCTGGCTGCTGTTCCTCGGCTTCCACATGACCTTCCTGATCCAGCACTGGCTGGGCGTGGACGGCATGCCGCGCCGCTACGCGGACTACCTGCCGGAGGACAACTTCACCTGGATGAACCAGATCTCCACGGTCGGGGCGATGCTCCTCGGCGTCTCGATGATCCCGTGGTTCTGGAACGTCTACACGACCTGGCGCAACGGCACCAAGGTCGAGGTCGACGACCCCTGGGGCTTCGGCGGATCGCTGGAGTGGGCGACGTCCTGTCCGCCGCCGCGGCACAACTTCACCTCGCTGCCGCGCATCCGGTCCGAGCGGCCGGCGCTGGACCTGCACCACCCGGAGCTGGCCGCGGAGTCCCCGCAGCAGTCCCCGGTCGACGACGGCGCCATCGCCACGCGGAAGGGCTGAGCATGAAACTCTCCATCAAACTGTTCATCCTCATCGGGGGCTTCAGCCTCCTGGTGGCCGTGGTCTACGGCTTCCTCACGCGGTTCGACGAGCTCGTCGGGTTCCCGGCGCTGCTGGCCGTCGGCGCCATGTCCTTCATGCTGGCCGTCTACCTGTGGCTCGTGAACCGCAACACCGGTGGCGTCCTCCCCGAGGACAAGCTCGACGGCGAGATCGTCGAGTCCGCCGGCGAGTACGGACACTTCTCCCCGTGGAGCTGGTGGCCCCTGCTGCTCGGGACCGGCTGCGCCCTCGCGTTCACGGCGCTGGCCATGGGCTGGTGGATCCTCGGCCTCGCCGCCCCCCTGGCGGTGCTCGGCCTGGTCGGTCTGATCTTCGAGTACTCCCGCGGCGACCACGCCCACTGACACGGGCGGCTGAACGCCGACCGTCGACAAGGCCCCGGACACCCCATGTGTCCGGGGCCTTTCGCGTCCCCGCGCTGCGGGCGGCCGTGGCCCGTCCCGGGGGAGACCTGAGCGGGCCACAGCGTGCTTCGGGCACGAAGCTGACGGCGGGGGAGCCGCTGCCGCGGCAGGCCCTTGAGCAGGCCGGCGACGACGCTCCGTGCGACGGGTGCCTGGTGCCCCAGGGCCCGAGGCAGAACCTCGGGTGGAGCCAGGGCCGGGTTCCCGGGAACCGGGGCCCGCTGCCGCCCGCGACCTCGACGACACGGTCCGGAGCAGCGGCCCGGTCACTCCGCCACGAGCGGCCCGGTGCGTCGTCCAGAGGCTCCGGTGCGTCGTTCAGGGGTTCCGGCGCGATCGGACGGACGATGCCGGATGGCACGTGGTGCACCGGTCGAAGGTCGAGGCGCACGACCATCCCCGGGCGGTGCACCCTGGCGACCGTCCGTACTGCGTCCTCTGCCTGGTCATGGTGCGCCTCGAGCGGCTCGGTGTTCCGCGCGGGACCGTTCTCGACGCTGACCGGGTCGTCACCGCCGCGCCGCAGGCTCCGCGATGCCAGAGGACACGGAGCGTCCTCCCGCGTCCGTCCGGTGCCGGACCAGCCCGCCGGGCCTGGGGGCCGCCGGAGACGCCTCGGAGACGCCGGCGAGCACGGCGGCGACAACCGCCCCCGGTCGTCCGGGCCGCCCCGGCACGGGCTCTCAACGACCGCGCGGTGGCCATGGCGCATCTCCACGCCCGGCCCGGTGCATCGACCGGTGCCGATCCGGGCGCGGGCTCCAACGGTCCCGGGCTGGTACCGGTCGCTGCGGCCGCAGCGTCCCGCCAGAAGGGCGTGGACGCGGTCCTGCGGGCCTCCGGGGCAGCAGACCCGGGAGACTGCGGTTCGCAGATTCTGTCCCGCCGGAACGGCGCTGAGGGCCGTCGGAGGAGTACTGCGGTCATGTCTCCGATGTGTCCGACCGCCGACGACGGATCCACAGATGCGACAGGGCCCCGAGAGGAGTGATCCTCTCGGGGCCCTGTCAGGCGTGCTGCCGGCTCAGCGCACGAGCTCCCGGTCCTGGGAACCCGTGGTGAGGGCGTCGGCCTCGTGGTGGTGGTGCGCCGCCTCGAGCTCGGCGGGGGTGACGGGGGCGACACGGTCCTCGAAGAAGAAGCGGCTGATCCGCTCGCGCGTCTTCTCCGTGGCCGTGATCTTGCCCTTGGCGTTCGGCTGGGCCGGCTCGACCTGGTAGTCGGGCATGTTGACCAGACGGTACCGCTTGTACTCGTCGAGGGGCTCGTGCACCTCGATGAACTCACCGTGGGGGAGCTGCTGCACCCGTCCGGTCTCCCGGCCGTGGAGGACAATCTCCCGGTCCTTGCGCTGCAACGCCAGGCAGATCCGGCGGGTGATCATGAAGGCCAGGATCGGGCCCAGGAAGTACAGGGCGCGCAGCCAGTACAGGACGTCGTTGACGGCCAGGTTGAAGTGCGTGGCGATGAGGTCGCCGCTGGCCGCGATGAGCATGATCGTGTAGAACGTCACGCCGGCGGCGCCCATGGCGGTCCGGAACGGAGCGTTCCGGGGACGGTCGAGGATGTGGTGCTCCCGGTCGTCCTTCGTGACCCAGCGCTCGATCCAGGGCCACGCGGCCATGAGCCCGAAGAGCACCGCGAGCGGCGCCATCGGCAGCAGCACGTTCATCGGGATCGACATGCCCCAGAACGTCCACTCCCAGTTGAACGGCCAGGTGCCGGGCATGAGGCGCACGGCGCCGTCGGTGAAGCCCATGTACCAGTCGGGCTGGGAACCGGCCTGCACCGGGGAGGGATCGTACGGACCGTAGTTCCAGATCGCGTTGATGGTGGTGGTGCCCGCCATCAGGGCCATGATGCCGAACACGATGAAGAAGAACCCACCGGCCTTCGCCGCGTAGATCGGTCCCACGGGGAAGCCGACGACGTTGTTCTCGGTGCGGCCCGGGCCGGGGAACTGGGTGTGCTTGTGCACCACGACCATGAACAGGTGGACGACGATCAGCATCAGGATGATCGCCGGGATCACGAGCACGTGGAGGATGTAGAGGCGCGCGATGATGTCGTGGCCCGGGAACTCGCCGCCGAACAGGAACATCGACAGGTAGGCGCCCACGATGGGGAGTGCCTTCAGGATCGCGTCGGCGATGCGCAGCCCGTTGCCGGAGAGCACGTCGTCGGGGAGCGAGTAGCCGGTGAAGCCGGCGACGATCGCGAGCAGGAACAGGGCGACGCCGACGAGCCAGTTGAGCTCGCGCGGCCGGCGGAAGGCGCCCGTAAAGAACACGCGCAGCATGTGCACGGACACGGCGGCGGCGAAGACCAGCGCGGACCAGTGGTGGATCTGGCGCAGGAAGAGACCGCCGCGGATGTCGAACGAGATGTCGAGCGAGGACGCGTAGGCCGCGGACATCTCGACGCCCTGCATCGGGACGTAGGAGCCCTCGTACTCCAGGGCCGCCATCGACGGCTCGAACCACAGGGCGAGGAACGTGCCGGAGAGCAGCAGGATGACGAAGGTGTACAGCGCCACCTCTCCGAACATGAAGGACCAGTGGTCCGGGAAGATCTTCCGGCCGAACTCCTTGACGATCGGCGACATGCCGACACGGGTGTCGACGAAGTTGGCGATCCGGCCGGTGCTCGTCTGGGGCTTGTACTCGTAATCAGTGGACGTGGACATCAGTTCGCCTCACCCTGCATCTCCTCGACATGGGTACCGCGCTGCGAGTAGGTCGGACCGACCGGCTCCTGGAAGTCGCTGCGGGCCACGAGGTAGCCCTCGTCGTCCACAGTGATCGGCAGCTGGGGAAGGGGCCGGGCAGCCGGCCCGAAGATGACCTCGCACTCGTTCGCGAGGTCGAACGTGGACTGGTGGCACGGGCACAGCAGGTGGTGGGTCTGCTGCTCGTAGAGCGCGACCGGGCAGCCGACGTGGGTGCAGACCTTCGAGTAGGCGAAGATGCCGTCGACGTTCCAGTCGGCCCGCTCGGGCGAGACGTTGACGGTGTCCGGGTCGAGGCGCATGAGCAGCACCACGGCCTTGGCCTTCTCGTCGAGGTAGCCCTCGTTGTGCCCGATGGCGCTCAGGTTCTCGGGGACCACGTGGAACGTGGATCCGAGGGTGACGTCCGAGGCCTTGATGGGGGTGCCGGAGGGATCGCGCACCAGACGGATCCCCTCGTCCCAGAGGGTCTCCTTGAGGACGTCCAGATCGGTCGGGCCGAGGTCCCGCAGCAGGCCGACGAACGGCAGGGGAGCGAGCACGGCCGCGCCGATGAGGGTGTTGCGCAGCAGCGGCCGGCGCTTGATCCCGGACTCGTCGTAGATCGTGGTCAGGATGCTCTGCGCCTCGGCGCGCTGCTCCTCCGTGCGCACCGCGTGCCGGTTCTCGACCAGCTCGTGGTCCGGCATGAGCGTGCGGGCCCAGTGGACGACGCCGAGACCGATGCCGAACATGCCCAGGGCCACACCGAGGCCCAGCAGCAGGTTCTGGAGCTGCAGGGCGCGTGTGGGCTCGGTGTTCGTGACGTCGTAGATGGGACCGTCGACACGGATGCCGAAGTACCCGACGAAGAACAGGATCGAGCCGAGGATCGAGATCAGGAACAGCAGGACGACCTGCCGTTCGGCGCGCTTGGCGGCCGTGGAGTCGACGTCCGTCAGGCGCGGGCGGTGCGGGGGCAGTCCGGGGTCGGGGAAACGCTCCATTGCCGTGGTGCCCGTGGTGGCAACGGTTCCCGACTGGTGGGGAGTGCCGTCACTGTGGCTTCCCATGTGGTCCCTCATTCTTCTCTTGGTGCAGTTGATCGTAGCTTCGGGGTCCGACATCCGCTGCCGGCACGGCCCGTCAGGCGGAGCGCGAGGTGAGCCAGACGGTGAACCCGATGATGACGGCGAGGCCGATGGTCCAGACGAACAGGCCCTCCGACACCGGGCCGAGGGCGCCGAGCCCGAAGCCACCGGGGTTGGGGCTGTCCTCGAGGGTCTTCAGGTACGTGATGACGTCCCGCTTCTCCTCGGGGGTGATGTTCGCGTCGTTGAACACCGGCATGTTCTGCGGGCCGGTCTGCATGGCCGTGTAGATGTGCCTCTCCTCGACGCCCATCAGGGAGGGGGCGTACTTGCCGCGGGTCAGCGCGCCGCCGGCACCGGCGGCGTTGTGGCACATGGCGCAGTTCGCGAGGAAGACCTTGGCACCATTGGCGGCGTTGCCCTGGGAGACGTCCAGGTACTCCTCCTCCGGCAGGCCGGGGCCGGCCCCGAAGGTGGCCACGTACGCGGACATCTGGCGGACCTGCTCGTCGTTGAACTGGACCGCCTTCTGCTCGGCCTGCGGGCCGTTGGCCTGCATGGGCATGCGGCCGGTGCCGACCTGGAAGTCGACGGCGGCGGCACCGACGCCCACGAGCGAGGGACCGGAGGGGGTTCCGGCGCCGTCGAGGCCGTGGCAGGTGGAGCAGTTCGCGACGAACAGCTTCTCGCCCTCCTCGATGTCCTGCGCGGTGTAGGACTCGGTCTGGGCCTTGGCCTCGTTGGTGGTGGTGGCGACTGCATAGAGCCCACCGCTGAGGAGCAGGGCCAGGACCATCAGGACCAGGACGGCCAGAGGGTGGCGTCGCTGCTGCGAAAGTGCCTTCACGTCAAACGTTCCTTTAACTCGGTGTTGGTTTGCTTGGTGCGTCCTCCGGGCGGCGCGGCCTACCGGAGGAAGTAGACCACGAGGAACAGCACGATCCAGACGACGTCCACGAAGTGCCAGTAGTAGGACACGACGATCGCCGAGGTGGCCTCGAAGTGCCCGAAGCGCTTGGCGATGAAGGCACGCCCCATGATGAACAGGAACGCGATGAGACCGCCCGTCACGTGCAGGGCGTGGAAGCCCGTGGTGATGTAGAAGGCGGAGCCGTAGGAGTTGGCCGGGATGCTGATGCCGTGGGCGACCAGCTCCGCGTACTCGAAGGACTGCACCGCCACGAAGATCGCGCCCATGATGAAGGTCAGGGCGAACCACTCGATCATTCCCCACCGGCGGACGTCGAACAGCCCGCCGGCCCGGCGGGGCTGGAGGCGCTCGGCCGCGAAGACGCCGAACTGGCAGGTCACCGAGCTCAGCACCAGGACGATGGTGTTGGCGAGGGCCAGCGGGATGTTGAGCTTGGCGGACTCCTCGGCCCAGAGCTCCGGTGCGGTGGAGCGCAGGGTGAAGTACATGGCAAAGAGGCCGGCGAAGAACATCAGCTCGGAAGCGAGCCACACGATGGTGCCCACTGAGGTGAGGTTGGGTCGGTTGATCGACCCGCCTACCGGCTTGGCTGGGGTATGGGTTGCAGTCGTCACAGAGACATTATGTCGCCAAAACTCCCGGTGGACCAACCAGGGGCGGGGTCGGGCGGTTCGCGTGTCCGGGTGGCGGGGGCCCCCGCTGACGAGCCGCGCCGTCTCCTCGCGCGTCCGGGCGCGGGAGGCCGGGGATCAAGGGGCCTCCGAGCCCGGGATGTGATCCGTGTCACAAGTCCTCGGCGAGGGGCATCCTCCGCCCGGCCGCCCGTTCGGGCCGGTCCGGCGGCGGGCGATACGATCGGGGGCGTGAACACGACGACACCGACGACCGCCCCGCACTTCGAGTGGCCGGACCTGATCACCGCCCTGATCTCCGGCACCGATCTGACCCGCGACCAGGCCTACTGGGCCATGGACACGATCATGTCGGGCGAGGTGTCCGACGTCGTCATCGCCGGCTTCCTCGTGGCACTGCGGGCGAAGGGGGAGACGGTCGAGGAGCTGACCGGGCTGGCCGACGCCATGGTGGGCAACGCCCGGCCGGTCGACATCCCCGGCCCGGCCCTGGACATCGTGGGGACCGGCGGCGACCGGCTCTCCAGCGTCAACATCTCCACGATGTCCGCCCTCGTGTGCGCGGGCGCCGGGGCCAAGGTCGTCAAGCACGGCAACCGTGCGTCGTCCTCGAAGTCCGGCTCCGCCGACGTCCTGGAGGCGCTCGGCGTGCGGCTGGACCTGCCGGTCGAGATGGTGGAGTCCGCGGCCCGGCACGTGGGCATCACGTTCCTCTTCGCCCAGACCTTCCACCCGTCGATGCGCTTCGCCGCGGCGGCCCGGGCGCAGCTGCGCGTGGCCACCGCCTTCAACTTCCTGGGGCCGATCACGAACCCGGCGCGGGTCGAGGCCTCGGCCGTCGGTGTGGCCGACCGCTCGCTGGCGCCGCTGATCGCGGGCGTCTTCGCGGCCCGCGGCGACCGGGCCCTCGTCTTCCGGGGCGGCGACGGCCTCGACGAGCTCACCGTGACGGCGCCCTCCGAGGTCTGGGAGGTCCGGGACGGGCGGGTCGACCACCACGACCTCGAGCCGCTCGACCTCGGCATGCCCCGGGCCACGATCGAGGACCTCCGGGGCCAGGACGCCCGGTACAACGCGGGCGTGGTCGAGCGGGTCCTGGCGGGGGAGAAGGGGCACGTGCGCAACGCCGTGCTGCTCAACTCCGCCGCCGGCCTCGTGGCCTTCGACACCGGCGCCGAGGGGTCCTTCCGGGACCGGATGGCCGCGGCGGTGCGGCGCGCGGAGGAGTCGGTGGACAGCGGCGCGGCCCGCGCCGTCCTGGACCGCTGGATCGCCCACACCGCGCGCTGAGGCGCCGCGCCGGCGGAGGGCTGACGACGACGGAGGCCGGCGGGGCGTTCCCCCGCCGGCCTCCTGCTGTCCGTGCGCTCGACCGCCGCGCGGGCTCCGGCCCGGCGGCACGAGGCCGGGCGACCGGTGCCCGTCAGTCGATGCCGAGCGAGAAGGCCGCCTCCAGGTCGTGCTTGCTGTAGGTCCGGAACGCGATGTTGGTGTTCGTGCCCACGACGCCCTCGACCTTGGAGAGCCGGTCGGCGATGACGTCCGCGAGGTCCTCGTGCCGGTGCACGCGCACCATCGCGATGAGGTCCCAGTCGCCGGTCACGGAGTACACCTCGCTGATGCCGGGGATGTCGGAGATCTGCTCGGCGACCTCGGGGATCCGGTCGGCGGAGGTCTTGATGAGGACGATGGCGGTGAGCATGGAGCACCTTTCGCGGGAGCGGGGCCGGCAGGACCGGCGGGACGGAGGGGTCAGCGCGGACGGCGGGAGCGGGCCGCGCGCAGCCCCGAGACCAGGGCGCGGGGGCCCAGCAGGAAGACGCCGAGCACCGCGAGCGTGACGAGGACGAAGCTCGGTGCCGTGCCCTCGCCGACGAGCAGGCGCAGACTCATGCCCACGGCCACGGTCGTCGACCACAGCGCGACGCCCCTCGGCCAGACGGCGAACGGGGCGCGGTGCACCCGCCACCCGATCCAGCCCAGCAGGAGCCCGGCCAGGAACGGCCACGCCGTGATGAGGAGGCCGGCGGCGTCCAGGGCGTGGGTGCTGCGGCCCAGGCCGGCGAACAGCAGGACGAGCAGCACGTCCACGGTCAGCGCCGCGGCCCAGGGACCGGAGTGCGTGGTGCGTTCCTCGGGGCGGGCGGTGAGGAGGGCGGACGTGTGCATGCTGGCAGTCTAGTGCGACGTCCACGGGTCGCGATCCGGGACTCCCGAAGCCTCAGGTGCACCTTGAGGGTTGAGGGCTGCGGGCGACAAAAGTCTCAACCTTCCACCAGGGGTCGATGGTCCGGGCCCGGAAGACAGGGAGGGATGCCGGGCCGCCTCGGGTGCCGGACTCGTGTCGGAATGCGGGACGGCGGGGTGGTTGAGGAGTACCACATCCTCGTGCGGCGCGGCGTCCCGGTGGAGCGGCCGGTGCGACGAGCGGCGGAGGTGTGTGCGACAGGGGATGCTCGGGAGTGGTACATAGCGGGTGGAACGGGCCGGAGGGGAGCCTTCGCTCCACGCTACTTTACATAATGTGGATTATCGGCGCTTTGCGGAGCAGGCTGTCCGGGGGGCAGCGCTCAGCATCCGTGTCCGCGCACGCCGTCGTTCCGGCTGTTCCGGTGAGCTCCGGACGCTCGGCTCTGCCGTGACGACACGACCCCGTCCTGCAGCGCGGATTCATCGCGCGGCTCCGGGGCCGGCAGGAGCGACCCGCCGTGAGATCCCGGACGACGACGGGCCGGTGGGCCGTGGGCCTCTCCGCCGCCGGGCTCGTGCTGGGCTCGGTCGCGCCCGTCCTGACAGTCGTCCGACAGGACACTGGCACCGAGCCCGCGCTCGTCGTCGTCGCGCCGATGCTCGCAGCACCGTTACGACACGGCGGACCGGCCGTCCCGCTCCGAACAGACCGGCGCCTCTCCCCTGTCGACGCCGTCAGCAAGCCGATGTCCTCGTGTTGCGCCGCCCGGCCCTCCTTTTGTGGCCACTTGTGGGGGGATTCCCCCGTCGACCCGGCCTCGGGGGCCGGCCGCCGATACGCTCGCCGTGGCCGACCTGAATTCGCGTCGGCAAATTCTTGGTTCAAGGGGAGGACATCCGTGGGACGACGGAACACTGTGATCGTGACGGACGGCCGGGGGCGCCGGCTGGTGACCTCCGTGCTGGCCCTGTCGGTGCTGGCCCTGGCCGGCTGCGGACAGGACGACGCCTCGGACGCGCCCCCCGCGACCGCCTCCGGATCGGTCGCCCTCTCCCCCTCGCACGGCGGCCTGCAGGGCGGGAACCTGGTCCTGGCGGACACCGGCGGGGGCACCGACGGCCCGGTCACCGTCCGCTTCGGCGAGACGGAGGTGGAGTGCGAGTTCGACGACCGCTCCGCGCGCCACGCCTGCGTGGCCCCGGCCCGCGGGACCCCGGGCACGGTGGAGGTCTCCTTCGCCTCCGGCGGGAGCGACGTCGGGGAGAAGACCGCCTACACCTACACGACGCAGGGCACGCAGGACATCCCCCTCCTCACGGTCAACACGGAGACCGTGCGCAGCAACGCCGAGGCGATCCGGGCCGACTTCCCGTCGAACGTCCAGCTCGGCGCCGTGCTCAAGAACGGCGAGCCCGTGGACGTGTTCGGCAAGGTCATCGAGGACGCCGCCGAGGTCGACTACATCTTCGTGCCGAAGCTCGACGACGCCATCGCCCTGCGCGAGGCCGGCGTCGAGGCCAAGATCGCGGTGCTCTACGTCGCCCAGATCGAGGACATCCCGCTGCTGATGCACTACGACGTGGAGGTCGCCGCCACGGACCCCGCCTGGGTCGAGGCGGCGGAACAGGTGCTGTCCACCACGGGAGGGACGCTGAAGGTCCACCTGTGGGTCGACACGGGAATGGGGCGCGAGGGCGTCGTGCCCGAGGAGGCGCTCCCCCTGGCCCGAGCCGTCGAGGACGCCCCGCACCTGGAGCTCGCCGGCATCGCCACGCACTTCTCCACCGTCACGGCGGAGGACAAGGACGCCATCGAGCGCAACGACACGGCCAACACCACGGTGGCCCAGAAGAACCGCTTCGACGGTGCGGTGGCCGCGATCCGGGACGCCGGCCTCGGGCAGGACGCCCTGATCCACGCGGGGGCCAGCGACGTGCTGGACCAGGAGATCGACTCCCTCTACTACGACCTGCTGCGGGTCGGCGGCATGTTCTTCGCCAGCAGCCCGCCGGAGACGACCCTCTACTCCTGGACCACGGAGCTGAGCCAGGTCAAGACGCTCCCCGCGGGCTGGTGCATCGACTACGGGTGCACCGAGCCGACCACCGAGCCCAAGAAGGTGGGTCTCGTCAACCACATCCCGTCCCGGGAGAACGAGCTGACCTACACGGTCGGCGGCAAGCAGGTCCCGGTGCTGCTCGACCACGGCACGGTCCTGACCCTCGACCTGTCCGAGGTGCCGGAGGCGGCCGCCGGGGACGAGGTGGCCATCGACTTCAGCGCGGAGGCCTTCCACCTGCTCGACGCCACAGCACCGCTGCCGGTGACGACCACCGGCGGGTGACCGGCGCCGTTCAGGACCGACCGGCCGGGTCCTCGACGTCGTGGTCCAGCACGAGGTCGGCGTGGAAGTCCCGCGCCAGCTCCCGGGCGCGGGCGGCCCGGCGCGCGGAGGCCTCCGGCCCGACGGTGAGGTCCACGTAGACGACGGGCCGGCCGCAGGACTCCTCGAGCCGGGCCCGCAGCACCTCCGCCCGGTCGTCGCCGGGCGCGCAGCGGCCCGTGCCGAGCAGGACGAACGCGCGCTCGAAGTCGGGCTCGGCGGGAACGCCCCGCGCGATCAGGGCGGGCAGCCGGGACTGCAGCGCGGAGAGGCCGACCACGGCGGTCGCCGTCCCGGCGAGCCAGGCGCCGGCGGCGGAGACCGCCACCGAGGTGATGAGTTTCATGGATCTCCTCCTCCCGCGTGCCGGGGGTCTGTGGGGCGGACCGGCACCGGGCCGGACCGACGGACGGCGGCGTCCCGCGGTCCCGGGAGAGTCCGGCGCGACCACCGTAGAGATCCCAACGCCCCCGGAACAGCGCCTATTCCGGGGACCCCGGCCGCGGCCCTGCCGCCACGCCGCTCCAGCGTCCTGTCAGGCCCGTGGGGCAGAATGGGTCCAAGGCGAGGGTGCCCTCGCGGACGCGGATTCGGAAGGCCGGGGACGGACATGTGGGAGTGGCTGGTCGAGAACTCGTGGGTCCTGTGGCTGATCGTCGTGATCGCTCTGGCCGCCGTCGAGATGCTCACCCTGGACTTCCTCTTCCTGATGATGTCCGCCGCCGCGCTGCTGGCGTTCGGGGTGAGCTGGGTGACGGACAACTTCGTGCTCCAGGTGGTGACGTTCGCCCTCGCCTCGGTGCTGCTCATCTTCGCGGTGCGGCCGGTGGCCCTGCGCCGCCTCAACCGGTCCACGCCCGGGACCGCGTCCAACGCCGCCCGGCTCATCGGCCTCCCGTGCCAGGTCCTGGACCCCGTGACCGGCCGCAGCGGGCTGGTGCGCCTGGAGGGCGACACCTGGAGCGCCCGCTCCGTCACCGGCGAGCAGCTGCCCCCCGGCACCGACGTCTTCGTCCACGACATCGAGGGCGCCACCGTCCTCGTGGCCCCGTACCCCGCGCCGGCCGCCGACGGCGGGCCGGCGCCGCGCCCGTCCTTCTGACCCCCAAGACCGCACCGGCCCGGCGGGAACGCCGCCCGGAGCGGCACCACCGAGAGAGGCACCCGTGGACCTAGCCGTCATCGTCCTGCTCGCCATCCTGGTCGTCCTGGTCTTCATCATCCTGCTGAGGTCGGTGCGGATCATCCCGCAGGCCCGGGCCGGGATCGTCGAGCGACTCGGCAAGTACCAGAGCACCCTCACCCCCGGTCTGCACTTCCTCATCCCGTTCGTGGACCGTCTCCTGCCCCTCATCGACCTGCGCGAGCAGGTCCAGTCCTTCCCGGCGCAGTCCGTGATCACGGAGGACAACCTGGTGGTCGGCATCGACACGGTCGTCTACTTCCAGGTCATGGATCCCCGGGCCGCCACCTACGAGATCGTCGACTACATCCAGGCCGCCGACCAGCTGACGTCGGCGACCCTGCGCAACGTGGTGGGCGGTCTGAACCTCGAGGAGGCGCTGACCTCCCGCGACAAGATCAACGCCGAGCTGCGCGGGGTCCTGGACTCCACCACGGGGCGCTGGGGCATCCGGGTGTCGCGGGTGGACATCAAGGAGATCACTCCCCCGCCGTCCATCCAGGACTCGATGGAGAAGCAGATGCGCGCCGAGCGGGAGCGCCGCGCGGTGATCCTCACGGCCGAGGGCGACAAGCAGTCGCGGATCCTCATGGCCGAGGGCCAGCGGCAGGCGGCCATCCTGTCCGCGGAGGGCGAGGCGAAGGCCGCGATCCTGCGCGCGGACGGCGAGGCCCAGGCCATCCGGAAGGTCTTCGACTCGATCCACCGGGCCCGGCCGACCCAGAAGCTGCTGGCCTACCAGTACATCCAGACCCTGCCCAAGGTCGCCGAGGGCAGCGCCAACAAGGTGTGGATGATCCCCGCCGAGCTCGGCGACGCCCTGCGGGGCGTGGGCGACTTCCTCTCCAGGCCGGACGAGGACGGCCCGGACCGGACCTGGTCGGACGCGGACGAGATGCCGGAGCCCGAGTCCGCGGACGAGCCCCTCGTGAAGCCGGACGCCGTCCGGGTGACGGAGGAGGACCTGCAGCCCAACCTGGAGCGCACCACCGTCGACCCGGACGAGTTCACCATCCCCCGGCCCTCGACCATCGACCCGGAGGCCCCCGTGCGCCTCGACGACCCGATGCCGCCGCAGGACGGCCCGGCCGCCCGCTGACGCGGCGGACCCGGGCCCCGGGGAACAACCCCGGGAGCCCGTGCGTTGCACCCAGCGGATCCCGGGTCCGTGCGACCCGCCGTCAGCCCGAGCGTGCGCCACTGCCGTGGCCACCGTCAGTTATGGAGGAACCACCACAATGAGCGACCGCAGCCTCAGGGGAATGCGTCTGGGCTCCCAGTCCATGGAGACCGAGGCCGGTGTCGAGCCGGCCCCGCGCCAGCGCGTCGAGTACCGCACCGCGGACGGCGAGAAGGTCACCGTCACCTTCGCGGCGGAGGCCGAGATCCCGCCGGTGTGGGTGTCGAAGACCGGCAAGGAAGCGATCATCGTCAACGGCGAGAAGCCGGTGAACCCCAACGAGAAGCACCAGCGCACGCACTGGGACATGCTCCTGGAGCGGCGCAGCACGGACGAGCTCGAGGAGATCCTGGCCCAGCGCGTCGAGTTCTACCGGGAGAAGCACGCGATCTGATCCTGTCGCCCGGCACATGCGGAGGGCCCCACCCGGTTCGGGTGGGGCCCTCCGCATGTGCCGGGCAGCGCGCCGGTCAGAGGCTCAGCGGCGGGTGAGCTTGCCCGCCAGGGTCCTGGCGCGGGCTGTGAGCCCCCACTGGGCCACGCGCACGACGGCCTCCCGGGTCACGTCCGGGCTCATCTTGGACTCGCCCTCGGCGCGCTCCACGAAGGTGATGGGCACTTCGACGACGCTCAGGCCGGCCCGCTCGGTGCGCCAGCCGAGATCGATCTGGAAGCAGTAGCCCTTGGAGTCGACGGTCTCGAGACCGATCCGTTCGAGGGTCTCGCGGCGGAAGGCGCGGTAGCCGGCGGTGATGTCGTGGATCCGGGAGCCCAGGAGCGTCCGGGCGTAGAGGTTGCCGCCGCGCGAGAGCAGCTGGCGCTGCAGGGGCCAGTTCACGGTGCGCCCGCCGGGGACGTAGCGGGAGCCGATGGCCAGGTCGGCGCCGCGCTCCACGGCGTCCAGCAGCAGCGGGAGCTGCTCGGGCTGGTGGGAGCAGTCGGCGTCCATCTCGACCAGGACGTCGTAGTCCCGGGCCAGGCCCCAGCGGAAGCCGGCGATGTACGCGGCGCCGAGGCCCTCCTTGCTGGTGCGGTGCAGGACGTGGATGTTCCCGTCCGCGGCGGACATCTCGTCGGCGAGACGGCCGGTCCCGTCCGGGCTGTTGTCGTCCACCACCAGCACGTGCCCGTCCGGGACGGCCTGGCGGAGCCGGTCCATCACGGTCGGGAGGGACTCGTGTTCGTTGTAGGTGGGGATGACGGTCAGTACGCGCACCGGGTGGTTCCTTTCGAGGTCTGCCTGCCGCACCACAGGGCAGGCTCCCTCGTCTTCGGACCAGTCCGGCCCTGAGGGGATGCCGGCCTGTTTTCTAAGGACGAGCGAGCCCACCCGGCAGCAGTTGCCCAGCCTAACCTGCCCCGCGCCTGCGACCAAGATCCGAACGCCGCGGGGTGGCCGGGCGCCCCGCGGCTCAGAACCCGGCGGAGCGGTACAGCTCGACGCCGTCGAGCACGGTCTGGCGGCACACGGGCAGGGACGCGCCGTCGAGCGCGGGGAGCAGGGGGGTGCGGGCGCGCGGGTCGGTGCTCCAGGCGGAGCCGGTCCCCTCGGCCTGCTGCACCATGAGGGCCTCGACGTCCCACACGGCGAACGTGGCCGGGGTGCCGGGCGCGAGCTGGCCCTGCATGGGGTCGGGGTGCCGGGCGGCCCGCCACGCGCCCCGGGTGGAGGCGAGGAACGCGGCCCGCGCGGAGATCCGCTGGTCCGGGTCGTGGTGCTGGAGGCAGGCGCGGACGGTCTCCCACGGGGACAGCGGCACCACGGGGGCGTCGCTGCCGAGGGCCACCGGGACCCCGGCGCGGTAGAAGGAGGCCATCGGGTTCATCGCGGCCGCCCGGTCGGCCCCGAGGCGCTGCTCGTAGAGCCCGCTCGGTCCGCCCCAGGCGGCGTCGAAGCCCGGTTGCACGGACACGGTCACGGCGTGGTGGGCGAGCCGCTCGATGCCCTCCGGGTCGATCATCTCGGCGTGCTCCAGGCGGTGGCCGGCGCTGTGCAGGGCCCGCTCCCCCACGAGCGCCTCGGCGCGGTCGAGGCCGTCGAGGACGATGTCCATCCCGGCGTCCCCGATGACGTGGAAGCCGCCCTGCAGACCGGCCTCCGTGGTCGCGGCGAGGTGGGCGGCCACGGCCGCGGCGTCGAGGTAGCGGTCCCCCAGGTCGCCGGGGGCGTCGGCGTAGGGGGCTCGCAGCGCGGCGGTGCGGGAGCCCAGGGCGCCGTCGACGCACAGGTCCCCGGCGAGCCCCACGAGCGACTCCCGCCGCTCCACGGGGCGTCCGAGCAGGTCCGCCAGGGCGGTGTCGAACCGCTCCGCCACCGCCAGCGCCTCCTGGGCCGTGGCCACGAGCTCCCCCCGGTAGGGCAGCACGCGAGGAGTGGCGCCCTCGGCGCCGACCCCGTGGTTGGCGAGGGCCGTCAGCCGCACGAGGTCCTCGAAGGGGGCGACCTGCTCGGCGTTGGCCTCGACGAGGGCCACGTAGCCCTGGGCCGCGGCGTGCCGCAGGGCGAGCCGGTGCAGCTCGGCGCGGCGCCCGGCGTCGAAGTCGAGGGCCGCGGCGCGCACCCGGTCGTGGGCCAGGTTCTCCACGCGGCCGTCGCCGAGCCACCCGTCGGTCCCGGCGAGGCCCAGCCGCCGGGCCAGGGACGAGGACACCACCCCGGAGTGGACGTCGATGCGGGTCAGGTAGACCTCGCGCCCGCCGGCGGCCCGGTCGAGCTCCTCCGCCGTCGGCGCCCGGCGCTCCGGCCACACGGACTCGTCCCAGCCGGAGCCGAGGACCGGGCCCGTGCTCGTGCGCGCGGCACCGGCCACGGCGTCGAGCACCTCGTGCAGGGATCCGGCCGCCGTGAGGTCCAGGGTGGACAGCGCCAGGGCGGTCTCGGTCACGTGCACGTGGGAGTCCACGAACCCCGGGGCCAACAGCCGCCCGTCGAGGTCGACCACGTCCATGGAGGAGTCCTGCAGGGACTGCGCCGCCTCCTCGGAGCCGACCCAGGCCACGCGGGTGCCGTCGACCAGCAGGGCCGTGGCGAACGGGTCCGCGGGGCTGTAGACGGAGCCGTTGCGGTAGAGGACGGGACGGGCGGGGACGGTGGTGCTCACGGGTCTCCTGTTCGGGGGCGGTGGTGCGCGGGGGTCGTGCGGGGCGGTCGTGCCGGTGGACGGGGCGGCGCGGGGCGGGAGGGCGCGGCTCAGTCCTCGAACGCGGAGTGGGCCACCACGCCGCGGCGCACCAGCGCGATCGCGCGCTGGCACTGGGCGCGAGTGCCGGCGTCGAGGAGATCGATCTTGGCGAGCTGGTCGAGCATGTCGATCACCTGCTTGGCCCAGCGCACGAAGTCGCCGGCGGCGAGCTCCGTGCCGGACAGGGCCGCGCTCAGGGTCGCCCCGCGCGCCCATAGGTGCATGGCCTCCACGAGCCCGAACTCCGGCTCCGCGGTGGCCGGGAGGTGGTGCTCCTGCTCGCGGTCGGTGAGCAGGGACCAGTTGCGCACCACGGTCTGTGCGGCCCGGTCCATGGCGGCGGTCGGCAGGACCGGCTGGATCCCCTGCTCCTCGCGCTTGGCCTGGTAGACGAGCAGGGTCACGAGCCCCGCGGTGGCGGCGGGGTCGAGGTCGTCGAGGAAGCCGTCGCGCAGGCTCAGGGCGAGGAGCAGGTCCCGGTCCCCGTAGATCCGCCGCAGCTGCTCGCCGGCGCGGGTCGGCCGGACCTCCCCGTCCGGGAGGGTCTCCAGGTAGCCGAAGGAGCCCAGCACCTCGGAGACGCGGTCGAAGGTCTTGGCGATCGTGTTGGTGCGGCTCTCGATCTGGCGCAGCAGCCCGTCGGTGTCCCGGCGCAGCGTCCACCAGCGCTCGGCCCAGCGGGCGTGGCTCTCGCGGTCCGAGCAGCCGTGGCAGGGGTGGCCGCGCAGGGCCTTGCGGACCTCCGTGATGCGCCGCTCGGCGGCGCTGGTGCCGCGGTCGAACTGGATGGTGTGCCCGCGGCCGCCGCCGCGCGGGGGCCGGTGCTCGTGCAGGGCGTTGCGCACGGACGAGGCGAGGTCGCGCCGCTCCTTGGGCGTCCGGCCCGTGAACTGCTTGGGGATCCGGATCCGCGAGACCGGCTCGAGCGGCCCGTCCAGGTCCTGGGCCCCCACCCGGCGCAGCTGGTGGTCGAGGGTGAGGATCGAGGGGCGTGGGTCGTCCCGGTTGGGGTCGGTGGACAGGATCACGGCGTAGCCGGCGTTGCGCCCCCGCGGGATCTCGACGACGTCCCCCGGCAGCAGGTCGTGCAGGGACGCGACGGCGTCCGAGCGCCGCTGCCGGGAGCCGGCCTTCTCCTCGGCGCGCTCCAGGTCCTTGAGCTCGCGGCGCAGGGCGGCGTACTCGGAGAAGTCCCCCAGGTGGCAGGTCATGGCCTCCTCGTAGCCCTTGAGGGACTCCTCCTGGGAGCGGACCCGGCGCGCCAGGCCCACCACGGAGCGGTCCGCCTGGAACTGGGCGAAGGACGACTCGAGGATCTTGCGGGAGCGGTGCGCGCCGAACTGGGCCACCAGGTTCACGGACATGTTGTAGGTGGGCCGGAAGCTCGAGTTCAGCGGGTAGGTGCGCTTGGAGGCGAGACCGGCGACGGCGTGCGGGTCCATCCCGGGCTGCCACAGCACCACGGCGTGGCCCTCGACGTCGATCCCCCGGCGCCCCGCGCGCCCGGTGAGCTGGGTGTACTCCCCCGGCGTGATGTCCACCCGGGACTCGCCGTTGAACTTGTCGAGCTTCTCGAGCACCACGGAGCGGGCCGGCATGTTGATGCCCAGGGCCAGGGTCTCCGTGGCGAAGACGGCCTTGACGAGCCCCTCGGCGAACAGCTCCTCCACGAGCTCCTTGAACGCCGGCAGCATCCCCGCGTGGTGGGCGGCCACGCCGCGCAGCAGGCCGTCGCGCCACTCGTAGAAGCCGAGGACGTTGAGGTCCGCGGCCTCGAGCGAGGCGGCGGTCTCGGCCACCCGGGCGCGGATGGTCTGCTGCTCCTTCTCGCCGGTCAGCCGGATGTCCGCGGCGACGCACTGCTGCACGGCGGCGTCGCACCCGACCCGGGAGAAGATGAAGGTGATGACGGGCAGCAGGCCCTCGGCGTCGAGGCGGCGGATCAGCTGCGGGCGGGACACCCGGCGCGTCTCGGGGCTGGGCCGGAAGCCCTCGCCGCCGTTGCGGCGGGAGAACCGGTCCCGGGAGCGTCCCCCGGGCCCGCGGCCGCCCCGGCGGCCCCCGCGGGGGTGCTCGGCTCGGGCGAGCTGGAGCAGCTCGGGGTTGACGTCGGGCTCGTCGCTGCCGGGCCCCTCGAGCCGCTCGGCGGCCTCCTCCACCGTGGTGTCGTCCAGGAACAGGTCGAGCAGCCGCCCGCCCACCTGGACGTGCTGCCACAGCGGCACGGGCCGGTGCTCGGAGACCACCACGTCCGTGTCGCCGCGCACCGTGTCCAGCCAGGCCCCGAACTCCTCGGCGTTGGAGACGGTCGCGGACAGGGACACCAGCTGGACGCTGTCCGGCAGGTGGATGATGACCTCCTCCCACACGGCGCCCCGGAAGCGGTCGGCGAGGTAGTGCACCTCGTCCATGATCACGAAGCCCAGGTTCAGCAGGGTGGGCGAGTCCGCGTACAGCATGTTGCGCAGGACCTCGGTGGTCATCACCACCACGTCCGCCTCGGAGTTCACCGAGGTGTCGCCGGTGAGCAGGCCGACCCGCTCGGCGCCGAAGGCCCGGGAGAACTCGTGGAACTTCTGGTTGCTGAGCGCCTTGATGGGCGTGGTGTAGAAGGCCTTCTGCCCGCGGGACAGGGCCAGGTGGACGGCGAACTCCCCCACCACGGTCTTGCCGGCGCCGGTCGGCGCGGCGACGAGCACCCCGCGGCCCTCCTCGAGGGCCCCGCAGGCGGTCGTCTGGAAGTCGTCCATCTCGAACTCGAGCCGGTGCTGGAACACGGCGAGCTCGGTCCTCGCGTGGGCGGCCCGCTGCTTGGCGGCCAGGTATCGGTCGGCGTAGGAGGACATGCGTCCAGCCTACTGCTCGACCCGGACGTGGCCGGGTCCACCGGGGGCCCGTTCGCGACGGGCCGAGCGGGTCAGGTGCGGAACCCGCCCTCGGGGTCGTGGCCGAGGCGGCCGAGCTCGTCGGCGGGGGTCGCGACGTCGGCCGACGCCCCCGTGCCCGCCGCGAGGCGGGCCTCCTTCCGGGCCCGCCGGCGGTCGAGGAGCAGGCACAGCCCGACGGCCACGAAGAAGAGCGTGAGCAGCGGCACGGCGAGGTAGAACATGGTCATCGGGTCGGGGCCCGGGGCGGCCATCGCGGAGACCACCATCACGAGGACCACGACGATCCGCCAGCTCTTGAGCACCGTGCGCCCGGAGAGCACGCCCAGCATGTTCAGGCCCACCAGGAACACGGGCAGCACGAAGGCGACGCCGAAGGTCAGGATCAGCTGGAGGAAGAACCGCAGGTACACGTCCGCGGAGATGAAGTTGGTCCCGCCCGCCGGGGTGAACGCGGTGAGGGCGTAGACGGCGGTGGGCAGGGTGAGCACGGCGACCGCGATGCCGCCCAGGAAGAGCGGGACGGCCGCGGCCAGGAAGCCGACCGCGTAGCGCCGTTCGGTCCGGTGCAGGGCCGGCGTCACGAACGCCCAGAGCTGGTAGAGCCACACGGGGCTGGCCAGGACCAGGCCGAGCACCAGGGAGACCTCCACCATGATGTTGAAGGACGAGCCCACCGCGGAGTAGTTGATGGAGGCCTCGCTGCCCTCCGCGGAGGCCAGCCGCTGCAGGGGCTCCGTGATGTAGGCCATGAACGGGATGTACAGGAAGAACCCGCCGACCATGCCCACCACGGTGGCGACCGCGGACTTGATCAGCCGGTTGCGCAGCTCCCGCAGGTGCTCGGCCAGGGCCATCTGCGCCTGCGGATTGGCCTTGCGCGCGGTCCGGCGCTTCTTCGGACCGCGGGGGGACTGCGAGGACATGGGGACCTTCGGGACTCGGGGCCCGCCCGGGGCGGCGGGGCCGGTCGGGCGGCCCGCTCCCCGGGCGGGGGCGCGGACCGGCCGGTGCGGCGGATCGGGGCGGCGGCGGACGCCGGGAGAGGGGGCGAGGGGTCAGGCCGGAGGGCGGCCGGGGTGCTGCTCGGGGTCGCGCGGGGTGTCCGTGCCGGAGGCGGTGCCGGTGGCGCCGGGGTCACGGTCGGTGCTGCCGTCCCGGCCGGGCGCCACGGCCTTGCCGTCGATGACCACGTCCGAGCCGTCCGGCTGGTCGTCCTTCTTCATCTCCTTGACCTCGGACTTGAAGATGCGCAGCGACTGGCCGAGGCTGCGGGCCATGCCCGGGAGCTTGGGCGCGCCGAACAGCAGCAGGATCACCAGCAGGATGATCAGGATCATGAAGGGGCTGTCGAAGAGCCTACCCATGGAACATTCCTTTCCGTTCAGCCCGGCGGAGGTCGCTGATCCGCTGCGGCTGGCCCATCCGGTCCTTGCGCTCGATGCGGCGTCTCAGACGGGCGGTTTCTCGTTGGTCACGGCCGACCCGGTAGTCGGCCACGGCTTGCCCCACCGGTGTGAACAGGGCCGGGTCCGGGGCGGCCCGGACAGGGCGCTGCACCCCGGCGGCCGCGTCGTCCCACCGCTGGGCGAACTCCCCGGCCACCGTCTCGGTGTCCCGGAGCAGGACGAAGAAGGTCTTCACCAGCCGCCACAGCATCAGTCCGAGGAACGCCGCGCCGAGCAGGACGAGGACCGTCCACAGCAGGACCCAGGACCACCAGAGCATGCCCTCCAGTATAGGCGGGCGGATCAGGCCGGCTCGGACGCCCCGTAGGCGCCGAGCGCAGAGTTCACCCAGAGTTCCACCTGCGCCACGACGTCGTCGGGCCCGATGACCGCGAGCTGGCCGCCGTAGCGGGTGACGAGCGCGCACACGGCCTCGGCCGTCTGGAATCCGATGAGCGCGGCCTCGTGGTCCGCCGCCGGCCCGGTGCGGGCCCCGCCGGGGACCCGGACCACGGCCGTGCGGGTGGCGTGGTACTGGTCGGCGATCCACCGGCTGCGCCGGTCGGTGACGAGCACGACCTCCACGGTGTCCGGGGTGCCGGGGGCGGGCGGGGACGCGGCGGCGGCCTCCTGGGCGGCGGGGCGCTCCCCCGCCGGCCCGGCGTCCTCGACGGCGGAGATCCGGTCCAGCCGGAAGTTGCGCATCCCCTCGGAGCCGAGGCACCAGGCGCGCACGTACCAGTGGGTGTTGGAGGAGAACACCTGGACCGGGTCCACGACCCGCTCGGTGAGCTCGTCGCGGGACGGGACCACGTAGCCGATCCGGATCCGGCGGCGCTGCTCCACGGCGCGGCGCACCGCGGACATGACGTCGGCGAGGGCGGGCGCGGGCGTGTCCGTGATGGGGCGGGCGCCCACCGCGTTGGCGAGCACCCCGGCGTCCCCCGCGGCGCCGGCGACCTTCGCGATCGTGGACGCTACCGCCTCGGAGTCCCCGCCGGGCACGGTGCGCAGCGTCTGCAGCCCCACGAGCAGCGCGGAGGCCTCCGGCTGCGTGAGGCGCACGGGGTCGGAGAGCTCGTCCGCGTTGGACAGGTAGACGTGGCCGTCGTCCCAGGACGCGTCGATCAGCTGGTCCGGCATGTGCCCGGGCTTGCCGCACACGAACAGGGTGTTGAGGTCCGCGATCAGCTCCTGGTCGGTGATCCCGAACCGGCGGGCGGTCTCCTCGAGCTCCGCGCCCTGGTGGGCGTAGACCCAGCGGACGATCTCGAGCAGCCGCGAGAGGTGGTCCGCGGTGGAGAGCTTGTTGCGCGTGCCCTTGCGGGACTTGTTGTTCCAGTCGACCTGCACGCCGCGGAACCGTGCCACGGCGGACTCGGCGCTCCGCAGCCGGCGCACCACCGCGGCGCGCACCTCGGCCTGCATGGTGGGGGCGGTGCCGTCCCCGTCCCGGGGCACGACGACGCCGGGGCCCGCCGCGGCGATCTCCTCGGCGAGGATCTCGGTCTCCGCGAAGGGGATGTGCAGCCGGTCCCACCGGTCCACGCCGTCCCCGGCGCCGACGCCGGGCTCCTGTCGGGCGGCCATTCGGCGCAGCATGTGCGCGTGGCCGGGCCGGGCCAGCACCTCCACGGTGCGCGCGGGGGCGTGGGAGACCATCTGGGACAGGGACTCGTTCATGGAGAAGCCCTCGGGCGGGTCGAACTCCTTGCGGGTGACCGTGACGTCGGACATGATCCGCGACAGCCGGAACGTGCGGGAGTCCTTGCGGTCCAGGTCCCAGCCGACCACGTACCAGTTGCCGTAGCGGGAGCCGATGCCCCACGGCCGCAGCCGCCGGGTGGTGAGCTGGTCGGTGCTGCGGGCGAGGTAGTCGAAGCGGACCTCGCGGTGGCGCACCACGGCCGAGAGCAGCGGCTCGAAGGACGGCTCATGGGCGGTGAGGGTGGGCTGCAGCAGCGGCGGGGCGTCGTCCTCCGGCAGGCCGCCGATGGCGGGCTCGAGCTTGCGCAGGGCCCGGCGGGCGAGCTCCCCGAGGGAGGCGTCCGTCCAGGCGTTGGCCGCCAGGGCGAGCACCGCGGACTCCTCCGCCGTGAACTGCAGCGGCGGCAGCGTGAAGGACCCGCGCGGGATCCGGTAGCGGTGGCCGTGCGTGTCGTCCGGGAACAGGGGGTCCTCGGAGACCTCCTCGATGGGGTAGCCGAGGTCGCGCAGCTCCGCCTTGTCGCGCTCGAACATGCGCTCGAACGCCTCGTCGGACGCGGACTCCGCGTACGACGGAACGGCCTCCCGGAGCTCGGCGCGGGTGTACCCGCGTTCGCGGGAGACCAGGGCGATGAGCAGGTTGAGGAGCCGCTCCGTCGATCGGGCTGCCATCCGGTGGGTCCTCAGCGCACGTCCAGGAGGTCCACCACGAAGATCAGGGCCTCGTCCGGGCCGATGACCCCGCCGGCGCCCCTGGAGCCGTAGGCCTGGTCCGCGGGGATCTCCAGCCGGCGGCGGCCGCCGACCTTCATGCCCAGCAGGCCCTTGTCCCAGCCCTCGATGACCTGGCCGATGCCCACGGTGAAGTCGAGGGGCTGGCCGCGGTTCCAGGAGGCGTCGAACTCCTCGCCGGCGGAGAACGTCACGCCCACGTAGTGGCAGGAGATCTGCTTGCCGGGGGTCGCCTCGGCGCCGGTGCCCTCCACGAGGTCGGTGCTGACGAGCTCGGTCGGGGCCTCCCCCTCGGGGAAGTCGATCTCGGGCTTGCTGCGGTCGAGCTTGCGCTCTCCGAAGGACATGGGTGCTCCTGTTCGTCGGGTCGTCGACGGGTGGTCGTCGGGATCGGAGGGGCCTCGGGGGCCCACCGGGCCACCTTAGCCGACCGGGGGCTACTCCCCGGTCGCGGAGGGGGACGGCGAGGCGGAGGCCTCGTCCTCGGCCGGCGCCTCGGGGGTGTCCACGGCCGCCAGGATGTCGACGACGAAGAGCAGGCTGCCGGCCGGGTAGTCGGAGTCCTCGCCCAGGTCCTTCTCCGTGCCGTAGGCCTGGCCGACGGGCACGGAGAGGATCACGCGGGAGCCCTCCTTCTTGCCCTCGAGGCCCTCCTGCCAGCCCTCGATGACGGTGTCGAGCGGGAAGGACGCGGGGGCGCCGTTCTCGTAGGAGGAGTCGAAGGTCTCGCCGTCGGACCACTTGACGCCCACGTAGTTCGCGATGACGGTGTCGCCCTCGGCGACCTCCTCGCCGTCGCCCTCGATGAGGTACTCGGAGACGAGCTTCTTCGGGGCCCTGCCCTCCGGCTTCGCCACGGCCGGCACGCCCTCGTCGTTCTCGGTGATCTCCGGCAGGCCCCGGGGGCTGTCCTGCATGTCGCCCTCGATCTCGGTGGGGATCTTCCGGACGACCTCGTAGACCTCCACGGAGGTCGACTCGTCGCCGGCGGCCCCGGAGGTCTCCGGGGAGGAGTAGGCGATGATCGCGCCCTCCTTGGCGCCCACGAGCGCGTCGTACATCTCCGGGATCGACTCCTGGAGGCCCTGCTCGAGCTGGAGCACCTGGCCGGCGCCGCGGGAGTAGGTCTCGCCGATGGACGTGCCGTCGGAGCCCTTGAAGAGCGCCGCCTGCAGGAGGATGGTGTCGCCCTCGGCGAGCTCCTCCCCGTCGCCCTCGCGCAGCTCCTTCGCCCCGGCCTCCTCGGCGTTGAGCGGGGTCTCGAACGTGACGGACGGGGCCGTGCCCGCGTCCGGCTCGTTGCTGAGCTCCACGGAGTCGACGCCGGGCCCGGAGCAGCCCGTGAGGACGAGCGCCAGGGACAGGGCGGCGCCGGAGGTGGTCAGGGTCTTTCGCACGGGTGTCTTCCTCAGAGGTCGGCCCGGGTGGGGGCGGTGGGGTCGGACGGCTCGGGCCGGGACGGCGGCCAGCCTAGTGCAGGGCGCTGGGCGTTGACTGGACGGGGCGCCCCCGCGGCGCGGCTCAGACCACGGGGGCGTCCCCGTGGGCCCGCCCCGCGGTGTCGCGCTCGCCGAGGGCGGCGATCAGGGCGTCGGCCTCCGGGTGCGCCACGGCGAACGGGTCCTTGCACAGCACCGTGCGCCGGCCGCGGTCGTTGACCTTCAGGTGCACCCAGTCGACGGTGTACTCGTGCCCGGACGCGAGCACCGCCTCGATGAACCGGCCGCGCACGGCGGCCCGCGTGGCGGGCGGGGTGCGGGCGGCCTCCTGGACGCGCTCGTCGGGGACGAAGGTCGCGGCCCGTCCCCGGCGCTGCAGGAGGTTGAAGAGCCCCCGCTCCGGGGCGGTGTCGTGGTAGGCGAGGTCCAGCTGCGCCATCCGGGGCGCGGCGAGGTCCAGGCCGTCGCGGGCGGCGTAGCCGTCGAGGAGCTTCTTCTTGATCGCCCAGTCGATCTCGGTGTCGATCGCCGAGGTGTCCTGGCGGGCCACGGCGTCCAGGGCCCGCTCCCACAGGTCGAGCACCCACGGCACGCGGTCGTGGTGGGCCCCCTCGCGGTCCACGAACCGGCGCACGGACTCCAGGTGCTCGTGCTGCAGGTCCAGGGCGGAGCGGCGGGTGCCGTCGGCGAGCAGGACCGGGCGGGTGCCGGTGAGGTCGTGGGAGACCTCCCGCAGGGACCGGACGGGGTCCGCCATGGTGCGGTCGGGCAGGATCTGCCCGGCCTCGATCATCCGCAGCACGAGGTCGGTGGTCCCGATCCGCAGCGCCGTGGTGGTCTGGGACATCGTCGAGTCGCCCACGATGACGTGCAGCCGGCGGTAGTGCTCGGCGTCGGCGTGCGGCTCGTCCCGGGTGTTGATGAGGGGCCGGGAGCGCGTCGTGGCCGAGGAGGAGCCCTCCCAGATGTGGTCGGCGCGCTGGGAGAACGAGTAGCTGGGCGTCCCGGCGTCGTCGCCCATCCGGACGGCGCCGAAGTCCTCGGGCCCGGCGGGGTGGACCCTGCCGGCGCCGACGAGCAGCTGGCGGGTGACCAGGAACGGGATGAGGATCTGCACGAGCCGGGCGAACTCGGTGCGCCGGGAGATCAGGTAGTTCTCGTGCGAGCCGTAGGAGTTGCCGCGCGAGTCCACGTTGTTCTTGAACAGGTACAGCTGCCCGCCCACCCCCTGCTCCGCCAGGGCGTCCTGGGCCTGCCGCCGGAGGTCGTCGACGATCAGCTCGCCGGCCTTGTCCTGGGCGACGAGGTCCTCGAGCGTGGCGCACTCCGCGGTGGCGTACTCGGGGTGGGAGCCCACGTCCAGGTAGAGGCGCCCGCCGTTGGGCAGGAACACGTTCGAGGAACGGCCCCAGGCCACCACGGGGCGGAAGAGGGTGCGCGCGGCCTCCTCCGGGCTGAGCGGACGGGCGCCCGGGGCGCTGTGGGTGAGGCCGAACTCGGTCTCGACCCCGTAGATCCTGCGGTCCATGGGGGCTACTGGCCGCCCTTCTGGACGAAGCCCTTCACGAACTCCTCGGCGTTGGACTCGAGCACGCCGTCGATCTCGGCGAGCAGGTCGTCGGCGCTGGTAGCGCTGGTCCGGGACTGGGCGGTGGGTGCCGTGGGGGCGGGGGCTCCGGGCTCGGGGAGCTCGGACTCCTCGCGGCGCTGGGCGCCGGTGCCGAAGATGCGTTCCTGGGCCATGACGGGGTTCCTCCTGGGGATGGTGGTCGGGGTGCTCAGCCGAGGGAGCCGGTGTGCACGAGGGCGGGTCGGGCGGTGGCGAGGGCGCGGACGAGGTGCTCGGTGTCGGGTGCCGCGCTCAGCAGGGGGTCGACGTCCTCGCGGGTCAGCTCGAGCGGCTCGGGCATCGCGATCCGCGCGCCGCGGCGGACGCCGGGCAGGGTGAGCGAGACCGAGTCCCAGTTGGCCGTGAGGACGTCGTCGGGGAAGCGGGTCATCAGCCGGCCGCGGAACCACGCCCGGGTGTCGGCGGGGGGCAGGTCGGCGGCGCGCTCCACCTCCTCGGCGGTGAAGAGGGTGCGCATCCGGCCGGCCGCGACCAGCCGGTGGTGCAGGCCCTTCTCCGGGCGCACGTCCGCGTACTGCAGGTCGATGAGCGTCAGGCGCGGGTCGTCCCAGGCCAGGCCGTCGCGCTCGCGGTAGCCCAGCAGCAGGGCGTGCTTGGCGACCCAGTCCAGGCGGTCCGCGAGGGACAGGGGGTCCGTCTCCAGGGCGTCGAGGACCTCCGCCCACAGCTCGAGCACCTCGCGGGTGTCCGGGTCGGGGCCCCCGGTCGCGTGCTCGTGCGCCCGGGCGGCCTCGAGGTAGAGCCGCTGCAGCTGGACGCCCGTGAGCCGCCGGCCGTCCCGGAGCAGGACGGTGGTGGTCAGCCCCGGGTCGTGGCTGATCGCCTGCAGGGCGGCCACCGGGTCGGCGAGGGCGATGTCCGGGGCGGCACCGGCCTCGATCAGGCCGAGGACCAGGGAGGTGGTGCCGAACTTCAGCAGGCTCGAGGTGTGGGAGAGGTTGGCGTCGCCGATGATGACGTGCAGGCGCCGGTGGCGGGTGCGCTCGGCGTGGGGCTCGTCGCGGGTGTTGACGATGGGCCGGTGGACGGTGGTCTCGAGGCCGACCTCGCGCTCGAAGAAGTCGGCGCGCTGGCTGATCTGGAAGCCCGGGCGCCCGCCGCGGTCCCCGATGCCGACGCGACCGGCGCCGCACACCACCTGGCGGGAGGCGAAGAAGGGCAGCAGCCCGGCGGCGAGGGCGGCGAAGGGCACGGCGCGGGGCACGAGGTAGTTCTCGTGGGCGCCGTAGGAGACGGACTTGTTGTCGGTGTTGTTCTTGTAGAGGTTCACGACGTCGAGGCCGGTCGTGGCGGCGCTCGCGGCGATCGCCCGGACCGCGTCGAGGGCCACCCGGTCCCCGGCGGCGTCCCAGAGGACGGCGTCGCGGGGGGTGGTGACCTCCGGGGAGGAGTACTCGGGGTGCGAGTGGTCCACGTAGAGGCGGGCGCCGTTGGGCAGGACGGTGTTCATCACGACCTGCCGCCAGTCCAGGGACTCGGCGTGGGACCCGATCTCGCGGAGGGCCTCGGCGGCGACCTCCTCGGCCGTGAGCACGGGCGCGACGTCGGTGAGCTGCGAGGGGTCGGCCTGGTCGCGGGGGACGGTGAAGCCGCGGGCGTCCTCGAGGGGGGTCTCGCCGTGGTAGTCCCACCCGGCGGCGGTCCGGGACGCGCCGAGGCGGCGCCGCACGAGGGCGGCGTAGGTGGTGACCACCTGGCTGGAGAGCGCGGTGGCGTTGGCGTGCGGGTTGCCGGTGGCGAGCACGCCGAACTCGGTCTCGGCGCCCATGACGCGGCGGACGCTCACGCGGGCCCCTCCCCCGGGACCGGTCCGGTCGGCGCCGGTCCGGTCGGCGCCGGGGCGTGGCGCCCGCCGGGGCCGGCCGGGTGCGGGTCGCGGTGCAGGACCACGCGCAGGTCGGTGATGGTGTCGCCGCGGCGGCCCGAGATGCGGGCCCAGTCCTCGGGGTTGGAGGTGTTGGGCAGGTCCTGCTGCTCGTGGAACTCCTCGTCCACCGCGCGGACCAGGTGGTCGCGGCCCAGGCCGCGGACCCCGGTGGTGAGCAGGTCCTTGATGGCCTGCTTCTTGGCCCGGTCCACCACGTTGCGGATGACCGCCCCGGAGGTGAAGTCGCTGAAGTGGAGGGTCTCCTCGGTGCCGTCCCGGTAGCTGAGGTGCAGGAACCGGGTGCCGGGGCTCTTCTCGTACATCCGGGCCACGGCGGCGTCCACGAGGGCGGCGACGGCCCCGGCGCGGGAGCCGGCGGCGTCGACCTCGTCCTGGCGCAGCGGCAGGTCCTCGGTGACGTAGAGCCGCAGGATCTCGGCGGCGCCCTCGGCGTCCGGGCGGTCGATGCGGATCTTCACGTCGAGCCGGCCCGGGCGCAGCACGGCGGGGTCGATCATGTCCTCGCGGTTCGTGGCGCCGATGACGATGACGTTGTCCAGGCGCTCCACGCCGTCGATCTCGGTGAGAAGCTGCGGGACGATGGTGGTCTCCACGTCCGAGGACAGCCCGGAGCCGCGGGTGCGGAACAGGGAGTCCATCTCGTCGAAGAACACGACCACGGGGATGCCGCGGGCCGCCTGCTCGCGGGCGCGCAGGAAGATGGAGCGGATCTGGCGCTCGGTCTCCCCCACGTACTTGTCCAGCAGCTCGGGGCCCTTGATGTTGAGGAAGTAGCCCAGGGCCTTCCCGCGCCCGGCGCGGTCCGCGGCGCGCTCGGCGAGGGAGCGGGCCACGGCCTTCGCGATGAGCGTCTTGCCGTTGCCCGGGGGCCCGTAGAGCAGGATGCCCTTGGGCGGGGTGAGCCCGTGCTCGCGGTAGAGCTCGGGGTGCACGAAGGGCAGCTCGACGGCGTCGCGGATCTGCTCGATCTGGGGGCCGAGGCCGCCGATGTCGTCGTAGGAGACGGCGGGGACCTCCTCGAGGACGAGCTGCTCGACGTCGGAGCGCTCGATGGGCTCGAGGGCGAAGCCGGTGCGGTGGTCGATGGAGACCGCGTCGCCGATCTCCGGGCGGCTCCGGCGCAGGAGCCCGGAGAGCAGCAGGACGCGCTCCTCGTCGGAGCGTCCCACGGTGAGGACGCGGTCGTGGTCGACGATCTCCTTGACGGTGGCGATCTCGCCGGTCTGCTCGTAGTCGAGGACGGCGCCGACGGTGTAGTTCTGGTCGAGGAGGACCTGGCGGCCCGGTTCGCAGGCGGCGAAGCTCACGAGCGGGCTGAGGGCCACGCGCATGCGGCGCCCGGCCACGAGGACGTCGAGGGTGCGGTCGGTGACGGCGGGACCGCTGCCCGTCTGCTCGCCGACCGGGGTGCGCCCGGGGTTGACCTGCAGCACGGTGCCCTGGCTCAGCGGCGGGACCAGGTCGTTCTCGAGGGCGCGCTTGAGCTGGGCGATCTCGGTGCGGGTCGCGTCGAGGAGCCGGACGAGCTTCTGGTTCTGGGTGCCGGCGGCGGCGAGCTGCTTGTCGAGGGCGCGCTTCTGGTCGCGCAGGATGTTGACCTGCCGCTGGGCGTTGGTCAGGGCCCGGCGGGTCTGCTCGGCGTCCGCCGGCCCGGTGCCGGCCGGTCCGGTGGTCTGCTGCGGGGAGGTCTCGTTCACGGGCGCTCCTCGTGGGGCTGCTCGGGCGCGGCGTCGGGTGCGGGGTCCGCCGGAGCGGCCGCCGGTGTCGTGGCCCGGGCGGGGGCGTCGGCCGGCGGGGTCGCGCCGGCGGCGCGCTCGGCCAGGCCCAGGGCGTCGCGGCCGGCGCGGCGCAGCTTCTTGTCGGTGACGTCCCGCTCGCCGAGGGCCACGGGGGTCCAGGCCTGCAGGTCCTCCTCGCTGTACTCGGACTTGGAGGCCCGCCGCTTGGGCGCCAGCCGCTCGGAGCCGTCGGCCAGCCGGCGGGCGGAGAGCAGGAAGCCGGTGTGGGCGACCATGCGGTGGTCCGGGCGCACGGCCAGGCCCTCGACGTGCCAGCCGCGGACCATGGTCTCGGAGGCGTCGGGCTCGGTGAAGCGGCCGTCGGCGCGCATCGCCTCGGCGGTGCGGGAGAGCTGGGTGACGGTCGCGACGTAGCACATGACGACCCCGCCGGGGGTCAGGGCCGTGGCCACGGCGTCGAGGCACTCCCACGGGGCGAGCATGTCGAGGACCACGCGATCCACGGAGCCGGGCGCCTCGTGCTCGCCGAGCTCCTCGGCGAGGTCCCCGATGCTGATCTGCCACGCGGGGTGGGGGCCGCCGAACATGGTCTCCACGTTGCCGCGGGCGATGTCGGCGAACTCCGCCCGCCGTTCGAAGGAGTGCAGCCGGCCCTCGTCCCCCACCGCGCGCAGCAGGGAGATGGACAGCGCGCCGGAGCCGACACCGGCCTCGACCACCCGGGCGCCCGGGAAGATGTCGGCCATCGTGACGATCTGGCCGGCGTCCTTGGGGTAGACCACCGCGGCGCCGCGCGGCATGGACAGCACGAAGTCCTTGAGCAGCGGGCGCAGGGCCTGGTACCGGAACCCGGCGGAGTTCTCGACCACGGTGCCCTCCGGGCGGCCGATGAGCTCGCCGTGGCTGAGCACGCCGCGGTGGGAGTGGAACTCGCCGTCGTCCGCGAGCGTGACCGTGTTCATCCGGCCGCGCTCGTCGGTCAGCTGCACGCGCTCCCCGGCCCGGAAGGGCCCGCGCCGGTTGGCGGCGCCCCGCGGGGACGCGGGGGCGGGGGCGGCGGTGTGGTCAGCGGTTCCGGTCATCGGCTCACTCTCGGGGCAGGGCGTGGTCTGGTCTGGTCGTGCGGGGGCCGGCGGAGGCTCCGCAGGCCCGGGGTCCTCCCCCATTGTGTCACCGCGGCGCGGGGGGCCGGGGCGGGGCCTGGCGTCAGCCGGCGAGCAGGCGCTCGAGGGCGGCGGTGCGCAGCACGCCCACGAGGGCGCCGTCGGGTCCCGTCACCACGTAGTGGGGGTACTCCCGGGCGGCGACGGCCCGCAGCAGGGACTCCTCGCGCAGCCCGGCGTCGAGCACGGCGTCGGCGGGCAGGTGCTGGAGCACGGACGTCAGCGGGGTGTCGGCCCGCCGGGCCGGGGGCACGGCGTCGGCCGCGGCCGGCAGGAGCAGACCGACGACCTGCCGGTCCGGGGAGACGGCCAGCACGTGCGGGACCGGGCCGCCCGGGGCGGCGGCGCGGGCGAGGTGGTCGGTGACCAGCCGGTCGGTGTGGGCCAGGGAGACGCCCTCCGGCACCGCCACGGCGGGCTCGGCCAGCGCGGCGGCGCTGACGCCGTGCACGCGGGACAGGACCGCCGCCCCGCGCAGGGACGCCCCGGCGCCCTGCCACATGAAGCCGGCGATGAGGACGACGAGCACGAGGGCGACGGGCTGGTTCCACAGGCCCGTGACCCCTGCCCCGACGACGAGGCCCACGGCGAGCAGCCGGCCCGTCCAGGCGGCCACCACCGTGCCGTGGTGCTCCCGGCCGGTGACCGCCCAGACCAGGGCCTCCACCACCCTGCCGCCGTCCAGAGGCAGGCCCGGCAGCACGTTGAAGACGCCGACGATGAGGTTCGCCCACGTGGTGAGGTCGAGCAGCACCCAGCCGAGCGTGGGCGACGGCTCCCCGGTGCGCAGCAGCGTCCAGCCGGCCAGGCCGAGCGCGAGGTTCACGGCCGGTCCGGCCAGCGAGACCGCGGCGGAGGCCAGCGGGGTGCTGCGCACGTCCCCGAAGTGGGTGTGGCCGCCGAGCAGGCTGAGCACGATCCGGCCGGTGGGCCAGCCGAAGGCCCGGCCCGTCCAGGCGTGGGCCAGTTCGTGCAGCAGCACGGACAGGGCCAGGGTCAGGGCGAAGCCCAGGGACGCGGCGTAGTTGAGCGCGCCGAGCCGCGGGTAGGCGGTCATCAGCACGGGGGTGTAGAGGAGCACGGTGACCGCGGCGATCACGAACCACGACCAGGAGAGCGTGACGGGGACCCCGCCGATCCGGCCCAGGGGGATGCCCTCGCTGCGGGGGCGGCTCACGCGCGGGCCCCGGCCACGATGCGGCCGAGGTCCTCGGGGCCCACGCCGGCGAGGCTCGGCAGCACGAGGTCGGCGCCGGCGTCGTCGAGCGGGACCATGTTGGGCACGCCCACGGTGAAGATCCCCGCGGCGGTCGCGGAGCGGATGCCCGTGCGGGAGTCCTCGACGGCCACCATGCCGGCGCGCGCCAGCGGCCGGCCGGCGCGCTCGGCGAGACCGGCGGCGCCGATCCGGTAGGGGTCGGGGGCCGGCTTCGCCGGGTGGCCGAGGTCGCCGGTGACGACGACGTCGAAGACGCCCGGGCCGCCGAAGGCGTCGAGGACGACCTCGGCCAGGGGCGCTTCGCTGCTGGTGACCAGGGCCAGGGGCACGCCGCGCTCGCGCAGGGCGGCGACCAGCTCCGGCGCCCCCTCCTTGTAGACGACCCGCTCCCGGGTGCGGGCCGCGACCCGGCCGATGAGCCGGTCCACGATCTCCCGGACACCTAAGCGCACCCCCTGCCGCTGGAACACGGCGGCGGCGTCCTCCAGCCCGGTGCCGACCATGGCCAGGGCGTCGGCCTCGGTCCAGGTGCCCCCGTGGGAGCGGACCAGCTCGATCTCGGCCTCGATCCAGTACGGCTCGGTGTCCACCAGGGTCCCGTCCATGTCGAACAGCACGGCGGTGGGCAGGACGTCGTCGGGGGACGCGGACGGGAGGCTGGACATGGCCTCCATCGTAGTGGCCGCAACACGGGGCCCCTCGTGCCGGGGCCTCTTGCCGTCGATGTCCCGGCGCGTAGTGTGGGTTCCGTGAGCAACAACTTCGACGAGACGTTCCCCCGCCCCCAGGCGGGGCCGTTCGGCGTGGTCCGCGAGGACGGTGACCAGGAGCGCGTGACCGTGCTGGTGGCCGCGTTCGAGGGGTGGAACGACGCCGGGGACGCCGCCACGGACGCCGTGCAGTTCCTGGCCACCCACTACGGGGCGAAGGACGTCTTCGAGGTGACGTCGGACGACTACTACGACTACCAGTTCTCCCGGCCCCTCGTGCGCCGGGGGGCGACCGGCGACGTGAAGATCGTCTGGCCCACGACCCGGCTCTCCACCGCCACCGTGCCCGGCACGAACCTCGACCTCGTGCTCCTGCACGGCTGGGAGCCCTCCTACCGGTGGCGCTCCTTCACCGCGGAGCTGCTCGAGCAGGCGACCCTGCTCGACGTCGACTTCGTGGTGATGGTCGGGGCGCTGCTCGCGGACGTGCCGCACACCCGGCCCATCCCGGTGACCAAGACCTCGGACACCGCCGAGCTCCAGGACGAGCTGGGCATCGACTCCTCCCAGTACGAGGGTCCCACCGGGATCGTGGGGCTGCTCTCCCACATGGCCTCCCTGGGCGGGTTCCCCACGGTCAGCCTGTGGGCGGCGGTGCCCCACTACGTGGCGCAGTCCCCCTCCCCGAAGGCCGAGCTGGCCCTGCTGCGGGAGCTCGAGGAGCTGCTCAGCATCACCCTGCCCCTGGACGCCATCGTCGAGGACGCCGAGGCGTGGGAGCGCGGGGTCAACGAGCTGGCCTCCGACGACCCGGAGATCGCCGCCTACGTCCAGCAGCTCGAGGAGGCCAAGGACACCACGGACCTGCCCGAGGCCACCGGGGACGCGATCGCCAAGGAGTTCGAGCGCTACCTGCGCCGCCGCCGCGACGAGAAGTGAGCGGCGCCGGCGCCCGGTGACGGGGACCGGACGACGGAGGGGCGGCACCCGGTCCCGGGTGCCGCCCCTCCGTCGTTCCTGCGCCGTGTCGTTCCTGCGCCGTCCGGCGGGACCGGGCCCGCCGGCGGGCTCAGAGCTCGATGCCGAGCCGGGCGTCCACCAGGTCCCGGACCAGCCGGGCGTCCGCCCCGCAGGACCCCGGGGTCCCGGTGGTCAGGGCGTCGGCGGCCCACGCGTCCAGCGCCGCCAGCGCCGCGGGGGCGTCCAGGTCGTCGGACAGGGCGGTGCGCACGGCCTGCAGCAGCGGGGCCGCGCTGCCCTCCGGGGCCACGGCCAGGGCGCGGCGCCACGCGTCCACGCGGGCGACGGCGCCGGCCAGCACGAGGTCGGTCCAGAACCAGTCGTCGGTGTAGCGGTGGGCGAGGATCGCGGTGCGGATCACGGCGGGATCGACCCCCTGGGCCCGCAGCGCGGAGACGAGCACCAGGTTGCCCTTGGACTTGGACATCTTCTCCCCGTCGAGGCCGACCATCCCGGTGTGCAGGAAGTGCCGGGCCATGGGCCTGCCGGTCAGCGCCCAGCAGTGGCCGGCGCCCATCTCGTGGTGCGGGAAGACGAGGTCCGAGCCGCCGCCCTGGACGGTGAACGGGGCGGGCAGGTGCTCCAGGGCGATGAGCGAGCACTCGATGTGCCAGCCGGGCCGACCCGGGCCCAGCGACGCGCCGTCCCAGGAGGGCTCCCCGGGGCGCTCCGCGCGCCACAGCAGCGGGTCCAACCGGTGCCGCTTGCCCGGGCGCTCGGGGTCCCCGCCGCGCTCGGCGAACAGCGGCAGCATCTGCTCGGGGGTCAGGTGGGAGACGTCGCCGAGCACCCACGCGTCGTCGTCGTCGGTGGGCAGCGCGCCCGCGGCCTCGACGTCGAAGTAGACGTCCCCGTCCGGCTCGCCGTCCCGGCCCGCCACCCGGTAGGCGAGGTCGCGGGCCACGAGGCGCTCGACGGCCGGCACGATCCAGCCGACGGCCTCGGTCGCGCCCACGTAGTGCTGGGGCGGGAGGACGTTGAGCGCGCTCATGTCGGTGCGGAACAGCTCGGTCTGCTCGGCGGCCAGGTCACGCCAGTCCACGCCGGTGGCCGCGGCCCGCTCGAGCAGCGGGTCGTCCACGTCGGTGACGTTCTGCACGTAGTCCACCGGGGTCCCCGCGTCCAGCCAGGCGCGGTGCAGCAGGTCGAAGGCCACGTACGTGGCGGCGTGCCCCATGTGGGTGGCGTCGTACGGGGTGATCCCGCACACGTAGAGGCTCGCCCGCTCCTGCCGGGGCAGCTCCACCCGCCGCCGCAGCCGGGTGTCCTGCACGACGGGCAGGGCCGCCTCGCCAGGGAGGTCGGGAACGGGTCGGGCGGACCAGGCTTTCATGCTCACCTCGGGTGGTTCGGGGATCGGACGACGGCCGCGGGGCCTCACCCAACCTACCGGACCGGCCGCCGCCCCCGATCCGGAGGTGACGCAGGGCTCAGGCGCTGATCACCCCGAGGCCCAGGAGCACGAAGATGGCCAGGCCCAGGGCGATGCGGTACCACACGAAGATCGTGTAGCTGCGGTTGGAGATGTAGTGCATGAACCAGCCGATGATCACGTACGCCACCACGAACGCGATGCCCGTGGCCACGAGGGTCTCGGTCATGCCGTAGGGCCCCGCCTGCGGCTGCCCCACGGACTGCGCCAGCTTGTACAGTCCCGAGGCGAACACCGCGGGGATGGCCAGCAGGAACGCGTAGCGGGCCGCGGCCTCGCGCGTGTAGCCCATCAGCAGTCCCGCCGTGATCGTGCCGCCGGACCGCGAGACCCCCGGGATCAGGGCCAGCGCCTGCGCCAGCCCGAAGAGCACGCCGTGCTTGACGGTGAGGTCGTCCAGGTGCCGGGCCTGCCGGCCCACCCGGTCCGCGACCGCAAGGATCACACCGAAGACCACCAGCATCGTGGCCGTGATCCACAGGGAGCGGAACTCCGTGTCGATGTAGTCCTCCAGCAGCAGCCCCAGCACGCCGATGGGCAGGGAGCCCAGGATGATCAGCCACCCCATCCGGGCGTCGGGGTCCGAGCGCTCCACGCGGCCCACCAGGGACAGGGTCCACTGCTTGAGGATCCGGACGATGTCCCGCCAGAAGTAGATGATCACGGCGGTCTCGGTGCCCAGCTGCGTGATGGCCGTGAACGCGGCGCCGGGGTCGGCGCTGTTGGGCAGCAGCTCGCCCACGATGCGCAGGTGCGCCGAGGAGGACACGGGGAGGAACTCGGTCAGGCCCTGGACGAGGCCGAGAATGATGGTTTCGATCCAATTCACCCGGCCACCCTACGGCACGCTCCGCGCCGGGGACGGCGGGACAGGCCCGGACGCGGCAGGAACGGCCCGCCGTGCGGGCCGTTCCTGCGGGTGCGGTGCGGGGGACGGGGCTCAGCGGGCGGAGCGCGCCCCGTCGGCGTCGTCGAGGTCCTCGTAGTCCTCCTCGTCGACGAGGTCCTCGTCGAGCATCTCGTTGTCCTCCAGGAGCTCCTCGTCGTCCTCCGAGTCGTCCTCGTCCTCGTCCTCGTCGTCGGAGTCGTCGTCCGAGTCGTCCTCCTCCGCGAAGACGGTCAGCGGGGTGACCTCGTCGTAGGCGTCGTAGAGCGCCTCCTCGTAGGCGTCGAAGGCGTCGGCGATGGCGATGTAGGCGCCGTCGACGGCCGGGTCGTCGTCGCTGCGCCGGTTGGACGCGGCGACGAGGTGTTCTTCGAAGGCGCTCACGAGGGCCTGCAACGCGGCACGAGGGTCATTGCTCATGGAGTAGACGTTAGCGCTATTCCGTGCAGAATGGGGACCGATGAGAGAACAAGTCCGGACCAGCTCGGCCACCCTCACGAGGGACGCCGACCAGCGCTACGAGTACCTCCTGCTGACCGTGGCGCCGCACGAACCGCTCGGCGACGCGCGGGCCCGGCTCAGCGAGCACGCCGAGTACGGCAAGTGGGAGCTGACCCGTTCCGTGCTGCTCTACGGCGGGACCCGCAAGTACTGGCTGCGCCGCCGGGTGATGCGCGTGGAGCGCACCGTCTGAGCCCGGGACCCGGCCCCGCCGGCGGGGCTCAGCCCCCGATCGGGCCCAGCAGCGCCTTGGCCACGGCCGCGTGCACGGACTCGTCGTCGGACGGGTGGTAGATCCCGGCGAGCACGTCCCGGTACAGCCGTTCCAGCTCCCCGCCCCGGGAGTACTGGGCCCCTCCCGAGCTGCGCATCGCGAGGTCGACGACCCCGCGGGCCGCCTCGGTGGCCCGGTGCTTGACCCCGGAGAACAGCAGGAACCAGCGGGGGCCGTGGTCCGGGGCGCCGGCGGTGCCGAGGGCGTCCACGTCCGCGGTCAGCCGGAGCAGCTGCAGCTCCACCCCGTCCCGCAGCAGGGCGGCCTCGGCGATCCGTCGGCGGACGTCGGGGCGCTCGGCGCGGGGCGCTCCCCCGCCGCGGGACCGCCGGGTGCCGGCGATCTCCACGGCCAGCTCCACCGCACGGTCCGCGATCCCGGTGTAGACGGCGGCCAGCAGCAGCTCGAAGCAGCCGAAGACGCCCCACACCACCGGGTCCGGGTTCGGGCCCACCGGGGTGCGGGTGAGCACCTGCTCCGCGGGCATCGGCACCGAGCGCAGCACCGTGGTCCGGGACTGTGAGGCCCGCATGCCCATGGTGTCCCAGTCGTCGAGGACCTCGATGCCCTCCGCCGCCCGGTCCAGGAGGCCGAAGACCAGCGGCGTGCCCTCCTCGGCGTCGTCGCGGGCGTGGACGATCAGCCGGGTCCACACGGGGGACAGCGAGGTGAAGATCTTCGTGCCCGTGATCCGGTAGCCGTCCGCCACGGCCACCGCGGTGGTGTCGGAGTCGAAGAGCACGGAGTCGTTGCCCGCCTCGGAGATGCCGAAGGCGAAGATCTCCCCGGCCGCGGCCAGCTCGAAGATCCGCTCGGCCCGGGCGTCCCCGCGCAGGCGCAGGGTGTGCGCCACGCCCACCAGGACGTGGTGCATGTTGATGCCCAGCGCCGTGGCGGGGGCGGCCGCGGCGAGCCGCCGCTGCGCGGCGACCGCCTGCTGCAGCGTGAACCCGAGACCGCCCCGGTCCCGCGGCACCAGCATCAGCGGATAGCCGATCCGCACCAGGTCCGCGAAGTCCTCGTCGAAGAACCGGTTCTCCCGGTCGTAGCCGGCGGCGCGCTCGCGGAACGTCGCCAGCAGGTCGTCCGGGAGCAGGGTCTCGGGCACCAGGTCGCCGGCCGCCCGGTCCTCGGGGGCCTCGGCTCCCGCAGGTGCGGGTGCGGGTCGTGCGGTCGCGGGCTGCGGTCCGGTGGCGGGGTGCATCTCGCTCCTGTCGGCGGTCGTCGGGGTCGTGGGTGCTCCGGCGGTCGGGCGGGCCGGGGTGGGAGGGGCCGGTGGCCGGTCAGTACCGGGTCAGCAGCCGGTGCAGCACGCGGGAGCCGAACTCCAGGGAGTCCGTGGGCACGCGCTCGTCCACGCCGTGGAACATGGACGGGAAGTCGAGCTCGTCGGGCAGGCGCAGCGGCACGAACCCGTAGCCGGTGATGCCGAGCGGGTCCAGGGACTTGTTGTCCGTCCCGCCGGAGAGCATGTACGGCAGCACGACCGCCTCGGGGTCCTCGGCGTGCAGCGCGTCGACCATGGCGTCGACCACGGTGCCGGAGAACGGCACCTCGAGGGCGATGTCGTCCGACTCGAACTCGAAGGACACCCCGTCCCCGGCGAGCTCCGCGAGCTTCGCCAGCACGATCTCGCGCTGGCCCGGCAGATAGCGCACGTCCAGCCCCGCCTGGGCGGAGCCGGGGATGACGTTGACCTTGTAGCCCGCCTCGAGCATCGTCGGGTTCGCGGTGGTCTGCAGTGTCGCGCCCACGAACCGTGCCACGGAGCCGAGCTCGGCGAGCAGCCGCTGGGGGTTCTGGGGGTCGAACTCCACGCCCGTCAGCTCGGTGACCGAGTCCAGGAACGCCCGGGTGGTCTTGGTGAGCTCCACGGGCCACTGGTGCTCGCCGATGTTGGCCAGCGCCCTCGAGAGCCGGGTGACCGGGTTGTCGTCGTTGATCTGGGAGCCGTGCCCGGCCGTGCCCTGCGCGTTGAGACGCAACCACATGAGGCCCTTCTCCGCCGTCTGCAGCAGGTAGGCCCGCCGGCCGCCGATGGTGGCCGAGTACCCGCCGACCTCGCTGATGGCGTCGGTGACGCCGTCGAAGAGACCGCGGTGGTGCTCCGCGATCCAGTGCGAGCCGTACACCATGCCGGCCTCCTCGTCGGCGAAGAAGCCGAAGACGATGTCCCGCCGCGGCCGGTCCCCGGTGCGCACCATGTGGCGCAGGACCGAGATCATCATGGCGTCCATGTCCTTCATGTCCACGGCGCCGCGGCCCCAGATCATGCCGTCCCGGATCTCGCCCCCGAACGGGTCCACGGACCAGTCCGCGGCGATCGCGGGCACCACGTCCAGGTGGCCGTGCACCAGCAGGGCGTCGGCGGAGGGGTCGGTGCCCTCGATCCGGGCGAAGACGTTGGCGCGGCCGGGCGCCGACTCCAGGACGGTCGTGGCGAGACCGACCTCCTCGATCAGCCCGGCCACGTACTCGGCGGCCCGCCGCTCCCCCTTGGCGTCGCCGCTGCCGTAGTTGGAGGTGTCGATGCGGATGAGGTTGCGGCAGATCTCGACGGTCTCGCCCTCGGGCGACGACGCCGCGGCCGCTGCGGCGGGAACGGTCTGAGGATCGGTCATGGCGGTCCTTCCTGGGGTTCCTGGTGGGCGGGTGGGGTTCAGCGGACGGCGGTGTCGCGGCCGGGGTAGCTCAGCAGCACGAGGCGTCCGGACTCCTCGACCACGACGACCTCCTCAGTCTCCCCGGGAGCGTCCTCGGGGGCGACCTCCAGCCGGTACCCCTCGGCGGTCTCGACGGCCTCGCCCTGGACGGCGAGCGTCTCGTAGCGGGAGGTGTCCGGGTGCCACCGCTCGAGGTGGACCCCGCAGTACTGGGAGCTGCCCTCCGTGGCCCGGTGCACGAAGTCGTGGGACAGCAGCTCGCAGGCGCCGTCCCAGTCGCGCTCGGCCATCGCGTCGACGAACGCCCGGGTGGTGCCCTCGGGCGTCCCGAGGTCGGGGCCGCACCCGGTCAGGCCGACGGCGGCGGCGAGGACGAGGCACAGCCGCAACGGGGCCCGGACGCCGGTGGCGCGGGTGGCGTGGACGGTCATCGGGCTCCTTCTCCGGGCGTGCGCTCCCAGCCTATCGTCACCGGCACCGGTGCGTTCGCCGCGCGGACGGGGTGTGAACCGCTCACCATAACCACGGGAATTCCGGCCGTCGGGTTCATTCCGTGATGTCGTCGTTATTCTCCTGTGATAGACGAAACAATTTCACACACTTCCTATTTGCAATGGGAATTCCCTAGCCTTTCCCTGGGCGCCTTCCCCAGCCCAATCTGTCTCGTCGTCCGGCCGGACGACGATAGCCCCCCGCCGCACGGAACCCCCCAGTTCCTCCGTGCGTGCAGACAGACCAGGAAGCAGAAGCACCCATGGCGAAACATCGCTGCGCCCCCGCGCGCCGTCACGGCCGCATGGCCGCTCTGGCCCTCTCCGCCGGCATCGGCGTCACCACGCTCGCCGGCACCTCGCTGCTGGCCGGTCCGGCGGCCCACGCCGCCGCGCAGGACATCGTCGCGGTGGACGCCGCCACGCGTCAGGCCGACGCCCAGCTGATCCTCGACGAGATCAACCGCTACCGCGAGTCCCTCGGCGTGAAGCCGCTCAAGTACTCCGCCACGCTGTCCCAGGTGGTGCAGAAGGAGTCCGACCGGCAGATCGTCGAGGAGAAGTTCTCGCACAGCACCACCTTCCTCACCGATCCGCGCACCGGGCCCTGGACCAGCGCCAACGAGGTGATCGCCCTGGAGCACCACCGGGACGTGCGCGCCCTGGTGGCGTGGTGGAAGTCCTCGGCCGCCCACGACAAGGCGATCAAGGACCCGCGCCACGAGGTGATCGGCATCGGCCTCACCTACGCGGACGGCCGGCTCGAGAACTCCGGGCAGCCCTGGCAGGTGCTCTCCACCGTCAACCTCTACGGGTACGCCAACGGCGGCGCGCCCGCGGACGCCTCGACGCGCGTGAACGGGGCCCCGGCCTACACCTACGAGACGTCGACGCCCGTCCAGCCCCCGGCAGGCTACGGCGTGGCCGGCGCCATCGGCGCGAAGTACCACGCCCTGGGCGGCGCCGCGGTCGTCGGTCAGCCCGTGACGGCGGAGCGCGGCGGGCTGCGAGCCGGAGGCGTCTACCAGGAGTTCTCCCTGAACGGGCGCAAGTCCACCCTGTACTGGAGCCCGGCCACGGGCGCCCACCGGGTGGAGAACGCCACGGTCATCGGCCAGAAGTTCGTGGCCGGGGGGCGGGAGAACGGCTACGGCTTCCCGACCACAGAGGAGCGCCGGCTGGCCGACGGGTCCTCCTACCAGGTCTTCTCCCGGGACGGGGCGCTCACCAAGGTGCTGTGGACCCGGGCCCACGGCGCGCGTGCGGTGCACGAGACCGGCGCCATCGGCCGCGCCTGGAAGGCCGCCGGCTTCGAGCGGGGCTACGGCTACCCGGTCACCGACGAGATCCGCACCGGGGCCACCGTCTACCAGCGCTTCTCGAACGGGTACAGGGTGAACTGGTCCCCGGCCACCGGTCAGGTGTGGGTCACCGGCTGGTGACCCGGGTGCCCCGGGGCGCGCCCCCCGGGGCACCGGCCGGGCTCAGTGCTCGAGCACGATCTTGCCGAAGTGCCGGGCCGACTCCATCTCCCGGAACGCGTCGGCGGCCTCGGCGAGGGGGCGGCGGCGGTCGATCACCGGCCGCAGCCCGGTCGCCTCGAGCGCGCGCACGAAGTCGGCCTGGTCCCGGCGGCTGCCCACCAGCAGTCCTTGGAGGCGCGCCTGGCGCGCCATGAGCAGCGCCGTGGGGACGTCGCCCGCCGCCCCGGTGAGCACGCCGATCAGGGAGATGTGGCCGCCGACCCGCACGGCGCGGATCGACTGCGCCAGGGTGCCCGGGCCGCCGACCTCGATCACGTGGTCGGCGCCGCGCCCGTCCGTGAGCTCCTGGACGGCGCGGCCCCACTCGGGGGTCTCGCGGTAGTTGATGACGTGGTCCGCGCCGAGCCGCCGGACGCGCTCGAGCTTCTCGTCGGAGGAGGACGTGACCACCACGGTGGCGCCCACGGCCTTGGCGAGCTGCGTGGCGTAGACCGAGACGCCGCCGGTGCCCAGGGCCAGGACCACGTCCCCCGCACGGAGCCCTCCGTCCACCACGAGCGCCCGCCAGGCGGTGACGCCGGCCGTCGTGATGGTCGCGGCCTCGGCGTGGGACCACCCGGCCGGGGCGCGCGTGAACCACGTGGCGGGACGCACCACCGCCTCCCGGGCGTAGCCGTCGAGCCCGTCTCCCGGGACGCGCCGGAAGTTCCCGTCCACGGGGGGTCCGTCCTGCCAGAGCGGGAAGAAGCAGGAGACCACGGCGTCGCCCTCCGCGAGGTCGTCGACGCCCTCCCCCACGGCCTCGACGACGCCCGCGCCGTCCGCCAGCGGGATCCTCCCGTCCTCGGTCCGCGTCCCGCCGGAGACCACGAGGTAGTCGTGGTAGTTCAGGGAGCTGGCGTGCACGCGGACGCGGACCTCGCCGGGGCCCGGCGCGCCCGGGTCGGGGGCCTCCCCGAGCTCGAGCCGGTCCAGGCCGCCGGGGGCGGAGACGGTCAGTTGCTTCACGGGTGGTCCTCCAGGCGCTGTGGGGTCGTCGGTCGCCGCCCACGATAGCCGCCGCCCCCGGTAGTGTCATCAGCACGCTTCGGATGCCCGGTGGGGCGGGGTCGCGACGGCCACGGCCGCTCCCGGCCCGATCCGCGGACCCTGCCGGGCTCGCTCAGTGGGCGCCCACCGCGCGGGCGTGCCGGGCCGCGGCCTCGGCGCCCTGCGTCCACCGCTCCCCGTGACCGGGCAGCACGGTGCGCGCCCCGGTGGCGGCCACCGCGTCGAGGGAGGCGAGGGCCACGGCGGAGTCGTGGGTCGCGGCCCCGGCGACGATCTGCGGGCCGCGCCGGCCGGTGTAGGGGTCCAGCGTCACGAGCGCGTCACCGCTGAGCACGGTCCCCCGGCCGGGCAGGTCCAGGACGCAGTGCCCGTCCGTGTGGCCGGGGGTGTGGACGACCACCGGCCGGCCCGGGACAGGCAGGACGGCCCCGGCCTCGAGCGGGCGCAGCTCCCGCACGCCCCGGACCGCGAGGGCCCCGGCCGCCGCCATGCGGCCGAGCAGCGGCAGGGACCGCGGGTGGGTGAAGGGGTAGAGGAACCGGTTGCGCTCGGGCCGGTACCGGTACGGGTGGGCGGCCAGCCGCGCGTCCGCAGGGTGCCCGTGCACCGGCAGCCGCCACTCCTCCTGCGCCCGCCGGGCGAAGCCCACGTGGTCGAAGTGCGCGTGCGTGAGCACCAGCGCCCTGACCTCGTCGGGGCGCCGCCCGCGCTCCTCGAGTCCCGCCAGCAGCATGGGCCACATGCTCGGCAGGCCGGCGTCCACGAGCGTGACGCCGTCCTCGTCCTCGACCAGGTAGCAGTTGACGTGGGCGTGGGTGATGCGGTGGACGCCGTCGGCCACTTCGGGGGTGAACATGGGTCTCCTCACTCGATCAGTGTGCTGATCATACCTGCCGGGCGCCGACACCGGCCAGGCGACCGCCCCGCCGGGCGGCGCGCCCGGTACCATGGGCCCCACGCAGGGCCCCGGTCCGCGGATCCCCCGGTCCGCCCGGAGCAGGCCCCGTCCTCCCCCGACCTGAACCCCCCGAAAGGTCCCGCTGTGAACGCTCAGCGCCCCGATGCCCTGCCCTCCGTGGAGATCGTCGCCGTGCCCTTCCACCGGCTCCGCCGGAACCGGTGGGCCATGACCTTCGTCCCGGCCGGCGGCGGGCACGCCGTCCGTCGCACGTTCCCGGAGTTCCGGGACGCGGTGGCCGCCGCCCGCGGCCTCGCCCTGGCCGGGAGGACGCCCGTCAGCGCCTGAGCCCGGCGGCTCCCACCGCCGCCGGTGCCTCTGCGGCCGGGGGTCACTCTGCGAGCGCCTCCACGAGGACGTCGGCGACGGCCTGGCTGGACTGGGGGTTCTGGCCGGTGATCAGGTTGGCGTCGCGGATGACGTGGCTGGACCACGCGGGGCCGGTCTCCACGACGGCCCCCTTCTCCCGGAGCACGGTCTCCAGGAACCAGGGGGTGTTCTCCCCGGTGCCGCCGCCGAGCTCCTCCTCGTTGGTGAAGGCGGTCAGCCGGCGGCCCGCGAAGAGGAACGTCCCGTCGTCCTGGGCGCTGAGCAGGGCTGCCGGGCCGTGGCAGAACGGGGCGATGAGCCGGCCGGTCCGGTCCGAGGAGGCCAGGATCCGGCCGAGCGAGGGGTCGTGGACGAGGTCCGCCATGGGACCGTGGCCGCCGGGCAGGACCACGGCGTCGTAGTCGTGCTCGTCGACCTCGGCGAGGACGCGGGGGGCGGCGAGCTCGGCGTCGATCTCCTCCAGGTACGTGCGGAACTCGTCGGCCCGCTCCTGGCCCCCGGTGACGTCCGGGGAGAGGCTGACCCGGTCCACGGTGGGCCGGCGACCGCCGGGGGTGGCGATGTCGACGGTGTGCCCGGCCCGGCGCAGCGCCCGGTGGGCGACGACGAGCTCCTCCGCCCAGAAGCCGGTGGGGTGCTCGGTGCCGTCCCGCATGGTGAGGGAGTCGGCCGCCGAGACGATCATCAGAACACGGGCCATGATGGTCAGCTCCTCAGCTGTGGTGCCTGTCCGGGTGTTTTCCGTCGTGCGTGCCGCAACGGCTCCGCCCGCGCGCTTATTCCGTCCGGCGGCCCAGGGTGCGTCGCTATGCTGACCGGGATTCCGGCTCGACCGAGGAGGCCACCATGGACCAGCACGACGAGGACCAGCACGACGAGGACCAGCACCGCGAGCAGCACGCCCATCGGCGCAAGGGGCGGCGCACGGTCGTGATCACCGGCGCGAGCGACGGCATCGGGGCCGCCGCCGCCCGCGAGCTGGCGGGACGGGGCCACGACGTCGTCGTCGTCGGGCGATCGGGCGAGAAGACCGCGGCGGTGGCCGGGCCCCTCGGGCTCCGGCACTTCACCGCGGACTTCGCGCGGCTCGACGACGTGCGCCGGCTCGCCCGGGAGCTGCAGGAGTCCGCCCCGCGGATCGACGTGCTGGTCAACAACGCCGGCGGGATCTTCGACCGCCGCGAGCTGACGCCCGACGGGCACGAGATGACGTGGCAGGTCAACCACCTGGCGCCCTTCCTGCTCACCCACCTGCTGCTCGACCGGCTCGTGGCGGACGGCGCGGCGGTGCTCAGCACGTCCAGCGTCGCGGCCCGCATCGGCCGGCTCTCGCCGGAGGTCCTCGTCGACGACCGGCGCTGGTCCCCGCAGGGGGCCTACGGGGACACGAAGCTCGCCAACATCCTCTTCACCCGCGGTCTCGACCGCCGGCACGGGCCGCACGGCCTCGCCGCCGCGGCGTTCCACCCCGGGGGCGTCGCGACGAACTTCGCCTCGGGCACCACCACCCCCCTGCGGTTCCTGTATCGCACCCGTCTGGGCCGCCGGCTCATGATCACCCCGGAACGGGGCGCGGAGACCCTGGTGTGGCTGGCGGAGGGCGTCGCCGGCGAGGACTGGCGCCCCGGGGGCTACTTCGAGAAGAGGCGGCCCGCCCGTGCCCCGTCCCGCGCGGCCGACGTCGCGCTCGCGGACGCCCTGTGGCGGCGCAGCGCCGAGCTGGTGGGGCTCACCCCGGGGCACCCGGCCGGCTGATCACCAGCGCGTCGACCTTCGCCCAGAGCTGCTCGACCGTCCCGTCGTTGACGAGGACGGCGGTGATCCAGCGCGGGTCGATGCCGGCCTCCGAGGGGTGCGGGTCGTCCGGGGCGGGAGCCCCGGGGCGCACCACGTGCACCACCCGGCCCCCCGCGGCCGTGATGGCCTCTGCCTCGACGTCGAAGCGCACGTCCGTGAACACGACCGGCCCGCCCAGCCGGCGGGCGGTCTCCAGCCCGCGGTCCGCCCACACCGTCTCCCCGAAGACGGCCTTGCCGGCCTCGTTGCCGACCTTCTGCAGCAGCGTCCGGATCTCCCGGTGCACCGGGTCCCGCACCTCGTCCTTGAGCAGACCCCAGTCCCCGCCGGCCTCCGCCAGCACCGTGGCGAGCCGCACGAGCCGGCCGTCCCGGACGCCCACGAGGGGGTCCAGCTCGGTGAGGAACAACCGCAGCGGGTCCGCGAAGGCCACCCGTGCGTAGCCGTGCGCGACCACGAGGCGGTCGCCGCACGTGTCCTTGCCCGACTGCTTGCGCCCGTGCAGCCCGATCAGCCGCGGGCGGGGGTCCGGTTCCTGGGCCATGACGGGTCTCCTCCGGTCGTGCGCCGACGTGGTCCAGCGTACGGACGGGGGCACGACGGCGCACCGGGCACCACCCGCCGCAAAGTTGCACTATGATGTCGTGAGTGCAACATCGATTCGATCTCGGGCGCCTCCGGTGACGGCGGGCGCACGGGAGCAGCGCATGCGCCGGACCCGCCGCTCCCTCATCGCCGGCGCGCGCCGGCTGGCCGCCGAGCGCGGGCTGGCGGGGTTCACCGTGGACGAGCTCTGCGCGGAGGTCGGGATCTCCCGGCGGAGCTTCTTCAACTACTTCGCCTCCAAGGACGACGCCGTGCTGGGCACCCCGGCCCGGGACCCGCTCGAGGCCTTCGGCGAGCAGTTCGTGGCCGGGGGCTCCGCGCCGGACGGAGCGCCGCTGCTGAGCGCCCTGCAGGAGCTGGTCGTGCAGTCCTTCGCCCTGCTGGAGGGTCCCCACGACCGGACCCTGCTGCTGGACGTCCTGCGCCGCGAGCCCGTGCTGCTCCAGCGGCTCACCGAGACCATGGAACGGCGGCTGGCCGAGCTGACGGAGCTCATCGCGCGCCGACAGGGCTGCCGGGAGCGGGACCCGTTCCCCGGCGTGGCCGCCGCCGTCGTCTCCCACCTCGCGGGGCACACCGTCCACGAGCTCCTCGAGACCCGGCCGGCCGGCGCCGACCCGGACGAGTCCCCGCCCCTGGAGGAGTTCGCGGAGCTGCTGGCCCGCAACGTCCGCCTCGCCGGGGACCTGCTCTCCCCCGGCGCCACCGCCCCGCCGACGACGCCGGACACCGCCGCGGACACCCCCTCAGCCACTCCCCCCCGACACCTCTGACCCGTCCCCGGACACCGAAGGAAGCCCATGACCACCACCCCGCCCGCGGTCGCGCAGGACGCCCCGCTGCTGGTGCTGACCCAGAAGCGGATCTGGATCATCTTCTCTGCCCTCATCGCCGGGATGATGCTCGCCAGCCTCGACCAGACGATCGTCTCCACCGCCATGCCGACCATCGTCGGGGAGCTGGGCGGCGTGGAGCACCAGGCCTGGATCACCACGGCCTACCTGCTGGCCACCACCATCGTGATGCCCGTCTACGGCAAGTTCGGCGACGTCCTGGGCCGGCGCAACCTCTTCCTGGTCGCCATCGCCCTGTTCACCCTCGCGTCGGTGGGCTGCGCCCTGGCCACCGGTTTCTGGCAGTTCGTGACCTTCCGCGCGCTGCAGGGGCTCGGCGGCGGAGGACTGATGATCCTTTCCCAGGCGATCATCGCGGACATCGTCCCGGCCTCCGAGCGCGGCAAGTACATGGGCCCGCTCGGCGGCATCTTCGGGCTCTCCGCCGTGGCGGGGCCGCTGCTCGGCGGCTACTTCGTGGACCACCTCACCTGGCAGTGGGCCTTCTACATCAACATCCCCATCGGCATCGCCGCCTTCGCCATCGCGTGGTTCACCCTGACCCTCCCGCACAAGCGCGCGACCCGCAGGATCGACGTGGCCGGCGTGCTGCTGCTGTCCGTGGCGACGACCTGTCTCATCTTCTTCACCGAGTTCGGCGGCAACGCCGAGCACGGCTGGGGCGCGGCCGCCACCTGGGCCTGGGCGGGCGGCATGGTCGTGGCCACGGCGCTGTTCGTCTGGAACGAGACCCGGGCCGAGGACCCGATCATCCCCCTGGGCCTGTTCCGCAACCCGGTGTTCGTCAACGCCACCGCGATCGGCCTCACCCTGGGGCTGGGGATGTTCGCCGCCATCGCGTTCGTGCCCACGTTCCTGCAGATGTCCTCCGGCACCTCGGCGGCGGAGTCCGGGCTGCTCATGGTCCCCATGATGGTCGGGCTGATGGGCACCTCGATCTGGTCCGGCCTCAGGATCTCCCGCACCGGCCGGTACAGGGGCTACCCGCTGGCGGGCACGCTCGTCACGGCCTCGGCCATGCTCGCCATGACCACGCTGGCGGCCGAGACGCCCATCTGGCTGATCTGCGTCTACCTCCTCGTGCTCGGCGCGGGCCTGGGCCTGATCATGCAGGTCATCGTCCTCGTGGTGCAGAACGCCGTGGACCCGTCCATGGTGGGCACCGCCACCAGCACTAACAACTACTTCCGCGAGGTCGGCGCGGCCCTCGGCGTGGCGATCTTCGGGGCGATCTTCACCAACAACCTCTCGGAGCAGCTCACGGCGGTCTTCACCGGCGCCGGCGCCTCCGCCGCCCAGGCCGGGGAGGCGACCGCCACCCTGGACCCGCAGACCCTGGCGCAACTGCCCGAGCCCGTCCGCGAGGGCATCGTCACCGCGTACGCCGACTCCCTCGCCCCGGTGTTCTGGTACCTCGTCCCCTTCATGCTGCTGGCCTTCGTGCTCGCGGTGTTCCTCAAGCAGATCCCCCTCTCCGACACCGCCGGCATGGTGGCCCGCGGCGAAGCCATCGGCGGCGCGGAGGCCGCCGCGCACGAGGCCGCAGCGAAGGAGGCCGCCGCAATGGAGGCCGCGGCGCAGGAGACAGCGGCGCACGACGACGCGCGCCGAGCGTCCTCCACCGGCACCCCCGCCCCCTGACGGGTCCCGGCGTCCGGCCGGCCCGGGGCGGGAACTGGCCGAAAGGCCATGTGCTTCCGTGAACACCCCCGGTAGGCTCGGGCCCGGGCCGGATCCACGCCCGGCCCGGGCCCCACCCACCCCCCTCGGAAGGAACTGTCATGATCAGACTGGTCGGCGAGTTCGACGCGTTCTTCAACCCCAACTTCACGGCCATCCTCGGCATGTTCTTCGACCTGGTCCGCGCGGTGCTGCTCGGCGGCTGAGCCCCGGTCCACCCCGCGCCCTCGGCGCCGCCGGAGCCCCTCCGGCGGCGCCGTCCGCGTTCACGGAGGCTTCCGGCGGTCGGCGCCGCCTGCTAGGTTCTGCGCATCAGGCACCCGGCGGATCGGCCGCCCCCGCAGCGCAGACCCCAGGAGGTCGCCGTGAGCCAGCACCACCACGTCGGCGGAGCCACCGGCGTCGGCACCCGCGCCGTGGTGGTCCGCGGCGGCCCCGTCCTGCGCACCGAGCGGCACACCGTCGTCGACGAGACCGACCGGACCGTCACGGTCGACGACGGCACCCGGTTCGCCAAGACCACCGGACCGGTGCGGGACGCCCCGGAGGCCGACCCCGCCGAGCCCGACGGCGCGCACGCCCCGGTCCGGCTCGTCACCGAGGGCCATCCGGCCTTCGAGCAGCTGTGGGCGGACGCGGTCCTGAGCACGTTCACCGACTCCGACCACACCGCCTACGTCGAGGGCCTGATCGCCTCGAACCGGCTCGCCCGGCGCGGCGACGTGCACGCCCACTACGACGTGGCCGCCATCATCGACGAGCTCGCCGCCCTGCACCCCGACCTCGAGGCGATCCCCGAGGACCTGTTCTGGGCGGTCGTCGACCGGCACGGCCGCGAGGACGACCGGGACGTCACCCCCTGACGCCGTCCCCGGGCCGGCCCGCCGGGTCCCCGGCTCAGCCCAGGCGCCCGCCGGAGTGCCGGAGGTAGCAGCCGGCGCACATCGACTCGTAGGACACGGACACGCCGTCGATGGCCACCTGGTCGCCCTCGAAGACCGGCTCCCCGTCCACCGTGCGGGCGTTGAACATCGCCTTGGACCCGCAGCGGCAGATCGTGCGCAGCTCCTCGACCGTGTGGGCCACGGCCAGCAGGCGCGCCGCGCCCGGGAACGCCTCCGTGCGGAAGTCGGTGCGCAGCCCGTAGGCCAGCACCGGGACGCCGTCGAGCACCGCGATGCGCAGCAGGTCGTCGACCTGGCCCGGGGCGAGGAACTGCGCCTCGTCCACCAGCAGGCAGTGCACCGGTCCGCGCTCCCGCACAGCGGCCCGGAAGCGCTCGCGCGCCCCGTCCTCCGGGGCCAGCAGCAGGTCGACCCGCCGGGACTCCCCCAGCCGTGAGACCACGGTGTCCGCGCCCTTCGAGTCGATCGCGGGCTTGGCGACGAGGACCGTCTGGTCGCGCTCCTCGTAGTTGTGCGCGGCCTGGATGAGCACGGTGGACTTGCCGGAGTTCATCGCCCCGTGCCGGAAGTAGAGCTTCGCCATCAGCGGGTCCCGGCGGGCCGGGGGGCGAGGGTGGTCATGAGCGTTCTCCTGGGGTCGTGCGGGGTGCTCGGCGGGGGCGCCGTGCGTGCCGGTGAACACCCTACGTCCGCCGCGCGGCCGGCCGGCGCCCGGCGCGACGGCCGGACCCGGCGCCCTCCGCAGCTACCCTGGAGCCCATGGGCTGGCACATCGGCACCTCCGGGTGGAGCTACGACCACTGGGAGCACGTCCTCTATCCCCCCGGCACGGCCCCGGCCAAGCGCCTGGAGATCTACACCCGGGCCTTCTCCACCGTGGAGCTCAACGCGAGCTTCTACCGCTGGCCGCGCAGCAGCACCTTCGCCGGCTGGAACCGGCGCCTGCCGGAGGGCTTCCGGATGACGGTGAAGGCCCCCCGCGGACTGACGCACGCGAAGAAGCTCTACGCGCCCGAGACCTGGAGCCGGCGGATCGCCGAGTCCTGGCACGAGCTGCGGGACCGGCGCGGCGTGCTGCTCGTCCAGCTCGCGCCGGCGCAGGCCCGCGACGACGCTCGCCTCGACTGGTTCCTGGCCGGGCTGCCGGACTGGCTGCCCGTCGCCGTGGAGTTCCGCCACGACAGCTGGGTGCACCCGGAGGTCTTCGAGCTGCTCCGGCGCCACGGCGCGGCGTACTGCGTGATGAGCGGGGCCGGGCTGCCCTGCGTCCTCGAGGCCACCGCCCCCTTCGTCTACGTCCGCTTCCACGGCCCCGACCACCACCACCTCTACGCCGGCTCCTACTCGGACGAGGACCTGGCCTGGTGGGCGGACCGGATCCGGGAGTGGCACCACGGCGGCCGCGAGGTCTACGCGTACTTCAACAACGACGGCGACGGCCACGCCGTGCGCAACGCCCTGACGCTGCGCCGGCTCCTCGAGGGCGGCTGAGGAGATCCCCGGCCGGGCGCGGGAGGCCGTGCGCGGGATGCCGGGCCCGGGCATAGGATTGGGCCATCACCGTCGAGCAGGACAGGAGCCGGAGATGGACCGCTACCCCGGGCCCGCGGACCGCGACGAGGCCTGGGCGGAGACGAGCCAGGAGGGACTGGGCGTCCGCGACGAGACGTGGCTGACCGCCACCACCGACGAGAGCAACCGGCGCGCGGACGCTCCCCCCGAGGAGGCGGAGGACGACGCCCCGCCGCCGGAGGACCCGGAGGCGGGGACCGGGCGCCCACCGGACGACGAGTAGACCCCTCGGGCCGGTCAGTCCTGCGGGCTCCACGTCTCCCCGTCCGCCAGGGCGTTGAGCTCGTAGGCGGTCCGCCCGTCGAGGGACTCGCGCAGGATGTCGGCGTGCCCGGCGTGCCGGGCGTTCTCCTCGACCATGTGCAGCGCCACCCACCGGGCGGGCCACGTCCCCAGGTCCTTTGGGAACCACGGGGCGTCCGGGACGGGGATGCGGGCCTCCGGGTCCGCGGTGCGCAGGCCCGCCTCGACGCGGTCGGCCAGCGAGTACAGGGCCGCGCCCAGGGACTCGGCGGTGTCCTCCGGCTGCACGGCCTCCGGCAGGATCGCCCCGGCGGCCCAGCCGGCGTCGTCCAGCGGCTCCCCGGAGGTCCGGTGGGGGTCCGTGAGCACCGCGAACGGACCGTGCCCGCCGATGAACAGGACGTGCCGGGCCAGCGCGCCCAGGCTCATGGCGCTCGCCGAGGGCGTCGCCCGCAGCTGCTCGGCGTCGAGGCCCTGGAGGGTGGTGGCGACCTGGCGGATCTGCTGGCTCGCGAAGGCCGCCAGGGCGTCGCGCTCGTCGGTGACGGTGGGGGTGAGGAAGGACACAGTGGGCTCCTGAGGTGTCGTGCGGCGCGGATCGGGGACGAGGCGGGCGGCGAGGGGCTCAGCGGGTGTGGGCGTACAAGTCGCGCAGCAGGGCGAGCTCCGCCCCGTGGTGGATCAGCTCGCGGTTGATGTGCAGCACCAGGGCGAGCATCGGCAGCTCCGCGTACGGGCCCTCCGCCGGACCGCACGGGCGCGCGAGGTCCGCGTCCGTCAGCGAGTGCACCCCGGCCGTCCAGCGGGCGAACTCGCGGTCGAGCTGGGCCAGCGCCTCCTCCGCGGTCCCGGCGTAAGCCCAGCTCTGGTAGGACGCCTCGGGCCCGGCGAAGTGCCCGTGGCTGCGCGCGGCGAGGACCCCGACGACGACGTGCGCCAGCCGCCAGGCGATGGTCGTGAACGGCGCGGGCACCGGTTCGGGGAAGGCGAAGTCCAGCACGAGCTCCCCGCGGCCCGTCTGCATCGGGGTGCGTTCCTCGGCCCGGGGATGGACCGTCCACGCGGACCCGCCGGTGGGGTCGAAGAAGTACTCCTCGTCGGTCAGGCCGGCGAGGCGGGGCCGCAGCTGGTGGGTCCAGTGCCGGTCGATCTGGTCGGCGGCACAGGCGGCGACGTCGAGGTCGGTCATGGCGGTTCCCTCCTGATCGGGGCGCCTCCGGCGCAGCGTCCGGTGACAGGTCCAGTGTCCTCCCCGTGGCGGACAGATCCTGTCCGCATCCGCGCAGCGCCCATGCTGTGACGGATGCCGCGCACTGCCTCTGTCCTCCCGGGCGGCGGCTCTGGACCGGCGCCCATGACGGTCCTGGACGTGGGGCGCATCGTGCTCGGCATGGCGTTGCGCTCGTGTCCCTGGACGGCCGGGACAGCGGCACGGACGGCGCGGTGCTGCTCGCGGCGGTGGTCGTCCACGGGGTCCTGACGGTGCTGATCGGCCGCCGGGACGCCGCCTCCCCCGCCGGGGCGCCGGACCCTCCGCCGGACCGGCCGCCCGCCGCACCCGATGTCGACGGGTCACCGGCCGGGGAGGCCTCGGCCGGTGTCTCGCTCGTCCTCGTCGTGGTGGGAGTGGGGCTCCTGGTGGCCGGGGCCACGGTCCTCGTCGAGGGGGCGGTCGACGTCGCCACGGCCCTTGGCGTCAGCGGCCTGGTCGTCGGGCTCACGGTGGTCGCCCTCGGGACGTCCCTGCCCGAACTGGCGGCCTCCGTCGTCGCGGTCCGCCGGGGACAGCGGGATCTCGCCATCGGCAACGTCGTGGGCAGCTGCCTGCTGAACTCGGACTGGTGCTCGGGTGCCGGCGATCCTCGTCGACAGCGGCCTGCCGGTTCCGGCGGCGGCCGTGGCCGTGGCCCTGAACATTCCGGTGATGCCGGCCGCCGTGGTGGCGCTGCTGCCCAACGCCTTCACCGGGTTCGCCGTGGCCCGCTGGGAGGGCGGTCTGTTCCTGCTCCTGTACTTCGCCTACACCGGGTACGTGCTGCTGGCGGTCACCGAGCACGACGCCCTGGAGGGGTTCAGCTCCGTGATGGTCTCGTTCGTGCTGCCCCTGGTCGTGATGACCCTCGTGGCGGTGAGCGCCCACGAGCTGGGCCGGCGCCGCGAGCGCCGCGAGCGCCGCGGGCTCGGCGGGCTCGGCGGGCCGGCGGGCGCCCCCCAGCCGCCGCGGGTGGGCCGGGGCACGGTCACGGTCAGCCGGACCGCAGTCCGCTCACACCGTTGCCGAGAAGCACCGCGCCGATGACGACCAGCACGACGGTCATCACCCAGGAACCGTTGGCGGTCATCCATCCCTTCGCGGCCGCCAGCACCGTGGCGGCCCGGTCCCCCAGGACCACGTGGAGCAGCACCGGGGCGGCGACCGCGGCGCTGGCGACCCCCGTGAACAGCAGGAGCGCGAGCACCTGGTGCGCCACGGACGCCGTGGCCGTCGCGATCGCGGCCGCCCCCGTGACGACCAGCACCGCGTTCTTCGGGTTCACCGTGACCAGCAGGAAGGCCACGGCCAGGGCCTTCGAGGGCGTCATCGTGTCGACCGCCGTCATCCACCGCGGCGATTGCGACCCCTCGCGCTACCGGCTCCGCCACTGCTTGACCCCCAGCAGCAGCAGCGTGCCGCCGAGCACCACCCGCAGGACGCCGACCCAGGGCGCGGGATCGTCGCGGGGCAGGGTCGTGTCGACGACCAGCACGGTGAGGGCGGCCACGACGGCGATCCCGGCGATCCAGCCGGACAGGAACGCGGTGACCGCGCTCCGGGTCCCGCTGGTGACGAGCATCGGCACGATCACGGCGACGGGCAGGGAGGCGGCGAGCAGTCCCAGCGCGATCGGGAGACCCGCGGCTGCGGCTGCCGGCACGACGACCTCCTGGGAACGGGTGCCCGCGACCGGGCCGCTGACGCCCGGGGCTGCGGTCGAGCCGACCGCTCCCCTCGACGAGGGCTGGGACCCCGGGTACCCGGGCCCACCCGTCGTGCGACGCGGACGATCGGAACACCGGCCTCGGGGGCACGTCCTTCTCCACCAGGGTGGAGGTCGCTGGGGCGGCCACGGATCACCCGCCGCGGGTGGTCGTCCTCAGCGTCCCGGCGATGTCGCGGGCCCAGGCCTCGATCCGGGGCCAGTCCCGGTGGTCGCCGAAGCGCCCCCCGGTCCCCCGGAGGAGGAGGCCGGCCCAGCCCGGCAGCTGCTCGGCCTGCGCTACCCCGGACAGCAGCAGGTGCCCGCGCGGGTGCACCACCTCCCGCAGGGACGCGGCCAGCCGCCGGTTCTGGGCGCGGCGGGCCGGTTCGCGAAGGATCCGGGGCAGGGCCGCGGACATTCCCACGCTGAACAGCCACACCGGCCGGATCCGCAGCACGGCCTGGTGGCGGTGGACGAACGCGGTGGCCACCGGCAGCCAGTCCTGGTCGTGGATGGCACTGCCCAGCACGACGGCGTCGTAGTCGCCGAGACCGTCCTGCTGTTCCATGGGCCCGACGTCGACCGACGAGCCTTCGTCCCGGAGCACGTCGGCGATCCGCCGGGCGATCTCTGCCGTCGATCCGTGTGCGCTGGCATGTGCGACGAGAATCCGCATCTCCGCCTCCCTCTCGGTCCTGCCCCCAGCGTAGGCCGACGACCGGCCGGACCGGGTGACGACCGGGGACGCGGGACGTAGCGTAGAACCATGAACGATCTCGTGCTGTCCCTGACCAGCTCCGCGGCCGCCGGAGCGCTGACGCTGGTCTCCCCGTCCGGCTGGTCGCCCCGGGTGCGCGCCGCGTACGTCGTGGTGCCGGGAGTCCTGGTCGCCGGCGCAGGAGGGTGGGTGCTCTCCCGGAACACCGGTGGGGAGGACTCTGTCGTTGCCGGTGCCGAGGTCGGGCCCCTGGCCGACGGGAGCCCTGTCGCGGCGCAGCGGCTGCCGGTGGCGGCGCGGGCGGCGCTGCTGCTGGGTCTCGGCGCGGCGACGTGCGGGGTCCAGGCCGCCTCGCTGCGGATCGACGCGATGCTCGAGCGGTGGCTGGTCGCCGGCGGGGCGGCCCATCCGCGCCGGTGGATGGCCGCGCTCGCGGTGTTCGCCTCGCTGGGCATGGACGCCGCCGGGGACCGCATGAGCGCCCTCGCCGGGGAGGACCGCCGGCCCGTTGCCTGACGACCTCCGCCGCCCCGGGCGCGGCGGCTGTTACGGTTCCCCCAGCAGGCGCCGGACGCCCGCGTCGCCCGTCGACCCCCGACTCCGACCCCGACTCCACGAGGAGCACCACCATGGCCGCTGAGCCCGTCGCCCGGCAGACCGACCCGGTCCTCGTGCCGTTCGGCGCCCCGGCCGTCTCTCCCGCCCCGGGCCGTGGTGAGGCCGGGTCGCGGGCTCGTCGCGCCCCCGGGTCCCGCAGCCGGCCGCGCCGGCCGGTCTGCTGAGCCGGGGTCACCGGACGGTGGACGAGCGGCGGAGGCTGAACCAGGGCGGTGCCGTGTACCCCGGTGCGCGCGCGGTGGTCATCCCCGCCCGCACCGGAGCCACCGGGGAGCCCACCACCCGCCGTGTGGTCGTGGCCGCCGACCGGAGGAGCTTCACCCTGGACGACGGTCAGGTCTACGAGCGGCTCTCCGGGGCGCTCTGGTCCCAGCGGCGCTCCCCGGACGTCGGCACGCTGCTGGTCCGTCAGGCCTGCACCGAGGGCGCGGCCCTGTTCGACGGCCTCTGGCGCTCGGCCGCGGACCCGTCGCCGCGGACGGCGGCCGAGGTCGCCGAGGCGCAGGAGGCGGCTGTGGTCGAGGCACTGCGCGCCCGGCACCGCGTTCCGCCCTGGTCGAGGCCGGACTTCTACTACGACGTGGTCCGGGCGCGAGAAGCCCTGGCCGGTCTGAGCTCGGACCTCTCCCGGATCCCCGACGAGAGGTTCTGGGCCGTGGTGGAGCGCCACCGGCGCACTCCCGCCGAGATCGCCGGGCTCAACCAGCCGGTGGGGCCCGACTGTCTCACCGCGGAGCACGGGACCTGCCGGCGGTGCCGGCCCGTGCACGTGTGGGCGTGGGTGGCCGAGCGCCGCTGGAGCCACCACGGCGGTGACCCGTCCGTGGTCTACGACGTCGAGGCGATCGTCGCCGTGCTCGAGCGCATCGACCCCGAGTACCGGCACACCCCGGGCCGGGTCCTCACCCGTGTCCTCGACGAGCACCACCGTCCGGAGCAGGGGGCCGCCCCGTGAGCGCGGCGCCGACGGACGGCGCACCGGACCCGGGCCCGCCCCCGTCCGCACGCCGGCCCCAGCACGCCACCCGATCCCCTCGACGACAGGACGTCCCATGCGCCGACCCGTTCCCGCTCTGCTCGCTCTCTCCGCCCTCGCCCTGACCGGCTGCGCGCCGACCGCCGACGACATCCAGGCGATGGTGGCCGGCGGGGCCGCCTACGAGGACGCGACGGCGCTGCGCGACGACGTCGTCGGGGCCGGCATCGACTGCCCGGGCACGGACCAGCTGCGCGCCCCGGCCGACCCGGAGACCACCTACCTGGACTGCGCCAACGGACGCATGGCCATGGCCGTCACGGACTCCGAGGAGCGCATGGAGGGGCTGTTGAACACCCTCAGCAGCGAGCAGGGCGCCTCCTTCCTGCACGCGGACAACTGGGTCGTCATCTCGAGGGACGCGGCCCCGCTGCAGCAGCTCCGGGACGAGCTCGGCGGGGACATCACCACGAACCCCTGAGCGGTCACGGTGCCGCTCGCCGTCCGCCCGCACGGATCGTGGGAGCCCGGCACCGCCGCACGACGGACGCCCACGGCCCCCTCACGGACGTGCCCCGGGCCTGCTACGACCAGGAGGCGGTCGTGAGGAGGGAGAAGAGAGGCTCGAAGTCGTAGCTCGTGGTGCTGTTGGTCATGACCACGATGCCCAGGCCGTGTTCTGGGTAAAGACGCATGACGTTCCAGAATCCGGCGCCGGCCCCGAAGTGCTCGACCCACTGCCCCGTTTCCCGGGTGGGGCGGCGGAACCAGCCGATGCCGTGGTCGAAGGGCTTCCCCGGGTGCTCGATCACGCGCATCGATCGGGCCGTCTCAGCGGACAGGATGCGGTGCCCGTCGATCTGGCCATCACCCAGGTGCAGCCGCAGAAAACGTCCGGCATCCGTCACGTCGCCGACCAGACCGCCGTAGGCGGCTCCGTCGACGTAGAAGGGCCGCAGGCCCAGGTAGGCGCCGTGACGGGTCCCGGCCACCCCGGGTGGGAGCAGACGGCGCAGCAGCGGATCGGCGGCGCGCGGGGCGCGCACACAACCGGTGGCGGCTGGGGCCTCCGGGCGGTAGGTGAACCCGGTGTGGGTCATGCCCACCGGATCCAGCACGGCTTGCCGCAGATAGGACGTCACCGGCATACCGCTCACGGCTTCGATGATCTGACCCAGCGCAAGATAGCCGACGTTGGTGTATCGGGCCCTGTGCCCCGGGGCGTGGCGGTAGGGGCGCGGTCGGCTCATCACGGACCGCAGCAGGTCCTCGGCCGCCGGCGGCTCCTGCTCGGCCGGGTGCACCCATCGCAGCGGCAGAGGATTGGACAACCCCGCGGTGTGGGTCAGCAGCTGCCCTACCGTGGGCTGGGAGGCACGCGGGGCGCGCAGACAGTCCACGTAGTCGGCCACCGGGGCGTCCAGCTCGAGGCGACCGTCCTCGACCAGGGTCATGGCGGCCGTGGCGGTCACGATCTTGGTCATGGAGAACCACAGATACACCGTGGCCGGAGTCGCGGGCGCCCCCGTGGCCAGGTCAGCAGTTCCGAACCCGCCGGCGTACAACGACCGCTGTGAGTCGACCACGACCAGGGACAGTCCCGGGATGCGCCCGGTGCGCATCATGGTCATCACCGCCTCCGTCAACCACTCAGGGGTCTCCCCTGGCTGGGCCCCGGAATCACCGGGGTGGTTCCCGGACGGATGGCTGTGCATGGCATCCCCCAGATGCGCGACTCCACGGACGTCGCAACGGTCTGACGCCACCTTGAAATTCTGTCGCTGCGGTGTCAAGACCGAAACCGTCCAAACCATACAGACGACGCAGACGGAGTCCGCCAAGACGCTGCGCTCGGCCCCTCAGCGCCAAACGACGACCGATCCCGCCGTGAACCGCTGCAGACACCTGCGTCCGCAACGGGAACCAGCGCGGCGGGCATATGAACCCCCGCTGCAACGCCGAACTTCCGAGAAGTGATTGGTAGCCAGCCATATTTAGAGAGGCGACGGCGCCCTCCTGACCGTCTGGTTCGCCGCCGGCGCGGCAACTGTGGCCTCAGCTTGGAAGCACGATGAGCTCGCCGCTGTGCGCTCTGCGGCCGGCCCTCCGGTGAGGAATCCGCCCGACTGCGGAGGCTGGCCCCCTCTTCTGTGTCGAGACGTCCGGCTGTGCCAGGCGGTAGCTTCGGCACCATGGACCAGGACGGGCGTACGAAGGAGGGGGCGTCTCCACAGGTCGACAGCACCCCGATCCCCTCGGCTTTGCGGGTTCTTCGGGGCAGCCTCTGGGTGGGTGCTCTGTTGGTGGTCGGTCTGCCGTTGCTGGTCTGGTGGCAGTTCGGAGTCCTGCGCGAGGACCAACGCGGCCTGTGGACCTCGGCCGTGTCCCTGGCCTACATCCTGCTGGTGAACTCGGTCTCCCGGCGCACGCACGTACCGGGTCCGCGTCCCACCCAGTACGTGGCCCGTGATCGGGTGGGGTGGATCCTCGGCAGTGCCTCCTCGACCGTCACCGTGCCGCAGGACCCCCAGTTGCGGGCCGCCGCTGGCGCGGTGGCCATCTGGCGGATCGAACTCGCGGCGTTCGTCTTTTATGCCGCGGTGGCGTTCGCCCTCACCGGGGTGCTGCGCTGGTCGTCCTTCTGGGGGTTCATCGCCGGGCTGCTGACCGTGTTCGCCCTCGTTCTCATCAGCAGGGCCCGCCGCAGCTGGGTCTTCCTCACCCTCCTACACGCCGAGGAACGACCCCACGATCCCGGCCGGGGGCACGGACTTCGCCGTGGCTGAGCCCATTAGGGATTGTGAGAGGACTCCGCGCCCATGACGGACATTGCGGCCCTGCTGGCGGTGGCCCACTTCATCCACGAGGGGAGAACCGATGAACGAGCACGCATCTGAGCACCCACGGCCACCGGTTGCCCCGCGCCCCGGGCCGAGGGCGGTGCTGTGGTTGGGTCTGCGCATCCTGCTGTGGGCGGTGGTGCTGGCGCTGGCTTTCGCCGCGGGCCTGTGGCTGATCATCGTCACCGCCCCCAAGGGTGGAGGGGCCGTGATCGGTGCCCCTCTCGTCGCCATGCTCGGGCCGTTGCTGCTCAGCGTCCCCTGGGCTCTCGTGCGCGGCTGGCGTGAGGGGCACCGGGTGGAGACGTATGCGTTCTGGCCGGCCGCCTACCTGCTGGCCGCGTTGCTGGGCACCCCGGTGCTGGTGTGGAACAACGGCTGGTTCACCCCGGGAGCCCTGCCGCCCGGACAGGCCCTGCGCGACATCGCCGGCACGGTCGTCTTCCTGAGCGTGTTGGCGCTGCTGGCATCAGCGGTCGTTGCTGGCGCCGCCGCAGCGGCAGCGGCCACTGCACGCTGGGTCCGCCGGCGGCACGCCACGTCTCAAGCCCACCCCTGAAGCTGACAGGGAAACCCGACAGGAGGCACCATGGCCACCGGAAAAGCTCCGATCAGCGGCACCCTCGCGATCGCCTGTGGCCTCCTGGCGGCGACCACCGTGATGATCACCGTCGTCAGCGGAAGCTCTTGGAACACCGTGGTGAGTGCTCTGACCACTTTCGCGATGTTCGTCATCGTGTGGCGAGGAATGAAGAAACAAGACCGGGAGTACCAAGAGCGCTTGGAACGCCTGAAGCAGCGCTTGAGAGACGAATAGCGCTCCCTCCAGATCAAGAACCGCACATCCAAGGCGGCGGACCCCGTAGATCATCGAAACCGCGGCAGCCTCCGCGACGCTCCTCGTATCGCACTGCTTCCTCAACTACTGACGCTGAAACTGCTGCCCGCCGGGTCGTGCCTGAGCGTGCAGCACCGTGAGATAGATCAGGCTTCGGCGGAGCCGGAAGGCAGACACCAGCGCCATGCCTATCGGGGCACCGAGAAAGCTCGACCACGGCGCTTCCGGACGGATGAGCATGCCCAGGACGACTCCCAGGACGAAGAAGATGAGCACCACGAACATCTGGAGCTCGGTGCAGGCAACCGCCGCCGCGGTAGCCCGCACCCCCGGATCCACCGGCACCTCCCTGGTCTTGATGACCGACGAAAGCGCCCACTTCCACCGCTCCTGCCTGACCCGCTTGTCCAGTCGAGGCTGCGACGGCTGCACGAGATACTGGACCAGCCCGGCCAACGCAAAGAGCAAGAAGACGACCAGGAACCACCATCCGTCCCCCGTTCCGCCAGGCAGGACCACAGCCACCAGCGGAGGACCGGCCACAGCGACCAAGGAAGCCGGTATGGAGCGCACTGCCAGCTGACCCACCGTCGGCGCTGCAGAGCCGTCCATCAGCCGGGCGTGAGCCCCCGCGTCGCCGCTACTCGTCACGCTCACGACGCTACCGGCCGGTTCGGGCGGGAACCACGACGCACAAAAGGGGAACCTCAACTGCACGTGCCGATGCCCATGCACCCGCGACGATTAGAAGCGTGATCGGTCCCTGTCGTTACGGGGCCGCCCAGGTGTGAGCATCCCGGACTCATTCAGCAGGAGTGCACCTCCTGCCGCGGGGAGAAAGAGGAGGGCGGGCAGCCATTCAGTAATGGCGAACAGGCCCAGTGCGAGAAGGAGAACGACGATCGCTGCGACTCGGACTTTGGTGTGCATGACATCACTTCCATTGAGTTCGCGAAGCCTAACATCGGCCTCCAGGCCCCCTTGCCACCCGACTCGCCGGGCGGAATCCCAGCGCAAGCAGGAACTTCTACCGCAGCACGGTTCGCCGCTAACCGGGCCCCAAGTAAAGCCTGGCGTAGTGGAGGTCTTCCCTGACTGGTGTTCACCTGTGGTGGGAGCGGTGGAGCACAGCACGGCGGGTCGCCTCCACGCTGGTGCTGACTACCCGCTCCAGCGGCCCCGGACCGAGTGTTGCTCGTTGCCAGGTCCGGGCAACCAGCGCTACGACTACCAAGGGCAGGAGGTACCACAGAGAAGGCTGGTCGTAGTGGGCCTGGAAGGACAGCGCCACCAGGTGGGCGGTGTACAGGGTAAGACCCATCGCGCCCAGTGCCGACAGCGGCAGCAACCACGCCCCGAACTTCCTGGTGGCCAGCAGCAAGCTCCCCAGCACCAGCAGTCCCACGCCCAGGCCGGCCGCGATCGTCCACGCGGTGCCAGTGGGCGCGGGAATGAGCGCCGGCCACCAGGGCGAGTCGGTGGGCAACACCTCCGGGCCCCACACCCGCACCTCCATGCTGGTCCGGTTGCTGGTCAGCAATCGGTCGTACCCGTCGAAGGCGTTGGACACCACGAAGGCCGCCTGGGCGCAGATCACCAGTAATGCTCCCACCACCAGCACCCGGACCTGGACCCCCGTGTCACGCAGTCGCATCCGCCCCAAGCCCAGCCCGACCAGCAGACAGGTCATGTACGACAGGATCGGGTGACTGCCGGTGAACAGCAGGTGGGAGATCCTGCCCGCGGCCCCGCTCACCCCGTCGACGGAGGTGGGGGTGGAGGGGGCATACGCGGGCATGACTTCGGTCATGGCCTGCATCAGCAGCGGGCCCACGATCCACATGAGTGCCGCGCAAACGAACAACGCCGTCGCCGACAGGTGCAGAAACGGAATCGCCAGCACGAGAAAAACCGCGTAGTAGATCAAGATGTTGTCCGCCGGGGCACCTTCGGGCATCAGTGCCCCGGCCCCCAGGCCTACAGCGGCCATGAGGATCGCCTGCACGGCCATCCCCATCCGATCAGCGGCCAGCCACCTGCCTCGGTGTGGAAATCGTCCCCCGGAGTCGAAGGCGAGTCCCACCCCGGCCAGCAGGACAAACAGTGCCACCGGAGCCCCCGACAGGAGCAGGCCCGACCAGGTCGACTCCTGGATCTCGTGGTCATCGGCGGGCATAAAAGGCACCGCCAGCAACCCGAGCAGCGCTAGCCCGCGGGCCGCGTCGATGCCGTCCCACCATCTCGAGGACCTGCGGGCACCGTCGGCGGCACCCGCCAGGGCGGGCCCCTCCGTTCTGGATGTCCAACTCATGATTGCCTCGATCTCCGGAGCGGACCCGGATTTACGGCCCCAGCCGCCGGGACCATCCTGTGCTCAGGATCTCTGCTGCACCTGTCGTTGCCGTTGCGAAAGCCTGTAGGTTCCATAAGATTCTGCGAACCCTACGGTGCACATCAACCTGACCTCCGCCGCATTCAAGTCGTTGACGACCGCTCGCTCACAAGGTGGTCGGCACCGGCAGCTCCCGGATCCGCCGGTAGAGCGTGGCGCGGGACATCCCAAGGTCCCGGGCGACCTGGGTCGCCGGCTCCCCGCCGTCGATCAGGCGCAGGGCGTTGCGGATCTGGGAGTCGGTGAAGGTCTGGGGCCGTCCGCCGAAGTCCTTGCCGGCGGCCCGACGCTTGGCCACCGAGTCGGTGATCCGCTCTCGCTTGATCTCCAGTTCCATTTGGACCAGCGCGGCCATGACGGTAAAGACCATGGAGCCCATCGGTGTCGCGGTGTCCACGTCTCCCCCACCGAGGTTGAGCACCCGCAGACCGGCACCCCTCCCTCGCAGCGCCTCGGCGAAGGTCAGCATGTTCTGCGTCGACCGGCCCAGGCGATCCAGCGTGGTAATCACCAATGTGTCGCCCTTCTCCAGCGCAACCACAGCACGGTCGAACTGCGGGCGTGACGCGCGTCCTCCAGACACTCCATGGTCGATGTAGACATCAGCGCGCCGCACGCCGGCGGCCAGGAGGTCATGCACTTGACAGTCTGCGTCCTGTTGCCGCGTCGAAACTCGCGCGTACCCAATCAGCTTGCCCACGTCCACCCATCTGTCTCGTAACTAACGTTGAGTACTCGATTTTTGGAGACCTTGATAAAGTACATAGATACGAGACATGCCCGACCGCGGAAACATGCGGACGCAAATTTTCCCGACGAGACGTCTGGCATCCCATGCCGTGCGATCCACTGTCATCCTCAATCTTCAGGCTGCTCTGCTTGGTATCGGCAAGGTCATGGGTCGGGTCGGTTCGCGGCCTGTGACTGTGGGGAGGAAGTGCTCCGACACCAAGCACGTCAGCCCCGTCCAGCGCCACATCCTCAAACCTCTCGCCAACGGCTACCGCCAGGACCACACTGTCTTCGTGGTGAAAGACATTTCCCACCCGTAAGGCCGGGCGCATGGCCCGGCCTTGCGCATGCCCGCGGGGATCCTCAATACACCCCCGAGAAGAGACGCCGCATCGGTCAGGAAGCCCCGCAGGGCATGCCCCCCTCGCAGGTCCCTTCCACACCATCGTCGCCTCGGACCCCATGGCCCTTCACGCGGCTCTGAATAGTGGCGCAAATGGGGACAACATGAAGATGGATCTTCTTCCTACTAGAGAGTAGGTTCGGGGTATCACGCAGGGCCGCCGGTCGGGGGGCCGGTCGGCCCGGCGTGGAGCACGCCAGGGAGGCCAGTCGGGGGGCTGGCTCCTCGGCGGTGATCATGCCGCCGCCTTGGTGGGCAGAAGTCCTGTGACCATGTGATCAGTCGTCGGGGGACGTCTCTTCTGCTTGCCAGGGCGCGGCAGCTCTCCTTCACGGTGACCGGGTCCAAGAACTCTTCGGTGGTGCACGTGGCCGGTCCCACAGGTCACGGACTGGGTCATCGAGGGGGCCGGCGCACCGGTAGGGACGGATGAGCCGCAGCAGGCAGTGGCCAACACGCCCCTGACGATGACCGTCCTGGTGAATCCACGACGTCCCTCCGGCCGCGACCGGAGGAGCAGCAGATGGACACTGAGCAACCCCGCCACACCTCAGGCGCCTCCACCCTGGGCCCAGCGGCCCGCGCCGCCGTCTTCCAGGCATTGCGCCCGGCGCTGGAGGCTCTCACTCTTGAGGCCGCCGCTGATCCCCGGCTCAGCGCCGAGGCACGACGTGTTCTGCGGGCCGTGGCCTGCACCGGAGCCGGGAACGCACTGGCCCTGGCTGATCTCGCCGCCCGATCCAGTACCCCCAAAATCCGTGTTCCCGTGGTGCTGACCGAGCTTGAGGGCCACGGATACCTCGATCGTCTGGCCCGCATCGCACCGCACCTGGCGGCAACCCTCCCGACACCAACCGCCCCCTCCTCTGCTGAGCTCCGCAACGTCACCCACGGCCGCGACGAAAGACCCGAACAGCAGACACACCCGGGGCCATGACACCGACCCAGCCCACCGGCGACCTCCAGCCAGGATCCGGACCAGGTGAGAGGCCTGGCATCCCCGGGCTTGAAAGGCGGCCTGCTGTCACATTGCTCAGCCTGCTTCCATAGTTGTCGGCCCCGTGCTTACCCTGGGCCATCACCATCGGGCCCCCCAGACTCGGCGATGCGACCGCGCCTCAGGCCGCCACCGCCAGACGATCCGTCACCTGCGAACAGGAAGAAGGCATGACCATCTCCGTCTCTGGGGCTCTGGCCGTTGAGCTGCACCCCCTCACTCCCACCCAGTGGGTTGCCACCTACTACCCCATGGTGGCCACTCCCGTGGGTCGCTGGGCCGAGGTCACCTGGGACCTGCACCAGCACCCGATGCCCGCCGCCTCCGTTCCGCGGGAGCCGGCACGGTGGCTCGAGGCGTGCAGCCCCGATCCCGAGCACCCCTGCTACGCCGGCCACCGGGAGTGGGCCGCCGAGCTGGCCGCCGGCTACGCAGCTGCACTGGCAGTCCACGACAGCGAGGCCGTCAAGGAACCCCTCTCGGCTCAGGAGGCGCAGCTGCTGGGCGAGGACACGTTCCTCGTGCCCGCCGGACAGCTCTCGGAGTGGGTGCTCGACGATCTCGACGGCGAAATCTCAAACGTCTGCGGCTGATCCTGTACACGGACCAGCCTTTCTCGCACCAGCCACCCACTCCGGAACACCCCTATTAGCAACCGCACATGGATGTGTCATGTTGTGAACCCCAACACACCCCCGGAATTGCCGGACGGGGCGGGAGCGAGCATCGTGGCGTATCAGGGGGACAGGTGATCTGCATCAGACCATCCTCCAGCTTCTGGCGCGTCGACCGGCCGCACCGTGGTTCCGGGGGGATCCGAGGTGCTGGCCAGATGACTGGTCCGCGCAGAAGCAACTGGGGCGGGGTGGCCGGGGGGCCGCCCCGCCCCCGTCACACCCCGCCGCGGCGATCATAGGATCCGTCCCCGGCGGAAAGTCTCGCGTCCACGGCCTCAGGAGCGCGGGCGCCCTACGCACTCCACCCGATTCCGTCACCGACTACGGTGGTGCTGCCGCTGAGGTGCAAGGCAGAGGCGGGACGCCCAGCGCGGGGAAGCAGCACCGACTCGATCCCTCGGGGGTCTCAGTAGCGGTCACCGGGCCTCTCGCTGTCATGCATCCACGAACTCAGAAACCGGGTCTGGATCGCGACGGAGCGCTCGAAGACGGGCTCGTGGTGATACAGCAGGCCGAAGTGCCCGCCTTCGAGCTCGTGCACCTCCTTGGGACCGCCCAGCGCGGCGAAGGCCTGCCTGGCCACGGCCGTCGTCGAGCCGGGCATCTCATCGTCACGGGCCAGCAGAAAACAGGTCGGGACCAGCACATGTTGGGCCCACAGCACCGGTAGCCACATCGGTTCCTCCGGGGCGGTGAGGACCACCTGGTTCTCCCACCCGGTGCCGAATCGCGCCCCGTACTCCAGGAACCACCGCAGCGCGGTCAACGGCTTCAGCGCCGAAGGCGCCGAGAGCTGGTCGGCGGAGACCACCGGCATCGGCCCGCGCCACCGCTCCGGCTCGGCCCGCACGGATCCGCCCAGGAGCCGGGCCCGCATTCCCCGATACAGGGCCCCGTCCGGGTCCGGCGGCGCCGGATGCCGGCCGCAGGCCGGCGTCTGAGCCACCACCGCGCGCACCCGCTCGTCCACGCAGGCCACCGCCAACACCTGGGCAGCGCTGTAGGAGTCCCCCCACAACGCCACCCGCTGGGGGTCCACCCGGTCACAAGCAGAGACGGCATCGAGGGCGTCCCGATAGCCCCGGGCCTGGATCCACGGATTGATCTCTCCTCGGGGCTCACCCCGACTTCGACCCACACCTCGGTGGTCGTAGAGGAAAGCCGCGACACCGTGATCAGCGAACGCCTGGGCGTAGCGGTCAGCGACCATCCCGTGAGCAGTGGCGGAAAAGCCGTGAGCCATGACCACCACCGGCCCCGGCGCAGCCGCGGGAGGCAGGAACAAACGACCGGCCAGCACCGCACCCTCGGAACGAAAACGGATCTCCACCACAGCTGGCACCTCAACGCCCCCCCGATCCCCGCACATCCCAGAGCCAGACCACCAACCGCTGCAGGTCCACCGCCGTCACCCCGGCGCGACCGAGGCCCCAATGTGATGCTTCAAGCGTAGTGAGCCGGGCAATGGCATGTCCCGGCAGAGCCTGAGACGGGGGTCAGCAACCCACCACACCTCCCGCACCACCGGTCCCCGGAAGTCCGATCGCACCCCCAAGTGTCACGCAACCAAACTGCCTCATGTCGCATGGGTGACCGGTTGTCGGTTCCGGTCGAATAGGTAGCTGAAGTTCCGGTCGAAAAGTGAGCAGCTCGTCCAACGATTGGAGAGTGATCACTGTGGAGGATTGGGCGCTGATCCGTCAGCTGCATCGGGTGGAGGGCTTGTCGCAGGCGGCGATTGCCAGGAGGTTGTCGCTGTCGCGGAACACGGTCGCGAAGGCGCTCCGTTCCACGGACCCGCCGTCCTACGCACCGCGCCCGCCGGTGGAGGGGGCCTTCAGCGAGGT
>NZ_NSKF01000017.1:0-95606 GCF_002287015.1 Kocuria sp. WN036
CGTGCCCGTGCCGCCCGCCGCCGGACCGGGCGGCGACGTCGCCCTCGGCCCGGCGGTGGTGCGGGGCGGCGCGATCGACCTCTCCGGCTACCGGCCGGGCGGGCCTGCCGAGGAGCAGCGGCGCTCGGACGCGGCCGTCGCCCGCGCACTCGCCGAGCTGGCCGCACTGCGCCGTTCCGCCACCGGGGGCCCCGGCCCGGTGGGCGCCGTCCTCGAGGCCCACGAGGCCCTGCTCGTCGACCCCGGCCTGATCGAGGCGGTCTCCGCCGGCATCGCCGCCGGCGCGCCCGCGCCCACGGCGTGGGAGGACCGGCTCTCCGCGCTGGGCGGAGAGCTCGAGGCGATGGACGACCCCTACCTGCGGGCGCGCGCCGAGGACGTCCGCAGCGTGCGGCAGCGGGTGCTCGCCGCACTGGCCGGAGCCGGCGCGCCCGAGGACGCCGTCCCGGCCGAGGGTCCGCCCGCGGTCCTCGTCGTGCGGGAGCTCGACGCCGCAACAGCGGCGACGCTGGACCCGCACCGGGTCGCGGGCGTGGTCACGCTGGCGGGCGGGGACACCGGCCACGGCGTCCTCGTCGCCCGCTCGCGCGGCATCCCGGTGTACCACGACGCCGGGCCGGCCGCGGCCGCTGTGGCACCCGGCACCGTCGTCGGCTTCGACGCGCGGGCCCGGCGGTTCGTCGTCGACCCCGACGAGAGCACCCGGCGCTCCCTCCGCGAGCTGTCGGCCGCCCGGGCCGTCGAGGCCGAGCGCGTCCTGGCCACCGCCCGCGAACCGGGCGCGACGGCGGACGGCCACCCGGTGCCGGTGCTCGCCAACGTCACGACGCCCGCCGACGCCGGCCGGGCCGTCGCGTTCGGCGCGCAGGGGTGCGGGCTGCTGCGCACCGAGGTCCTGTTCGGCCACCTGGACGACGCCCCGTCGGTCGAGGCGCAGGCGGCCGCGTTCGCCGGGATCGCCGAGGCTTTCGCCGGGCGGCCGGTGACCGTCCGCACCTGGGACGTCGGCGGCGACAAGCCGCTGTCCTTCCTGCCGGCGCCCGACGAGGCGAACCCGTTCCTCGGCGAGCGCGGGCTCCGGCTCATGCGGCGGGCACCGGAGGTGCTCCGCGACCAGCTGACCGCGATCTGTCTGGTGGCCCGGGACCACCCGGTGCACGTCATGTTCCCCATGGTCAGCACCGCCGAGGAGGTGGCGTGGGCGCTGGAGCGGCTCGACGAGGCCTCCTCGGCGATCGGCGGCCGCCCGGCGGGCATGAGGGTCGGTGTCATGATCGAGGTCCCGGCCGCGGCCCTGGCCGTCCGCCGCGTGGCGCAGGGGCTCGACTTCGTGAGCATCGGCACCAACGACCTCGCGCAGTACACGATGGCCGCCGAGCGGGGCAACACCGCGGTCTCGGCGCTGGCGGACGCCCGGCAGCCCGCCGTGCTCGACCTGGTGTCCCGGGTGTGCGCCGAGGTGCCCGAGGGCACGCACGTCGCGGTGTGCGGCGACCTCGCCGGTGACCCGGCCGCGGCGGTGGTGCTCGCCGGGCTGGGCGTCGAGGAGCTCAGCGTGGTGCCCACCCGGGTGGCCCTCGTCAAGGCGCGCCTGCGGGACGTGACGCTGGCCGGTGCGCAGGACCTCGCGCGGCGGGCCCTGGCGTGCGGGTCCGCCGCGGAGGTGCGGGCGCTGCTGGCGGGCGCCGCTGGCGCGATCCCGGCCTGACGGCCGGTGGCTGTCGTGGGGCGTTCTCCTCCCGCCCTCCACCGCACCGTCGCTGACGGTCCGGGGGGCGGTCTCGAGGCCGGCGGAGAAGTCCCCGTAGACTCGGACCCGTGACCGACGCGACCCCGACCCCCGCCAGCAACCACCTCCCCGAGCAGGTCTCGGAGCTCTTCGACCCCGTGCAGTGGCGGACGGTCGAGGGCTTCCAGGACCTGCAGGACCTCACCTACCACCGCGGTGTGGAGCGGGACGCGGACGGCGCGGTGCTCCGGGACCTGCCGTGGGTGCGGATCGCCTTCGACCGCCCGGAGGTGCGCAACGCCTTCCGGCCGGGCACCGTCGACGAGCTCTACCGCGCGCTCGACCACGCGCGGATGAGCTCGGACGTGGGCGCCGTGGTCCTCACCGGCAACGGGCCCTCCGCCAAGGACGGCGGCTGGGCGTTCTGCTCCGGCGGGGACCAGCGCATCCGCGGCCGCGACGGCTACCGCTACGCCGGGGGCGAGACCGCCGAGAGCATCGACCCGGCCCGCGCCGGGCGGCTGCACATCCTCGAGGTGCAGCGCCTGATCCGCACCATGCCCAAGGTGGTCATCGCCGCCGTCCCCGGGTGGGCCGCGGGCGGCGGGCACTCCCTGCACGTGGTCTGCGACCTCACGATCGCGTCCCGGGAGCACGGGCGGTTCAAGCAGACGGACGCCACCGTCGGCTCTTTCGACGCCGGCTACGGCTCCGCGCTGCTCGCCCGGCAGGTGGGGCAGAAGGCGGCCCGCGAGATCTTCTTCCTCGCCCGGGAGTACGACGCGCAGCGGATGCTCGAGATGGGCGCGGTCAACGAGGTCGTCCCGCACGCGGAGCTGGAGGACGCGGCGATCGCCGCCGCCCGGGACGTGGCGGCCCAGTCCCCGCAGGCGATCCGGATGCTGAAGTTCGCCTTCAACCTGCCCGACGACGGGATGGTGGGCCAGCAGGTCTTCGCCGGCGAGGCGACCCGCATGGCGTACATGACCGACGAGGCCGTCGAGGGCCGGGACGCGTTCCTGGGCAAGCGCGACCCGGACTGGTCCGGCTTCCCCTACTACTTCTGATCCGGCTGCCGCCGGTGCACGACCCGTCCCCGGGTCGGGAGCCGACCGGCGGCGCGAGGAGGAGACCCGCGATGGCCGAACTGATCGTCCCCGGCGACGCCGTGGTCCTCGACGGGCCCGTGCCCGGCGACCCCCTGCGGCTGCTGTCCCCTCTGACCCGCGCGCTGGGCCGGGAGGGCCCCGCCGTCGTCGTGCGGACCTCCGGCTCCACGGGCCGGGCCAAGCGCACGGTCCTCACCCGGGACGCGCTCGCGGCGTCCTCGATGGCCACCGCGGTGCGCACCGGCGGGGTGGGCCAGTGGCTGCTCGCGCTGCCCGTCCACTACGTGGCCGGGCTCCAGGTGCTCGTGCGCTCCCTCTACGCCGGGACGGACCCCGTGGTCCTCGACCCCGCGGCCCGCTTCACCCCCGAGGCCTTCGCGGCGGCGGCCGAGGAGCTGGAGGACCCCGTGCGCTTCACCTCGCTCGTGCCCACCCAGCTGCAGCGGATCCTGGAACCGGCCTCCGGGGTGCGCAACGGGGACGCGGTCTCCGCGCTGAAGAGCTTCTCCGCGGTCCTGCTCGGCGGCTCGGCCGCTCCCCCGCGGCTGCTGGCGGCCGCCCGGGCCGCCGACGTCCGGGTGGTCGTCACCTACGGGATGTCGGAGACGTGCGGGGGCTGCGTCTACGACGGCGTGCCCCTGGACGGCGTCTCCGTGCACGTGGGGACGGAGGGGGCCGAGGACGACGCCCCGCGACCCGGGGTCACCGGCGGGTCCGGGCCGGGCCGCATCTGGCTCGGCGGGGACGTCGTCGCCGCCGGCTACGCCGGGGACCCGGAGCAGACCGCACGGCACTTCCGGGAGGCCGCCGGGACCCGCTGGTACCGCACGGACGACCTCGGCGAGATCTCCGCCGACGGCGTGCTCACGGTGCACGGGCGGGTCGACGACGTGGTGAACACCGGCGGGGTCAAGGTCGCCGCGGGGCTCGTGAGCGCCGCGCTCACGGAGCACCCGGGGGTGCGCCAGGCCCTGGTGCTCGGCGTGCCCGACCCCGAGTGGGGGCAGGCGGTCGGGGCGGCGGTCGTCGCGGCCCCCGGCGCGGACCGCCGGCGGCTGCGCGCCGAGCTCGAGGAGTCGGTGCGCGCCCGGCACGGCGCCGCCGCGGTGCCCCGGCGCTGGGCCTGGCCGGACGAGCTGCCCCTGCTGCCCACCGGGAAGCCGGACCGCGCCGCCGTGGGCCGTCTGCTGGGCTGAGCCCCCGCCCGAGCCGGGTCCGGGGCCGGGCCGTGACACAATGGTTCGCGGCCACGGACCCCCACCGCGGCCCGCATCCCGCACCCCGCACCCGCGCGGGTCGTTCCCGACGGAGGTAGCCCGTGGCCACGCCAGCACAGTGGATCGAGGGGGCCCGGCTCCGGACGCTGCCGATGGCCCTCGCCCCCGTGGTGGCCGGCTCCGCCGCGGCCCAGGCCCTGCACTCGTTCGACCCCGTCCGCGCGCTGCTCGCGCTGCTGGTCGCCCTCCTCCTGCAGATCGGCGTGAACTACGCCAACGACTACTCCGACGGCATCCGGGGCACCGACGACGACCGCGTGGGCCCCCTGCGCCTCACGGGTTCCGGGGCCGCCGCGCCGGGGCAGGTGCGGGCGGCGGCGCTGCTGTGCTTCGGCCTCGCCGCGCTCGCCGGCGCGGCCCTGGTGATGCTGAGCCGTCAGTGGTGGTTCATCCCCGTGGGCCTCTCGGCCGTGCTCGCCGCGTGGGGGTACACCGGCGGGCGCAGCCCGTACGGGTACCGCGGGCTCGGGGACGTGTTCGTGTTCGTGTACTTCGGGCTCGTGGCCGTGCTCGGCACCACGCTCACCCAGGCGGGCACCCTCAACCTCGAGGCCTTCGTCGCGGCCCTGTCCACCGGTCTGATCGCCACCGCCCTGCTGATGGCCAACAACATCCGGGACCTGCCCGGGGACCGGGAGGTCGGCAAGCGGACCCTGGCCGTGCGGCTGGGCGACCCGCTGGCGCGGGTGGTGTTCACCGCGGAGATCGCCGTGGCGTTCGCGCTCGTGCTGTTCCTGGTGCCCGACAACCCGTGGATGCTGCTCGTGCTGCTGCTCCTGCCCCTGGCGTGGGCGCCCGTGGCCACGGTGCTGCGGGTGCAGGACCGGCGCCAGCTCATCCCCGTGCTCCGGCAGTGCGGGGTGCTCAACGTGGGCTGGGCCGTGCTCTTCCTGCTGGCGGTGCTGCTGCGGCAGTGGTGGTGAGCACCCGGTGAGGAGGTGACGGCGGGCGGCTCAGACCTCGCGGCCGTCCTCGCGCAGCCGCCGGTCCACGTAGGCGTCCTCGACCTCCTGGTCCTCGAGCGCCACCCGGTTGCGGGGCTTCGGCGCCCGCGCGAACCACCGGTGGAACTCCTCCCCCGCGGCGCTGTGCAGGCGCGGGAAGAACAGGTAGGAGACCGCGAAGGAGATGACCACCGCGGCGACCCCGGACAGGACCAGCCCCACGCCCAGCCACATGCTGAGCAGGAAGGCCAGCACGAGCAGCGCGAACCGGAGCAGGGAGTACTTCAGGAAATTCACGCGCCCAGTCTAGCCGGAGCTCCTGACAGGTTCCCCGGGCCGGCGGAGCGGCGGACAGGGCCTCCGGAGCGCTGAGCTGGCGTCCAGGCAACTCCCCTACGATTGTCGGCATGGGCAGAGCCATCCTCATCATCGGCGCGGCCGCTTTGGCGGTGGGCGTGATCGTCTACTCCCTCATCGAGTGCGCCCGGACCGACAGCACCGACATGCGCGGTCTCCGCAAGGGAGGCTGGATCGCGGTGATCCTCCTCCTCCCCCTCCTCGGCGCCCTCCTGTGGCTGTTCCTCGGGCGGCCCAAGGGCACCGCGGAGTCCTCGCGTCCCGCGCGCGGCAGGGGGCCCGACGACGACCCCCAGTTCCTGCGCAACCTCGAGGAGCGCCGCCGGCAGCAGGAGAAGGCCGAGAAGCTCCGGCAGTGGGAGGAGGAGCTGCGACGCAACGGCGGACCGGGAGCGTCCGGCGGCACCGGGCCGGACGGGGCTCCCGGCGAGCGCCCCGACGACGGGCCCTCCGGCGGCTCGTCCGCCGGCCGCAGCGACGGACCGACGGACGGCTCCCCCGGCAGCCGGCCCCCGCGCGGCTGATCCGCCCGGCAGGACCGCACGGCGGGACCCCCCGGCAGGGCCCCACGGCAGGACCGCTCAGAGCGGGACCACGCGCCGGAGCCGCCCCGCCGCGGACCCGACCGGGCCGGACGCCCCGGCCACGACCGCCCCGACCACGTCCGTCCCGATCACGACGAACGGCCCGCACCTGCCGGTGCGGGCCGTTCCGGTGTCGTCGCCCGGCGGGGCGGCCGGGTCAGACCCCGGAGTAGGAGTGCAGGCCGGGGAAGACGGTGTTGACCACGGTGAAGTTGAAGATCACGCAGAGGTAGCCGACGATCGACAGCCAGGCCGACCGGTTGCCGGTCCAGCCCCGGGTGGCGCGGGCGTGCATGTAGGCGGCGTAGACCACCCAGATCACGAAGGTCCAGACCTCCTTGGTGTCCCAGCCCCAGTAGCGGCCCCAGGCCTGCTCCGCCCAGATGGCGCCGGCGGCGAGGGTGAAGGTCCAGAACGCGAACCCGACCGCGTTGAGCCGGAAGGACAGGTTCTCGAGCGCCTGGGAGGACGGGACCATCGCCAGGAACTCCGCGCCGGGCCGCTCGCCGGACAGGATGATCTGCTCCCGCCGGGCCTGCAGCAGCTGCAGGACGGCCATGGCGAACGTGATGGTGAAGATCCCGGAGGCGGCCACGGCGATGGACACGTGGATCACCAGCCACCAGGACTGCAGGGCGGGCTGCAGCGGTCCCACCGGGGTGGGGAAGCCGATGGTGGCCGCGCAGAGCATGATCACCACGAGCCCGGACACCAGGGAGCCCACGAAGCGCAGGTCCCGGGCCAGCAGGGCCAGCAGGAACACGCCCGCGACGACCAGGGCGCCCGTGGTGCAGAACTCGTACATGTTGCCCCACGGCACCCGCCCGGCCGCGAAGGCCCGGCTGAGCACGGCGGCGGCGTGCACGGCGAAGCCCAGGACCATGACGGCCACGGCCACGCGGGCGGCGGGCCGGCGCTCGCCGGTGTAGCGCATCTCCTCGTCCGCCACGTGGCCGGACAGGGCGGAGCGCGCGCTCGTGCGGTAGCCGCGCCCGCGGTGGCCCGCGCCGTGGCCGGCCCGGGAGTCCGCGGGCTCGGCGGCGTCCCCCGAGGTCGCCGCGGAGGCTCCCGCGGCGGCGCCCACGAGCTCGCGCTCGCCGCTGCCCTCGGCCCCGCGCAGGGTCTTGGAGTGGGACGCCACGTCCCACGCGAAGGCCACGAAGGCGACCAGGTAGGTCATGGCCGCCAGGAGCATGAAGAGCTCGCTCCAGGCGCCCAGTGTCTCGTTGACGGTCATGCCGCCCATCCTCTCACTCGTGGTCCGGCCGGGCGTCCGGCACGGAGTCCGTCCGGCCGTCCGGCCGGCCGGCGGCGTGCCCGGTGCTCCCGGCCGTCGCCGCGGTCGCTGTTGCTGTCGCTGGTGCCGGCGTCGGCGTGGTCGCCGTCCCGGACGTGGTCGTGGTCGTGGTGTCGTTGTCCCGCACGCCGGCGTCCTGCCACTGCTCGGTCCAGAGCCGGTCCAGCCGCTCGGCCTCCGCGGCGAGCCGGGGGTCCTCGCCGCGGGCCAGCAGCCCGTACTCCAGCACCGTGCAGGGCCGTCCGTCCGCGTCGACGCCCTCCGCCGCGCGCACCCAGACGCGGCGGCGGGCGATGAACAGGGACATGAGCAGGCCGGCGAAGGCCGCGACGAAGGAGACGAAGGCGCCCGTCTTGCCGGGGTCGTAGTGGACGTCCAGACCCACGTAGCGCTTGACGTCCAGGAACTCCACGGTGCCCTTGCCGTCGGGCAGCTCGTGCACGGGGTTCGCGGCGTCGAGCGTGATGGCGCCGTTCTCGTTGGTCATGGCGTTGAGCTCGGTGAGCGGCTCGACGTCGAGCACGTACACGTTCTGCGGTTCGCCGCTGTCCAGGCCGAGGTCCCCGTGGTACGCGGAGAGGATCAGCCGGGGATTGGCGAGGCCGGGGTCCACGGAGCGGGGCATCTCGCCCTCGCCGCCCACGGCGGTGGGCAGCAGCAGCCCCACGAGGCCGAGCTGGTCGGGACGGGCGTCCGGGACCTTGAGCACGAGCGAGGACGTGTAGACGCCGTCGGAGGGGATGGTCACGACCGGCCCCTCGAAGGCGACGTCCCCGTTGCCGTCGGTCACCCGCACCACCGGGGCGTAGCCGTTGCCCACGAGGTAGCTCTTCACGCCGTTCACGTTGAGCGGCTGGTTCACCTTCAGGACCTCCTGCCGCGGCTCGGCGCCGGGCTCGTCCTGCACGGTGACCTCCGCGGTGAAGTCGAGCGGCGCCCCGTAGCTGCGCGGGTTCGTGGTGTCCCGGTTGAACACGGCCTCGAAGCTGTCCAGCCGCACCGAGAAGGGGTCGAGCCAGTCGGCGTCGTAGTTGGGGCCGGGGGTGAAGGAGTCGTAGCCGATGAGGGTGTTGACGAAGGACTCGCCCTCCACGACCACCCGCTGGCCCTTGTAGCCGAAGAGGGAGCCGACGGCCACGGACACCAGCACGCCCAGCAGGGCCAGGTGGAAGACGATGTTGCCGACCTCCTTCCACATGCCGCGCTCGGCGGCCACCGACGGGGCGGCCGTGCCGGCGTCCCGGACCGCCACCCGGTAGCCGCGCTTCTTCAGCAGCCGGGCGGCGTCGGCCACGACGTCGTCCGGGGCCGGCGCCCCGGCCCCGTCACGGCCGCCCAGGGCCAGGGAGCGGTGCTCCGGCAGCCGCTCGAGCCGGCGCGGGGTGCGCGGGGGCTCGGCCCGCCACGCCCGCCAGTGCTTGGCCGCGCGCGGCAGGACGCACCCCACGAGGGAGACGAACAGCAGGATGTAGATCGCGGAGAACCACGCCGACGAGAAGACGTCGAACAGCTGCACCCGGTCCAGCCACTCCCCCAGGACGGGGTTGTTGTCGATGTAGTCCTGGACCGCCGCCGGGTCCTGGATCCGCTGCGGGAAGATCGATCCCGGCACCGCGGCGACCGCCAGGAGCAGCAGCAGGAACAGGGCGGTGTTCATCTTGGTCAGCTGCGTCCAGGCCCACCGGGCCATGCCGAGGGGCCCCAGGGCGGGGAGCTCGACGTCCGGGGTGCGCTGTCCGGACGGGTCCGGGGACGCGGGGCCCGACGACGACGGGGGCGCTGCGGTGCTCATGACGGCCTTTCTGCTGTCGGTGCGGGCTCGCGGGTCGGAGGTGCTCAGATCGGCATCACCCAGTCGGTGACGAGCTCGGCCTGCACCCAGGAGACGAACGCGGTCCACGCGCCCGTCATCATGAGCAGGCCGACGAGCACGAGCAGGCCGCCGCCGGCGCGCTGGATGCCGAGGCGGTGCCGGCGGAAGAAGCCCATGGCGCCCATGCCCCGGCGCAGGGCGAGGGCGAGCAGCAGGAACGGCACGCCCAGGCCCAGGCAGTAGGCGACCGTGAGGACGGCCGCCTTCCCGGTCGAGGCGCCGTCCACGTAGACGAGCGCCTGCACGGCCGCGAAGGTGGGGCCGATGCAGGGGGCCCAGCCGAGGCCGAAGGTCACGCCGAGCAGCGGGGCGCCCCAGAGCCCGGGCGGTGGGCGGTGCTCGATCTTGCGGTCCCGCTGGAAGAAGGACACCCCGCCGAGGAACACGACGCCCATGAGCACCACGAGCCCGCCGAGGACCACGGTGATCCAGTTCTGGCCCAGGAACCAGGCGTAGGCGCCCAGCTGGGCCAGCAGCACGGACATCAGCAGGAACACGGCGGAGAAGCCGAGGACGAACAGCGTGATCCCCGCGAGCACGCGGCCGCGCCGCTGCTCCTGCAGGTCCGCGCCGGTCAGGCCGGTGACGTAGCCGAGGTAGCCGGGCACGAGGGGCAGCACGCACGGGGAGGCGAAGGAGACGAGGCCGGCGAGCAGCGCCACGGGCAGCGCGACGAGGAGGGAGCCGTCGAGGACGATCTCGGCGAAGGGGTTGCCAGCCGTCATGCCGCTTCGGCCACCGTGTCCTCGAGGAGGGTCTCGAGCACGGAGCGGTCCGCGATGCCGAGGATGCGGGCGGCCACCCGCCCCTGGGCGTCGAGCACGAGCGTGGTCGGCACGGCCTGCGGCGGCACGTACGCGCTCAGCGCCATGAGCACGCCCCCGTCCTTGTCCGCGACGGAGGGGTACGGGATCTCGAAGGTGCGCTCGAACGCCTCGGCGGTGGCCCGCTCGTCGCGCAGGTTCACACCGTAGAAGGCGGCCTGCCCCTCGAACCGCTCGGCGAGCTCGCGGAGGTCGGGGGCCTCCACGCGGCACGGGGCGCAGCCCGCGTACCAGAAGTTCAGCAGCGCGGGCCGCCCGCGCAGGTCCTCGGCGGCGAGGGGCGTGCCGTCGAACAGCGTGCCGGCGAACTGCACCGGCTCCCCGCGCTCGGCGGCCGGGTACTCGGAGACCGTGCCGTCCCCGGCGATGTAGCCCTTCTGGTCCCCCGAGTTCGCCTGCTGGGCGAGGGAGTCCTCCTCCGTGCACCCGGCGAGGGCGAGTCCGAGGACGCCGAGGCCCGCGAGCGAGAGCACGCGGCGGCGGGACGGACGGGGGGCGGGCGAGGGGCGGGAGGTCACGGACGGATCACCTGGTGTTCTGGACGGGACGGGGAGGGCGGCGGCGCCCGGCCATTATGAACCGGGAAGCTGGTTGACCCCTGGGTAGAGGTCGGCGGCGGGCTCGCTGTAGACGACCCGGGGCGGGCGCCCGGAGTCGAGGTCGTCGAAGACCAGCGAGGTGATGGAGGCGAGGTTGCACTGCCGCCGCCGCGGGTCGTGCGGCAGGGGGCGCCCCTCGGCGGAGAGCCGGGTGAGCCAGATCGGCAGCTGGTGGGACACGAGCACGGCCTCGGCGCCGTCCCCGCCGCGCTCCACGGCGGCGCGCCCGGCGTCCAGCACCGCCTCCGCCATGCGCGCGACCTGGTGCCGGTAGGGCTCGCCCCAGGAGGGCCGCAGCGGGTTGCGCAGGTGCGGCCAGTGCCGGGGCCTCAGCAGCTCGGGGAGGTCCACGTGCAGGCCCTCGAAGTGGTTGTGCGCCTCGATGATCCGCTCGTCCGGGTGCACCGGCAGGTGCAGCTCCCGGGCCACGGGCGCGGCCGTCTCCCGGGCGCGCTGCAGCGGCGAGGAGACGAGGTGGACGATGCGCGAGCCGGTGTTCACGCGGCGGGCGAGCTCCGCGGCGGCGGCCTCCGCCATCCGCGCACCGAGCTCGGTGAGGCCGTAGCTGGGCATCCTCCCGTAGACGATGCGGTCCGGGTTGAGGACCTGGCCGTGGCGCAGCAGGTGGACGGTCGAGGAGGGCATGCCCCCATGGTCCCAGACCGGGCGCACCGGCCCCAAAACGGGGGGCGGTTCAGCCGGCCAGGCGCTCGCGCAGCAGCCGGGCGAGGCGGCGCTCGTCGATCTGCCAGAAGTCGCGCGGGACGCCGTCCACGAGGACCACGGGGATCTCCTCGGCGTGCCGGCGGGCCAGCTCGGGGTCGGTGTCGACGTCGACGTCCTCCCACTCCAGCCCCAGCGCGGAGGCGACCCGGTCCACGGACTCCCGGGCGGCCTCGCAGAGGTGGCACCCCGGGCGGGTGAGGAGGGTCACGGCGGGCCGCGGAGGAGGAGTCATGGAGCCCATGCTACGGGCCCGCCGCGCGGTGCGGACGGGCCCGGGAACGCACCGGGGGCCGCCGTCCTGGATCGGACGGCGGCCCCCGGTGGCGCTCAGCGCAGGGTCACTTCTTGTTGCGGCGCTGGTGACGGGTCTTGCGGAGCAGCTTGCGGTGCTTCTTCTTGGACATCCGCTTGCGGCGCTTCTTGATCACTGAACCCATAGGATCCCTCGCATCTTCATGTCTCGGTGGTGTGCCCCCGGGGACTCCGCGCGACAGGCGGGAACCAGGGGTGCCGGCCTGCGGACGGTGACGGCCGGGCAAACGTTCACTGACACCCTACCGTCTTGTGGGGAGATTGCTGTACTCGGTCCGGCCGCGGCCGGCTCAGGCGCTGCGGGACACCGGTGCGGGCCCGTCCCCGGGCTCCTCCTCGAAGGCGTCCGCGAGCTCGTGCGGGCCGGTGTCCGGCTGCGCCGCGGCGCCGGGCGGGTTGAGCTCGGCGGGCGCGTCCGGGGCCGGACCGGGGGTGCGCTGCTCCTGGTCCGGGTCCACGCCGGCCTCGCGGTACTGGTACTCGATGTGCTCCGCCACCAGCCGGGACGCCAGCCGGCGGTCACCGGCCGCCACGGCGGAGTAGATGGCGTGGTGCTCCGCGCGCAGCCGGTCCGCGGTGGTGCTCCACAGGGGCACGTGGCCCACCAGGGCCATCGTGTACTCGTAGATCGAGTCCCGCAGGGAGGACATCAGGGCGGAGACCACCGAGTTGCCGGCGGTCTTGCACAGGGCGATGTGGAAGCTCACCTCGAGGTGGTGGAACTCCTTGAGCGACAGGTCGTCCCGGGCCATCTGCTCGAGCAGCGCCCGCAGCTCGGCCATCGCCGGGTGCTCCGGGTCCGAGCGCTCCAGGGCCCACGTCTCGAGCAGCACCCGGGTCTGGACGATGTCCCGCAGGGGGTAGTCCGAGGTGGCCATGTGCAGCTGCAGCGCGGGCCCCGCGGACGCGGCGGGCTCCCGCACCAGCATGGGCAGGATCGACTTGCGCGGCCCGTCGAACAGCCGCACGATGCCCTGGGCCTCCAGGGTCTTGAGCGCCTCCCGCATGGTGTTGCGGGACACGCGGTGGATGGCCGCGAGGTCGCGGTCCGAGGGCAGTTGTTGGCCCAGCACGAGGTGGCCGTCGAACAGCTCGTTCTCCAGCCACTGCAGGACCTGCCGATGCGTTGCCATAGTCTCCAGGGTAGGACCACCGCGGCCCTCCGTGGGACGAACGCGGGTCCGGACGTGTCGGAAGTGCGGACGGGGAACCCCTGCCGGGCCCGGCGGACCGGACCCGGCACGGGTCAGATGAGGCCCTGCGCCATCATGGCGCCGGCGACCTTCATGAACCCGGCGATGTTCGCGCCGGCCACGTAGTTGCCGGGCATGCCGTAGTCCTCGGCGGTCTCGGCGCAGGTGTCGTGGATCGACTTCATGATCTGGCCGAGCCGCTCCTCCGTGTACTCGAAGGTCCACGAGTCGCGGGAGGCGTTCTGCTGCATCTCGAGCGCGGACGTGGCCACGCCCCCGGCGTTGGCCGCCTTGCCCGGGCCGAAGAGCACGTCCGCCTCCTGGAACAGGCGGGTGGCCTCGCCCGTGGTGGGCATGTTCGCGCCCTCCGCCACGGCGAGCACGCCGTGGCCGAGCAGCTTCTTGGCGTGGGAGCCGTCCAGCTCGTTCTGGGTGGCGCACGGCAGGGCCACGGTGCCGGGGACGTCCCAGACGGAGCCCTTGGCGATGAACCGGGCGCGTCCGCCGCGGCGCTCGGCGTACTCGGAGATCCGGCCGCGCTCCACCTCCTTGACCTCGCGGAGCAGGTCCAGCTCGATGCCGTCCGGGTCCACCACGTAGCCGCTGGAGTCCGAGGCGGTGACCACGGTGGCCCCGAGCTGCTGCGCCCGGTGGATCGCGAAGGTCGCCACGTTGCCCGAGCCGGAGACCAGCACGGTCTGGCCGTCGAAGGACTGCCCGCGGGTCTGCAGCATCTCCTCGGCGAACATCACGGTGCCGAAGCCGGTGGCCTCGGTGCGCACCAGGGAACCGCCCCAGCTGAGGCCCTTGCCGGTGAGCACGCTGGACTCGTAGCGGTTGGTGATCCGCTTGTACTGGCCGAACAGGTAGCCGATCTCGCGTCCGCCCACCCCGATGTCACCGGCGGGGACGTCCGTGTACTCGCCGATGTGGCGGTAGAGCTCGGTCATGAAGGACTGGCAGAAGCGCATGATCTCGCCGTCGGAGCGCCCGCTCGGGTCGAAGTCCGACCCGCCCTTGCCCCCGCCGATCGGCATGCCCGTGAGGGCGTTCTTGAAGATCTGCTCGAAGCCCAGGAACTTCACGATGCCCAGGTACACGGAGGGGTGGAAGCGCAGCCCGCCCTTGTAGGGCCCGAGCGCGGAGTTGAACTCCACGCGGAAGCCGCGGTTGATGTGCACGCGGCCCTCGTCGTCGGTCCACGGCACGCGGAAGATGATCTGCCGCTCCGGCTCGCAGATCCGCTCGAGCACGGCGGCGTCGAGCAGCTCGGGGTGGCGTGCGACCACGGGGCCCAGGGAGTCGAAGACCTCGTCCACGGCCTGGTGGAACTCCACCTCTCCGGGGTTGCGGGCGAGTACGGCCTGGCGGATCGGGTACAGGTCCTCGTGCATGGTGCTCCTCGTTCGGATCGATTGGGCCCGGCCGGTCACCGCCGCGGGTTCCTGGTGCGGCGGCGCAGGCCGGAGAGGCTGGACAGGATGTCCACCGCACGAGCCCCCGCGCCCCTGCCCGGGCGCGCGGGGGTGCCGCCGACCGCCGGCGCCGGGCCGGTCTCGACCGCCGGCTCAGGGCTGGGGACGACGGCCGGCTCCGGAACGGCCACCGCCGCGGCGTCCAGCACGTCCGTCCCGGGCGTCGCCTCCGGAGCCGTCCCGGTCCCATCGGCCCCCGCGGTCACGACCACGTCGGGTCCGGCGACGCCGGCCCCGGCAGTGCCGCTGTCCGCGGCGTCCCCGGGGGCGCGCGTCGGGGCGGCCGGCTGGTGCGCCGCACCGCCCACGACCTCGTGGACCCAAGCGGTGACCTCGGCCAGCGGCTCCGGCTGCACGGCGTAGAGACGTCGTTGCCCCTGTGCCTCCATGGACACCATACCGGCCTCGCGCAGGATCTTCAGATGCTTCGAGACGGTCGGCTGGGAGACCCCCAGCTCTGCCACGAGGTCGCCCACGGGTCGTTCGCCGTCCTTGAGCGCGGCGAGGATCCCCCGCCGGGTCTTGTCGGCGATCACCGCGAACACGTCGTTGTTGCCCATCCGATCACTGTAAACGGGTTGCCGTGCGGCTCCCGGCACCGGCACGTCCGTGCCGCCCCCGTGGCTGCCCCCGCCGCTGCCGGAGCCCGCGGGCGGCGGGCTCAGTCGAACCACGGGTCCAGCCCCCACTGGGGGAAGACCTCCTTGCGGGTGGCCATGATCGTGCGGTCCGTCTCGTCGTTGGGGTCGAAGCCCACCTCCCAGGAGCGCCACCACAGGTCCACCTCGTCGCCCATGACCCGCGGCGCGTCGGCGCCGTAGCGCTCTTGCACGTAGTCGCGCCACGGCTGCGGCACCGCGGTGCCCACGTCGATGGGGTGGCCGGCGGCGACTCCCACCAGGTGCGTCCAGGAGCGGGGCACCACGTCGTAGCAGTTGTACCCGCCCCCGCCCGTGGCGATCCACCGGCCCTCGCACAGCTCGTGGGCCAGCCCTGCCAGGGCCACGGCGGTCTGCCGCTGCGCGTCGACGCTGACGCGCAGGTGGGTGAGCTCGTCGGCGAAGTGCGAGTCGCAGCCGTGCTGGCTCACGATCACCTCGGGCCGGAACTGGCGCAGCAGGGGCGGGACCACGGCGTCGAACGCGCGCAGCCACATGGAGTCGTCGGAGGCCGTGGGCATCGCCACGTTCACGGAGTGCCCCTCGGCCTCCCCGCGGCCGGTCTCGTTGGCGAAGCCCGTGCCCGGGAACAGCGTCAGGCCCGTCTCGTGCAGCGAGACGGTGAGCACGCGGGGGTCGTCGTAGAAGATCGACTGGGTGCCGTCGCCGTGGTGGCCGTCGACGTCCACGTAGGCCACGCGCCGGACACCCTGGTCCAGCAGGTGCTGGACCGCCACGGCGCAGTCGTTGTAGATGCAGAATCCGCTGGCCTTCTCCGCGTGGGCGTGGTGCATCCCGCCCCCGAAGTTCACGGCGTGCACCGCGTCCCCCGCGAGAACGGCCACGGCGCCCTGGTAGGTGCCGCCCACGAGCCGGGCGCTCGCCTCGTGCACCCCCGGGTACCCGGGGGTGTCCTCGGTGCCGAGACCGCACTCGGGGACCTCCACGGTGGGGTCGGCGCTGACGGCCCGGACCGAGTCCACGTAGTGCTGCGGGTGGACGAGGTTGAGCACCTCGTCCGGGGCCACCTCGGGCGCCTCCACCGTGACGTTGTCCCGGCGGTCCAGGCCGAACTCCTGGACCAGCCGGTAGGTGGCCTCGAGCCGGGACGGGTGCATGGGGTGGTGGTCCCCGAAGTTGTACTCGAGCAGGGCGGGGTCCCAGAACAGTCGCGTGGGGTACGGGGCGCCGGGCCCGGACGTAGCAGGGGTCACACCGCCATTAGACCACTCGGGGCCGGGGCCCGCCGTCGCGGGCGTGGCGCCGGCGCCCTTTGTGTCACCCCGGCGCGGCTCAGTCGAGGTCGCTGAAGGCCTCGACCGCACGGGTGGGTCCCGTCACGAGGATCTGGTCGTTCTCGTAGAGGACCGTGCCGGGCTCGGTGGCCTCCCACCCCTGGCCCAGGCGGCGGACCGCGACGATCGAGACCCCGTGGGTGCGCCGGATGCTGAGGGTGTCCAGCGGCCGCTGCTGGACGGCCTCCGGGGCCGGGCAGCGGATGAGGGCGAATCCTTCGTCGATCGTCACGAAGTCGAGGGCCCGGCCCTGGATCAGGTGGGCGGAGCGCACGCCCATGTCGTGCTCGGGGCTGATGACGTGGTGGACCCCGAGCTGCTCGAGGATCTCGGCGTGGGGTGTGGTGATGGCCTTCGCCCAGATCTCGGGGTGGGCGAACTTCAGCAGCCGGGAGGCGACCAGGATGCTGGCCTGGACGTCGGAGCCGATGCCGACCACCACCTTGTCGAACTCGTCGACGCCGAGCTGGCGCAGCACCTGTTCCTGGGTGGCGTCGGCGCGCACCACGGTGGTCAGCTGCCCGTTGAGCTCCTGGACGACGTCCTCGTCGACGTCGATGCCCAGCACCTCCGCGCCGTTGCGCATCAGCTCGAGGGCCAGGGCGGCGCCGAAGCGGCCCAGGCCGATCACGGCCACCGTGCCCGGTGGCCGGCGGCGGCCGGAGTGGTGGTACGGGGCGGTGCCGGGGCGGGAGGGGAACATGTGGGGACCTCCAAGAGGTGTCGGGGTGGGCCGCAGGGCCCCGTGGGGTGGTGTGCCGGGCGAGCGCGGTGGACTCAGCCGATCAGCGGGCGTTCCTTGGGCAGTTCGTACAGGGCCTTCCGGGGACGGGCCGCCATGGCGGTGGCCACGGTGATGGGCCCCAGCCGGCCCAGGAACATCAGGGCGATGAGCACGCCCTGGGCCGCCGGCGAGAGATCCGCGGTGATGCCCGTGGACAGGCCCACGGTGGCGAACGCGGAGATCGTCTCGAACAGGATCCGGTCCAGGCCGATGTCCTCGTGCAGCAGCATCAACACCATCGTGGCGGTGGTCACCGCGCCCAGCGCCAGGACGACCACCGTGATCGCCTGGCGCTGCACCGACCGGGACAGGCGCTTGCCGAGGACGTGCACGGCCGTTCCCCCGGTGATCTCGGTCCAGGCGATGAAGCCGAGGACGGCGACGGTGGTGACCTTCAGCCCGCCGGCCGTCCCGGCGGGGCCGCCGCCGATGAGCATCAGGAGGTCCAGCCCCAGCCAGGACACCGGGTGCATCGCCGTGATGTCGATGCTGTTGAACCCGGCCGTACGGGCGATGGTGGACTGGAAGAACCCGGCCAGCAGCTTCTCGTCGGCCCGCATCGGCCCGAGGGTGGCGGGGTTGGACCACTCCACCGCGCACAGGAACACCGTGCCGGCGCCGAGCAGGGCCACGGTGGCGAACAGCACGATCCGGGTGTTCAAGCTCCACCGCCGGGGCCGGCGCCACTCCCGGCGCAGCTGGTAGAGCACCGGGAACCCCAGCCCGCCCAGGACCACGGCGACGACGATCGGCAGGTTGACCCAGGGGTCGGCGGCGAAGTCCATGATCGACAGGGTGTACAGGGCGAAGCCGGCGTTGTTGAACGCCGAGACCGCGTGGAACACGCCGTGCCACGCCGCCTGCCCCGGTCCGTACCCGTAGCCGGCGAAGAAGCGGAGGGCGAGCGCCGCGGCCACGACCGTCTCGATCAGCAGCGTGGTGGCGAGGATGCGCAGCAGCACCCGGCGCATGTCCCCGTAGCCGGGGTTCTTCGTCTCAGTCGAGCTCATGATCCGGGCCGTCAGGCCCAGCCGGCGGGCCAGGAGGATCCCGAGCACGGTGGCGAAGGACATCACCCCGAACCCGCCGATCTGGATCAGGGCCAGGATCACCGCCTGCCCGAACGGCGTCCAGTAGGTCGGCGTGTCCACCACGACCAGCCCGGTCACGCAGATCGCCGAGGTCGCGGTGAAGAACGCCTCCATGAACGACGCCCCGCCGGGGCCCGACCTCGCGACCGGGAGCATCAGCAGGACGGTGCCGACGGCCAGGGCGGTCGCGAACGCACCGATGATCAGCTGCGCCGTGCGCGCCGTGGTCACCTCCCGCGGATCGGTGCTCCGCCGTTGTCCCGGCCGGCGACCGTGGGGGGAGCGGATCCCGTGCCGTCGGGTCAGTCGACGGACCCGGGCGCGCAGCAGGGCCTCTTCCAGGGGCATGGGCGACAACCTACACCCGCGGCTGCCCGCCGCGGACGGGCTCGGGTGGAATACTGTCTCGGGTCGAGGCGAACGCCGCGGCCGCCGCCCCGCCCGGGCGGTCAGGACACCAGGAGGAGAGCCCGTGAGCCACCTGCAGCGCGCGCCCTGGGCCCGTCCGGAGGAGCGCGGCCGGTTCTGGCTGCTCACCTCGCTGCGCGACCTCGTGGACCGGATCGCGGCGGGCTCCCCCGCCCGGCTCGCCGTCATCTCCTTCGCCGCGGTCGTGTCCGTGTTCTCCTTCCTGCTGTGGCTGCCCGTGGCCTCGGCCCCCGGCGTCGTGACACCGGTCGAGGACGCCGTGTTCACGGCCACCTCCGCGGTCACCGTGACGGGCCTGACCACGGTGTCGACGGCGGCCAACTGGTCGTTCTTCGGCCAGTTCGTGATCCTGGTCGCGATGCAGATCGGCGGTCTGGGCACCCTCACCATGACCTCGATCCTGGCCCTGGCCATCGGTCGCAAGCTCGGCCTGAAGTCCCGGCTGATCACCCAGGAGGCCCTGAACATCGGGCGCCTGGGCGAGGTGGGCTCGCTCCTGCAGATCATCGTGCTGATGTCCGTGACGATCGAGGCGATCCTGGCCACGGTGCTGACGATCGGCTTCCTGGTGGTCGGGGAGCCGTTCCTCACGGCGCTCTGGCACGGGGTGTTCTACGCGGTCTCCGCGTTCAACAACGGGGGGTTCACCCCGCACTCGGACGGCCTCGTCCCGTACACGGACGCGGTGCTGATCCTCCTGCCGATCGCCCTGGGGGTCCTCCTGGGCTCCCTCGGCTTCCCCGTGGTCCTCGTGCTGCGGCAGACCGGGCTGCGCTTCTCGCGGTGGAACCTCAACACGAAGCTGGTGATCGTGACCACCACGATCCTGCTGTTCGTGGGGTGGGCCCTGTTCCTGGCCTTCGAATGGTCCAATCCGGACACCCTGCGGGACCGGCCCGTGCACGAGAAGATCTTCGAGGGCTTCTTCCACTCCGTCATGGTCCGCTCCGGGGGCTTCAACCTCGTGGACATGAACAGTCTGGAGCCGGTGACCCTGCTGATGACCGACGCGCTGATGTTCGCGGGCGGCGGCCCGGCCTCCGTGGCCGGCGGCATCAAGGTCACCACCCTCGCCGTGGTCTTCCTGGCGATCCTGGCCGAGGCCCGGGGCGACCGGTCCGTGATCGCGTTCTACCGGACCATCCCCGAGGACGCCCTCCGCATCGCGATCTCGGTGATCATGATGGGGGCGACCGTCGTCCTGGTGGGCTGCGGGATCCTCGTGGAGATCTCCGAGGAGCCGCTGGACCGGGTTCTGTTCGAGGTGATCTCCGCGTACGCGACGTGCGGTCTCAGCGTGGGGCTCTCCGGCGAGCTGCCCCCCGCCGGCAAGTACGTCCTGGTCCTGATCATGCTCATCGGGCGCATCGGCACGACCACCGTGGCCGCCGCCCTGGCGCTGCGCTCACGCCGGCGCCTCTACCGGTACCCCGAGGAAAGGCCCATCATTGGCTGACCGTTCGTCCCACAGCGTCCCCGTCCTGGTGATCGGCCTCGGCCGCTTCGGCACCGCCACCGCGCTCCAGCTCGCCCGCCAGGGCCGGGAGGTCCTGGGCGTGGAGCGGGACGCCCAGCTGGTCCAGAAGCTCTCCGGGCAGCTCACCCACGTGGTCGAGGCCGAGGCCACGGACATCGACGCCCTGCGCCAGCTGGGAGCGGCCGAGTTCGACTCCGCCGTGGTGGGCGTCGGCACGTCCATCGAGTCGAGCGTGCTCATCACGGCGAACCTCGTGGACCTCGGCGTGAGCCGGATCTGGGCGAAGGCCATCACGCCCTCGCACGGCAAGATCCTCTCCCGCATCGGGGCGCACCACGTGATCTTCCCCGAGGCGGACGCCGGGCGGCGCACCGCGCACCTGGTCTCGGGCCGGCTGCTGGACTACATCGAGTTCGACGACGACTTCGCGATCGTCAAGATGTATCCGCCGCGGGAGGTGCAGGGCTTCACGCTGGGCGACTCCAACGTCCGCTCCAAGTACGGCGTGACCGTGGTGGGCGTGAAGTCCCCGGGCGAGGACTTCACGTACGCCCGCCCCGACACCAAGGTCACCTCCCGCGACCTGCTGATCGTCTCGGGGCACGTGGACCTGCTCGAGCGCTTCGCGGCCCGCCCCTGACCCGGGGACCGGCCGGTCCGCGGCTCAGTCGCCGCTGAACTCGCGCGTGAGCTCCGCGGAGCGGTCCGCCGAGGCGCGGGCCGCGGAGGCCACGAGAGCCTCGAAGCCGTTGTCCTGGAAGGTCGTGATGGCCCGGTCCGTGGTGCCCTTGGGGCTCGTGACGGCCCTGCGCAGGGCCGCGGGGTCGGCCTCCGCCGGGCGCAGCAGCTCCCCGGCGCCGGAGACGGTCTCCTTCGCGAGGACCCGCGCGACGTCCGCCGGCAGCCCCATCCGCTCCCCCGCCTGCTGCATGGCCTCGGCCAGCAGGAACACGTAGGCGGGCCCGGAGCCCGAGACGCCGGTCACGGCGTCCACCTGCTCCTCGGGGACCTCGACCACGGTGCCCACGGCCTCGAGCACCTGGCGCACGGCCTCCGTCTGCTCGGGGCCGGTGGCGGCCCCCGGGGTCACCGAGACCACCCCGCGGCCCACGCTGGAGGGTGTGTTCGGCATCGTGCGCACGACCGGCTGGCCGGCGGGGAGGGCGCGCTCGAGGGCGCCGACGGAGATCCCCGCCGCTACCGAGGCCACGACCGTGCCGGGGCGCAGGGCGGGGGCGATCTCGCGGGCGAGGTCGAGGATGCCGACGGGCTTGACGCCGAGCAGCACGACGTCCGCCTCACGGGCGGCCCGCCGGTTGGCCTCGGGATCGTCCCCGGTGACGTAGGGCCGCACGCCCGTCTCGTCCTCGAGCCGGCGGGCGCTCTCCGCGGAGCGGACGGTGGCCCGGACCTGCTCGACGGGCACGCCGGAGGCCAGCACCCCCCGCAGGATGGATCCGTTCATGGAGCCGCAGCCCAGGAAGGCGAGCACAGGGGTCATGGTCGGTGAGGTCCTCTCATCGGTGGGATCGGAAAGGTGGAATCGGAACGGTGGGAACAGGACGGTGGGAACGGCGCCGGCGGGCCGGGTGCGCCCGGGCCTCAGCCCCGGCTGCCGTCCGCGCCCTCCGTGCCGTCGGGGCCGCCGGCGCTCGGGGCGCCGTCGGAGCGGCTCGTGTGCCGGCGGGCGAACTCGAGGGACTCCGCGAGCCACTGGGTGCGCTCGTCGGCGTTCTTCGAGCGGCGGGTCGAGACCTCGACCCCGATGATGCCCTGCCACCGGGTGGAGGCGAGGAACTCGAGGGACTCGGCCACCGGCTGCACCCCGTGGCCGGGCAGCAGGTGCTCGTCCGCCGTGGTCTCCCCCGACCCGTCGGTCAGGTGGACGTGGCCCAGCCGGGGGCCCAGTTCCCGGATGGCGGCCAGGGAGTCCATCCGGGCGGTGGCGGCGTGCGAGAAGTCCCACGTCACCCAGTCGTAGTCCAGGCCCAGCGGGCTGTAGTGCGGGGCGTAGACCACGGTGTCGCGGCCGCGGACCCGCCAGGGGTACATGTTCTCCACGGAGATCTTCACGCCGGTGGCCTGGGAGACCACCCGCACCCCCTCCACGAAGTTCGCGGCGTACCGGCGCTGCCACCGGAAGGGCGGGTGGACCACGACGACCTCCGCGCCCACCTGTTCGGTGAGCGCGGCCGCCATCTGGATCTTGGTCCACGACTTGCCCCACACCTGCTGGGTCAGCAGCAGGGTCGGGGCGTGGATGGTCGAGATGGGGAGCTGGTGGCGCTGCACGAGGTCCTGCAGCTGGTGGGTGAGCTGGCTCATCCGCTCGTGCGTGACGAGCACCTCCACGCTGTCGTAGCCCAGCTCCACGGCCGCCTCGAAGGTCTCCGGCACCCCGAGCGGATAGAGGGAGCTGGTGGACAGCGCCACGTGCGGACGGTACGGCTCCGGGGCGGCGCCCTGCTGCTCGCTCATGCCGCACCCACCAGGTGCCGGGGGTCCACGGTGCGGACGTCGGAGTGGCTGCTCAGCTGGTCCAGGCGGCGCAGGATCAGTCCCTCGCGGAGCGCCCACGGGCAGATCCGGATCGACTCGACGCCGTAGGCGTCCATCGCCGACTCCGCCACCACGGCGCCGGCGAGGATCTGCCGGGCCCGCGCGGCGGAGACCCCCGGCAGCTCGGCGCGCTCCTCCGGGGACATGGCCTCCATCCGGCGGGTCCACAGCCGCAGGTCCTCGAGGTGAAGGGTGCGGGGCACGTACGGGCCCATCTCGTACGGCGCCGCGCCGCAGATCCGGGCCAGGGAGCGGAACGTCTTGGAGGTGCCGGCCACGCAGGTGGGCTCCCCGGCCGCGCGGACCCGGTCGACCGCGGGCCGGAGCTCCTGGCGCACGTGCTTGCGCAGGGCCTTCATCTCCTTCGGGGTCGCGACGTCCCCGGCGACGAAGGTGCGGGTGAGCCGCCCCGCGCCGAGCGGGACCGAGGTCGCCACGGTGGGCAGCGCGTTGTCCCCCAGGGCCATCTCGAAGGACCCGCCGCCGATGTCGAGGTCGAGAACGGTCCCCGCGCCCCAGCCGAACCAGCGGCGCACCGCGAAGAACGTCACGGCCGCCTCCTGGTCCCCGGCCAGCTCCGTGAGGGTCACGCCGGAGCGGGACTGCACGTGGTCCAGCACCTGCGCCCCGTTGCCGGCCTCGCGGATCGCGGAGGTCGCGAAGGCGAGGAAGTCCTCGGCCCGGTTGTCCACGGCGAAGTCCCGGGCCTCGACCACGAACGCGGTGAGGGCGTCCCGGCCGGCGTCGGAGATGTTGCCGTCGGCGTCGAGGTACTGCACCAGCCGCAGGGCGAGCTTGTGGGACGCGTACGGCTCGGGCCGGGAGCCCGGGTAGACGTCGAGCAGGAGGAGGTGGACGGTGTTCGACCCCACGTCGAGGACTCCGAGACGCATGCCGTGGTGCTCCTTCGAGTTCCGTGTCCGTCCCGCGCGTGCGGAGCGGATCAGCCCTTGGACCCGGCGCGGGCGGGCTTGGCCGCCGCGGGCTTCTTGGCCGTGCTCTTCTTCGCCGTGCTGCTCCTGGCCGTCGTCCCCTTGGTCGTCGTCCCCTTGGCCGTGGACCGGGCCGCCTTCTTCGGGGCGGGGCCCTGGGCGCGCTTCTCCGCGAGCAGCTGGCTGGCGCGCGCCGGCGTGATCTGCTCCACGGTCTCGCCGCGCGGGACCGTCACGTTGGTCTCGCCGTCGGTGATGTAGGGGCCGAAGCGCCCGTCCTTGATGACCATGGGCCGTTCCGTGATCTGGTCGGTGCCGAGGTCCGCGAGCGGAGGCTTGGCGGCGCCGCGGCCGCGCTGCTTGGGCTGGGCGTAGATCGCCAGGGCCTCCTCGAGGGTGACCGTGAACAGCTGCTCCTCGGACTGCAGGGAGCGCGAGTCGCCGCCCTTCTTCAGGTAGGGGCCGAAGCGGCCGTTCTGCACCGTGATCTCGTTGCCCTCGGCGTCCGTGCCCAGCGTGCGCGGCAGGGACAGGATCTTGAGCGCGTCCTCGAGGGTCACGTCCTGCAGCGTCATCGTGGAGAGCAGGGAGCCCGTGCGGGGCTTCTCCTTGACCGGCTTCTTCGGGGGCTTGGGCTTGCCGTTCTTGTAGTACTCGACGGGCTGGGCCGCGAGCTCCTCGGCGGTGGGCTCGGGGATCACCTCGGTGACGTAGGGCCCGTAGCGGCCGTCCTTGGCCACGATGGCGCGCCCGGTCACGGGGTCGCGGCCGAGCTCCCGGCCGTCGGCCTTGCCCGTCTCGATGAGCTCGCGCGCCTTGTCGGGCGTGAGCTCGTCGGGGGCGAGGTCCTCCGGCACGTTGGCCCGGATCGGGTCGGTGATCTCCCCGGTCTCCGGGTCGACGGCGCCGGCCACCTCCAGGTAGGGGCCGAACTTGCCGACCCGCAGGGTGATGTCCTCGGTCACGGGGATGGAGTTCACGGCGCGGGCGTCGATCTCGCCGAGGTCGTCGACGATGGGCTTGAGCCCGTTCTCGTGGCCCTGGGAGCCGAAGTAGAAGTCCTGCAGCCAGTCGGTGCTGTCCTCCTCGCCGCGGGCGATCCGGTCGAGGCCCTCCTCCATCTCCGCCGTGAAGTCGTAGTCCACGTAGTCGGAGAAGTGCTCCTCGAGCAGGCGCACCACGGAGAACGCGGTCCACGAGGGGATGAGCGCGGAGCCCCGCACGCGGACGTAGCCGCGGTCCATGATCGTGGAGATGGTCGCCGCGTAGGTCGAGGGCCGGCCGATGCCGAGCTCGTCGAGGACCTTCACGAGGGACGCCTCGGTGTAGCGCGGCGGCGGCGAGGTGCGGTGCCCGTCCGCCTCGACCTCGGTGGCGTCCAGGCGGTCGCCCTCCGCCATGCGCGGGAGCCGCTTGTCGCCGTCCTTGGCGCCGTCCTTGTCCGTGGCGGGGTCCTCGTCCCGGCCCTCCTCGTAGGCGGCCAGGAAGCCGCGGAACGTGATGACGGTGCCGGACGCGGAGAACTCGGCGTCCCGGCCGGCCGAGGACGTCGCCCCGAGCCGCACGGTCGCCGTCGACCCCTTGGCGTCGGCCATCTGGGAGGCCACGGTGCGCTTCCAGATCAGCTCGTAGAGCCGGAACGCGTCCGCGGAGAGCTCGCCGCGGACCTGGTTCGGGGCGCGGAAGGAGTCCCCCGCGGGGCGCACGGCCTCGTGCGCCTCCTGCGCGTTCTTCGACTTGGAGCTGTAGAGCCGCGGGGAGCCGGGCACGAAGTCGGCGCCGTAGAGCTCCGTGGCCTGGCGCCGGGCGGCCGTGACCGCCTGGTCGGACAGCGCCACGGAGTCGGTGCGCATGTAGGTGATGTAGCCGTTCTCGTACAGCTTCTGCGCCACCTGCATGGTGGTGCGGGAGGTGAAGCGCAGCTTGCGCGCCGCCTCCTGCTGCAGCGTGGAGGTGGTGAACGGGGCGGCCGGGCGGCGTGTGTAGGGCTTGGTCTCCAGCGACCGGACCGTGAACGCCGCGTCCTCGAGACCGGCGGCCAGTTCGCGGGCGGCCTGCTCGTCCAGGTGCGCGAGCTTGTCCGCGGCGCCCTTGAGCACGCCGTCGTCGCCGAAGTCGCGGCCGCCCGCCACCCGCTTGCCGTCCACGGAGGAGAGCCGGGCGCTGAAGGCGGTGCCGGCGTCCTCGCCGTCGGTGCGCGCGAACGTCCCGCTGAGGTCCCAGTAGTCGGCGGGCACGAACGCCATGCGCTTGCGCTCCCGCTCCACGACCAGGCGGGTGGCCACGGACTGCACGCGCCCGGCGGACAGGCCCGAGGCGATCTTGCGCCACAGCACCGGGGAGATCTCGTAGCCGTAGAGCCGGTCGAGGATGCGCCGGGTCTCCTGCGCGTCGACCAGGTCCTGGTCGAGCTCGCGCAGCTCCCCGAAGGCCCGCTCGATGGCCTCGCGGGTGATCTCGGAGAAGGTCAGCCGGTAGACGGGGATCTTGGGCTTGAGCACCTCCAGGAGGTGCCACGCGATGGCCTCCCCCTCGCGGTCGCCGTCGGTGGCGAGGTAGAGGGCGTCCGCGTCCTTGAGCTTGCGCCGGAGCTCGGTGACCTTCTTCTTCTTGTCCGGGTTCACCACGTAGTACGGCTCGAAGCCGTGCTCCACGTCCACCGCGAACTTGCCGTAGGGACCCTTCTTGAGCTCCGCCGGCAGCTCCGAGGGCTGCGGGAGGTCGCGGATGTGCCCCATCGAGGACTCGACCTCGTAGGCGTCGCCGAGGTACCCGGCGATGGTCTTGACCTTGGAGGGGGACTCCACGATGAGCAGGCTCTTGCCCGTTCCCGGGCTCTGGGTGGCCTTCGTTGGCACGGTACTCCTTGCTGCGGTCCGCGGTGCCGCGGGCCGCGGCGCTGCTGGACGTCGGGTCGAACGGGCGGGCGTCGGCCCGCCGTTGCGCTCCACCATAACGCCTCACCGCCGTCAACCCCGGCGCGGCGGGGACCCGGAGGACATCGGCGTCCCCGGGCGGGTCGCACGGGCCGCCCGGCCCGGGCGGCCCGGACCGGTCTCAGGAGGGGTAGCGCTCGGGCTCGTCGCCGATCGTGAACTCGCGGCCCGTGGCGTGCTCCACGTCGATGACCACGAAGTTGTACTTCAGCGTGGGCGCCCACGGCCTGAGCGGCAGCTCCTCCGCGGCGTCGATCTCGGCGCGCGTCTCGAGCCGGCGGGCCCGGCCGTGGACCACCACGGAGCGCACGACGTGCTCCTCCGAGACCTCGTCGATCTCGAACGCCACCTGGTCGTTGACGATGAGGCTCGAGAGCTTGGAGCCCTGGGCCGTGCGGAAGTACAGCTTGCGCTGGTGGACCACGTAGTTCACCGGGAAGATGTCCACGAGACCGGCGGCCTCGACGGCCAGCCGGCCGAAGGGGTGCTGCTCGAGGAGCTGCCAGACGGTGTCCTTGTCGAGGGTCTTGATGGGGTTCAGGTTGTCTCCGATGCTCATGCTCCCATCCTCCCACCCCCACCGTCGCGGCGCCGCCTGCTCATCCGCCCACAACGTCGCTCAGGCGGCGGGCGGCACCGGCTCGTGCGGCACGAGGAAGCCGTCGAGCACGAGGTGCCGGACCTCCTCGGTCAGCCGCTGCCGCTCCTCGCCCGCCCAGTCCAGCAGGGCGGCGAGCGCCCCGAAGATCTGCCGGGCGCTCAGCTCGCCGTCGCAGGCCCCGGCGAAGCCCGCGGCCTCGCTCGAGAGCACCACGGTCCGGCGCAGCCCGGCCCCCTGCCGGAGCAGGATCACGCCGGGGTGCTCCGCGCCGGGGCGCTGGTGGCGCTCCTCGGTGACGTCCTCGGCGGCCACGAGGTGGGCGTCCAGCCAGTCCTGGGGGTGCGCGGCGAGCCAGTCGGCCCGTTCCCACGCGGCGGCGAGCGCGGGGGCGAGCGGCTGCTGGACCGGGTGGGGGACGTGCTCGAAGCGGCGGAGCGCGCCCCCGGGCCGGGCCCGGGACGGGCGGCGGAGGCGGATCATCCCGAAGCCAACGGCCTCGACGCCGCGGGCGGCGAAGTCGTCGAGATAGGCGCGGTAGGCGCGTTCGTAGTGCTCGAGGTCGCGGGACTCCGCCGCGTCCCGCAGCCACGTCTCGGCGTACTCCTCCGGGCCGGCCAGCTCCCGCTGGACGAACCAGGCGTCGACGCCCTCGGGCACCCACTGCTCGGGCCGCTGCGCCCAGCGCTCGGCGGCCGGCCGCGCGTCCCCGGGCGGCGGGGCGAGGACCTCCCAGTTGCCGAGCAGGTGGGCAGTGGCCCCGGGGGCCATGACCCCGGGCAGCCCCCGCACCAGGTCGGCCACGATCCGGTCCCCCGGCAGACCGCCGTCCCGGTAGGTGTAGCGGTCGAGAGGGGTCTCCCCGGCGGGGCGCGGGGTGATGACGAACGGCGGGTTGGACACCACGAGGTCGAACCGCTCACCGCGCACGGGCTCCAGGAGGGATCCCGCCCGCAGGCTCACGCGGTCCTCGAGCCGGTCGGGGTCGATCCCGAGCGCCTGCGCGTTGAGCAGCAGGTTGAACCGGGTGAAGCCCAGGGCCCGGTCCGAGACGTCGGTGGCGGTCACGTGCCCCGCGTGCGCGAGCAGGTGGAACGTCTGGATGCCGCACCCGGTCCCCAGGTCCAGCGCCCGGTCCACCCGGCGGCGGTCGGTCGTCTGGGCCAGCGTCAGGGAGGCCTGGCCGATGCCCAGCACGTGGTCGCGGCGCAGCACGCCGGGGCGCTGGGACTCCCCCAGGTCGCTCGCCACGTACAGCTCCGTCCCGTCGTCGGAGGCGTGGGGGCGCAGGTCCACGGTGGAGCGCAGCCCGCCCTCCGTCTCCTCGGCGAGGCCCAGGCCCACGAGCTGCTCCGGGCGCACCGGGGCGGGCGCGAGCGTCTCCACGGGGACGGTGCGGCCGAGCAGGAAGAGCGAGACGACCCCGGCGAGGCACCGGTCCGGGTGCCCGGGCGTGCGGAGGGCCGGCTCGAGGACCCGCAGGGCGGGCACCGCCTGGTCCCGTGCGAGCGCGTCCATGGCGGCCTCCCCCAGCAGCTCCGCCACGCGGTCGTGGGTGAAGCCCGTCCGGCGGAGGGCGTCGTGCAGCTCGGCCGGCGCCCGCGGGTCGTCGGAGGCGGGGGTCCCCGGGACCCGGGAGAAGGCCGGCGCCGCGGAGGGGCCGGGGGCGGCGGGGCTCATGCGGCGCCCGTCGGCACGGGCACGGGCACGGGGGCGGGGGCGGGTGCGACGGCGACCGGGGCGCCGTCGCCGGCCCCCGGTGCCGTGGCGGTGCCGCACCCGGCCGGGCAGGTGAGCCGCGGCCGCTCCTCGAGGCAGGCCGGGCACGCGAGCACGAGGGCGCGGCAGGTGCCGTCCGCGCAGTTGACGAAGCGGTTCGCGGGGCCGGCGCACCGGTCGCAGCGCCCGATCGTGACCGCGGCCGGGGTGAACCGCACGTGCATGCGCCGGTCGAAGACGTACAGGGACCCCTCCCACAGCCCACGGTCCCCGCGCTCGCGGCCGTACTCGGCGATGCCGCCGTCGAGCTGGTAGACCTCCTGGAAGCCGCGGTTGCGCATCAGTGCGGAGAGCACCTCGCACCGGATCCCGCCGGTGCAGTAGGTGACCACGGGCCGGGTCTTGAGGTGGTCGTACTTCCCGGAGTCCAGCTCGGCCACGAAGTCGCGGGTGTGCGCCACGTCCGGGACCACGGCCCCGCGGAAGCGCCCGATCCGGGCCTCGTGGGCGTTGCGCCCGTCGAAGAACACGACGTCCTCGCCGCGGCGGGCCACGAGCTCGTCCACGGCGTCGGGCGCCAGGCGGGTGCCGCCGCCGACCACGCCGTGCTCGTCGACCGCGAGCTCGCCGGGCGCGCCGAAGGACACGAGCTCGTCCCGGACCTTGACCGACAGCCGCGGGAAGTCCTCGGCCGAGCCGTCCGACCACTTGAACACCGTGTCCCGGAGACCGGGGTGGGAGCGGGTGGTGCGGGCGTACTGCTTGAGCGCCCCGACCTCACCGCCCACGGTGGCGTTGAGCCCGTGCGGGGAGACGATGATCCGCCCGCGCAGGCCCAGCCTCTCGCACAGGGCGCGCTGCCAGAGCATCACGGCCGTGGGGTCGGGGAGCGGGGTGAAGACGTAGTGCAGGACGATCCGGTGCTGTGCCACGGGTCCAGGCTACAAGCGCGGCGGGGCGTCCGGCGCCGAGCGGTCCGGGCGCCGGGTCAGTGGCCCAGGTGGAACACGCGGCCGGTGACCTTCGTGGGGGCCACCTCCACGTACTCGAGCTTGGTGGTCCCGACCCACGGCCGCAGCGGCAGCTCGTCCACCCGGTCGGTCTCCTCCGGGTCGGTCAGCTGGCGGGCCGTGCCGCGCACGATCACGGACCAGGCCTCCCCGCCCTGTGCCTGGTCGACCTGCACGGCGACGTGCTCGTTGAGCACCAGGTGCAGCAGCTTGGTGCCCTTGGCGGTGCGGAAGTAGATCTTCCCGTCGTCGGCCACGAGGTTGATGGGGGTGATCTCGATCTCGTCGCCGTCCATGGTGGCGATCCGGCCGAAGCGTGCGCTGTAGAGGTGCTCCCAGCACTGCTCCGGGGTCAGCTCCGTGACCGGCGGCCGGTGCGCCCGGGCCTCCTTGTCGGGATTGTGCCCGGAGATGTTCATGGGGTTGCTCATGCGGTCATTCTGGCACGGGGCCTCCGCGGGCGTGACCCGTGTCATGTTCGTGACCGGGGCCCGGTCCGGGACGGGCGGACGCCCCGGCCGGGGTGACCGGCCGGGGCGTCCGCCATCGTCAGCGCTTCCGGAGCGTTCAGCGGCCGGAGGCGGTGCCCGCCCCCTGCAGCCGCTCCAGCTCGGCCGCCTCGGTGCGGGTGGTGTGCAGGTCGTCGATCTGGCCCAGGGTCCTGTCCTTGGTCTCCTTGGCCGTCAGGGCGGCGGCCACGGCGACCAGGCAGGCGCCGGTGACGAACCCCGCCACGCCCAGCCAGTTGTCCCCCTCGGCCCCAGCCAGGGAGCTGGCCAGGACGGGGGCGAAGCCGCCGGAGATCGCGAAGCCGATCTGGGTGCCCAGGGCCAGCCCCGTCACGCGCACCCGGGTGGGGAACATCTCCGCGTAGAAGGAGGGCCAGATGCCGTTGGACATGGAGTAGAAGAAGCCGGACATGACGGCGCCGAGGAGGAAGATCAGCGTCCAGTTCCCGGCGTGGACGGCGGCCAGGTAGGGATACATCATCGCGGCCGCGCCGGCCGCCCCGGTGATGAACACCGGCTTGCGCCCGACCCGGTCGGCGACCGTGGCCGCCACGGGGATCACGAGCAGGGCCACGGCGTTGGCGATGACGGAGACCCAGAGCATGGTCGAGCGGTCCAGGCCCACCACGGAGGTGGCGAAGGACAGCGACCACACCAGGAAGACCACGTTGACGGTGTTGATCATCGCGGCCGCGGCCACGCGCAGCACCGCGGTCTTGTGGTGCTTGAACATCAGGGCGAGGGGGGTGGCCGGCTTCTCGCCGGGCAGCACGGCCCGGGCCTGCTCGAAGGCGGGCGGCTCCTCCAGGTGGCGGCGGATCAGATAGGCCACGACCACCACGACGGCGGAGAGCCAGAACGGGACCCGCCAGCCCCAGCTGAACAGCTGCTCCTCGGTGAGCACGAGCGTGAAGGGGATGAAGACGGCGGTGGCGAGGAGGGTGCCGAACTGGGTGCCCTGCAGCGTCCAGCTCGTGGTGAAGGCCCGCCGGTGCTCCTCGGAGTGCTCCAGCGAGACCGAGATCGCGCTGGCCTGCTCGCCGGAGGCCGACAGCCCCTGGATGACACGGCAGGTCACGAGCAGGGCCGGGGCCAGCAGCCCGGCCTGGTCGTAGGTCGGCAGGCAGCCGACGGCGAAGGTGCCGGCGCCCATCATGAACAGGGTCAGCATCAGCACGAACTTGCGCCCGAACCGGTCGCCGAGGGGACCCATGATGAGGGCCCCCAGGGGCCGGACGACATAGGCGACGCCCACGGTGCCCATCGACAGCAGGATCGCCACCCCGGGGGACGTGTCGGCCGGGAAGAACAGGTGGTTGAGCACCAGGGCGGCGGCCGTCCCGTAGACGGCGAAGTCGTAGTACTCCAGGGCGGAGCCGATCCAGCTGGCCAGGGCCGCCTTCTTCGGGGTCTTGCCGTGGGTCGCGGCCGCGGCCGGTGGAGGAGCGTTGTGCATGGGAGGTCCTTCGCTGAGGGCACCCCGGACGGCGGGGGCACGGGACGTGAGCGGAGCTGGAGAGAGGTGCACCGGCGGGTGGACGGGTTCGCGAGGAGCCCGGCCGGCCGGACCGTTGCCATATGCTGGCAACTGTGTTTATATCTTGAACACAAGGATGATCCAGATCACACTGCACGTCAAGAGTGCGCCCTGCGATGACGCCGGCCCCGGGCCCAGTGGGCCCGGGGCCGAGGAGCAGTGGCGCGGTGCCACCGACGTCGTCCTGCGGAGGATCCGCGCCTCACCGCACCCGGCCGGCACCCTCCCCCGGCACGACGACGAAGACGTCCGGCGCCCGGTGACCCCGGTCCGCGAAGGCCTCGGCGACCGCGTTCCCGACCTGCTCCGCCCGCGCCGCGGGCACGAGGGCGATCGCGGAGCCGCCGAAGCCCCCGCCGGTCATCCGTGCGCCGGCGGCCCCGGCGGCCAGGGCCGCGTCGACGGCGAGGTCGAGCTCGGGGCAGGAGATCTCGTAGTCGTCCCGCATCGAGGCGTGGGAGGCGACCAGCAGCTCCCCGATGCCCCGGACGTCCCCGGCCCGCAGCCGCCGGACCGCCTCCAGGACCCGGCGGTTCTCGCTGAGCACGTGCCGGACCCGGCGGGCGGTCTCCTCGTCCAGTCCGCTCAGGTCGGTCCCGTCCGGGACGTCGCGCAGGGAGACCGCTCCGAGGGCGGCGGCCCCGCGCTCGCAGGAGGCGCGCCGGGCGGCGTAGCCGCCGTCGGCGTGGGAGTGGGCGACCTTCGTGTCGACCACCAGGACGGCGAGCCCGTGCCGGGCCACCGGCAGCGGCACGAGCTCGGCCTCCTGGGTGCGGCAGTCCAGGAACAGCGCCGCGCCGGCCCGGCCGCGCAGGGAGGCCGACTGGTCCATGATCCCGGTCGGGGCGCCGACGAACTCGTTCTCCGCCCGCTGCGTCAGCCGCGCCATCGCCGGCCGGTCCAGATCCAGTCCGAGCAGGTCGTTCAGGGCCACGATCGTGGCGACCTCCACGGCGTGCGAGGAGGACAGGCCCGCGCCCACGGGGACGGTCGAGTCCAGCAGCAGCTCGAACCCGGGCACCTCCACCCCGTCGAGGCCGGCGAGCACGTGCACCACGCCGGCCGGGTACGCCCCCCAGCCGCCGACCGCCCCGGGGGCGAGCCCGGGGATCCGGAACCGGGCCCGGGACAGCCCCCCGCCGTCGGGGGCGTACGTGGAGGCCAGGTCGACGACGTCGTGCCGGATCGCGTCCTCGCCCTGCCCGGTCCGCCGCCCCTGCTCCGCGTCCCGGCGCAGCCGGACGGCGACCATCGCCGAGCGGTCGATGGCGAAGGGCAGCACGAAGCCGTCGTTGTAGTCGGTGTGCTCCCCGATGAGGTTCACCCGCCCCGGGGCACGCCACACCCCGTCCGGGGCGTGGCCGTAGACCTCGGTGAAGCGGCGGGAGAGCTCCTCCGCCCGGGCGGCGTCGTCCTGGCCTGCCTGCCGAGCGGCCGGCTGGGGGGTGTGCTGTCCGGTCATCGTGCGGCCTCCCTCAGGCGTGCGGCGGTCTGCTCGGCGGTGACGTCGTTGATGAACGCCCCCATGGCGGCCTCGGAGCCGGCCAGGAACTTCAGCTTGTCCTCGGCCCGGCGCGGGCTGGTGAGCTGCAGGTGCAGCCGCCCGGCCTCCCGGTCCGCCGTGTTCACGGGGGTCTGGTGCCAGGCGGCGATGTAGGGGGTCGGCGTGTCGTAGAGCCGGTCCACCCGTTGCACCAGATCGCGGTAGAGGACCGCCAGCTCGTCCCGCTCGGCCCCGGTCAGCGCCGCCAGGTCGGGGACCTGCCGGTGCGGGACGAGGTGGACCTCCAGCGGCCACCGCGCGGCGTAGGGCACATAGGCCGAGAAGTGCTCGCCCGCCAGCACCATCCGGTCCCCGGCGGCGGTCTCGTCGGCCAGGACCTCGCCCATCAGCGTCCGCCCCGTGGCCTCGAGGTGCGCCCGGGAGCGGGCCGCGAGCCGGGCCGCGTGCGGGGCCGGATAGGGATAGCCGTAGATCTGCCCGTGCGGGTGGTGCAGGGTCACCCCGATCTGCTCACCCCGGTTCTCGAACGGGAACACGTGCCGGACCCCGGCCATGGCCGAGAGCTCCTCGGTGCGCTGGGCCCAGGCCTCCACCACGGTGCGCGCCCGCTCGGAGGACAGGGACGCGAAGGAGCCCTGGTGCTCCGGGGTGAACACCACCACCTCGCACCGCCCCACGGCCGGGGACGGGACTCCCCACAGGGACCGCTCCCCCACCTGTCGCGGGTCCGGCAGCTCGGCCAGCTCCGGGCCCAGCGAGGGGAAGCGGTTCTCGAAGACGACCACGTCGAAGTCCTCGACGGGGATCTCCGACTCCCGACCGCCCACGGACGGGCACAGCGGGCACTGGTCGGCCGGGGGCAGGTAGGTGCGCGCCTGCCGGTGGGCGGCCACCGCCACCCACTCCCCCGTCAGCCGGTCGAAGCGCACCTCACCGCCACCGGACCGGGCGTCCAGGGGCCGGCGGTCCACCACGTGCTCCACGGGCGGGGTGCCGCGGTCGGAGAAGAACACGGCCTCCCGCCCGTCGGCGAGGTGGTGGGTCCAGTGCGCGATCAGCAGTGCGGCGGCGCGCTCGGCGGGGGCGGGAGAGGTCATCGGACGGGCTCCAGTCGCAGGTCGGGGACGTGCTGGCTCAGGGTCTCGCGGTCGGCGGCGCCCAGACCGTCGTCGGTCACGACCGTGTCGACCTCCTCGAGACCGGCGATGCGGTACAGGCCGGACAGGCCCCACTTCGTGGAGTCGGCCAGCACCACGCTGCGGTCGCAGCGCTCCAGGAAGAGGCGGTTGATCTCGGCCTCCATCATGTTCGGAGTGGTCAGCCCGTCGCGCTCGGACAGCCCGTGCACGCCCAGGAAGGCCAGGTCCACGTGCAGGGTGCGCAGGGCCGCGGTGGCCAGCGGGCCCACCAGGGCGTCCGAGGGCGTCCGCACCCCGCCCAGCAGGACCACCGTCTGCCCCGTGGCGGGCGCGTCCTGGAGCACGTCCGCGATCCGCGGGGAGTTCGTCACCACCGTGATGTCGCTGACGCGGCGCAGGGCCCGGGCCAGCGCGAAGGTGGTGGTCCCGGAGTTCAGCGAGACGGACATGCCCGGTCGCACCATCGCCTCGGCGGCGGCGGCGATGGCCGCCTTCTCCGGCAGCTGCAGCTCGGACTTGTGCGTGAATCCGGGCTCGGCCGCGGAGGATCCCGCCGGCAGCTTCGCCCCGCCGTGGACCTTCTGCAGCTCCCCGTCCCGAGCCAGCCGGTCCAGGTCCCGGCGCACCGTCATGTCGGACACGCCCAGCTCGGCGACCAGGTCCGCGACCCGCACCGCACCGGAGGCGCGCACGCGGTCGAGGATCTCCCGCCGTCGGCGGTCGGGGAGCATCTCGGTCATCCGTTCTCCGGGTTCGTCGAGCCGTCCGTGCGGTGGAGTGCAGTGCGGCACGCGGACCGACGCCACCCTCGGGGTGTTGATTCGAACATATCACGCGTGTATTTATGTTGCTTCCGGTTCGGGCTCGGCGGTGTTGCCGGCGCACTCCGTTCGAGCAGACTGGTCGGGTATCGAGACCGCTCGCGGCTGCACGACGACGCCGCCACGCCGGGGGCCGTTGCCTGCCGACGGGCGGTCGTCAGCGGCGTCACCCGAGGAGCAGCCGAATGAGCACCCGCACCCAGCAGCAGGACATCACCGCGCAGCGGCCCGGCACCGGCAGCGGCGCCGGGGAGACCCCCGCGTGGTGGACCGACGCGGTCGTCTACCAGATTTACCCCCGCTCCTTCGCGGACTCCGACGGCGACGGGATCGGCGACCTCGGGGGCATCATCGCCCACCTCGACCACCTGCAGGACCTGGGCGTGGACGTCGTCTGGCTGTCCCCGATCTACTCCTCCCCGCAGGACGACAACGGCTACGACATCAGCGACTACCAGGACATCGACCCGGTCTTCGGCACCCTCGAGCAGTTCGACGAGCTGCTCGGGGCGGTGCACGCCCGCGGCATGAAACTGGTGATGGACCTCGTGGTCAACCACACCTCCGACGAGCACCCGTGGTTCGTCGAGTCCCGCTCCTCGCCGGACTCGCCGAAACGGGACTGGTACTGGTGGCGCGCTCCCCGCCGGGGGATGGAGGCCGGCGCGCCGGGCGCGGAGCCGACGAACTGGCAGAGCTTCTTCTCGGGTTCCACCTGGGAGCTGGACGAGGCCTCCGGGGAGTACTACCTGCACCTGTTCTCCCGCAAGCAGCCGGACCTGAACTGGGAGAACCCCGAGGTGCGGCAGGCCGTCCACGCCATGATGCGCTGGTGGCTGGACCGCGGCGTGGACGGCTTCCGCATGGACGTCATCAACATGATCAGCAAGGACGTCGCCGAGGACGGCCACCTGCACGACGGGCCCCCGGTGGACGGGACGCCCTGGGGCGACGGCTCCGCGTCCTACCTGTGCGGTCCCCGGATCCACGAGTTCCTCCAGGAGATGCACCGCGAGGTCTTCGCCGGCCGGGACGCCGAGCTCATCACGGTGGGCGAGATGCCCGGCGTCACCGTGGAGCAGGCCCAGCTCTTCACCGATCCGGCCCGCGCCGAGGTGGACATGGTCTTCCAGTTCGAGCACGTGGGCCTCGACCACGGGCCCGGCGGGAAGTTCGACCCCGAGCCGCTGCGCCTGACGGACCTGAAGGCCTCGCTGGGCCGCTGGCAGGAGGGCCTGGAGGAGGTCGGCTGGAACTCCCTGTACTGGAACAACCACGACCAGCCCCGCGCGGTCTCCCGCTTCGGCGACGACAGCCCCGAGCACCGGGTGGCCTCCGCGACCTGCCTGGCCACCCTGCTGCACCTGCACCGCGGCACGCCCTACGTGTACCAGGGCGAGGAGCTGGGCATGACCAACGCACCGTTCGAGACGATCGAGGACTTCCGCGACATCGAGTCGGTCAACCACTACCGCCACGCCGTGGCCGCCGGCGCGGACCCCGCCGGGGTGCTGCGCGGACTGCGCTGGTCGAGCCGGGACAACGCCCGCACCCCGGTCCAGTGGACCGCGGGCGCGAACGCCGGGTTCACCACCGGCACCCCGTGGATCGCGGTCAACCCGAACCACGACGAGGTCAACGCCGAGGCCGCCCGGGCCGAGCCGCACTCGGTGTTCCACCACTACCGGCGACTCATCGAGCTGCGGCACACCGAGCCCGTGGTCGCCCTGGGCGACTTCACCATGCTGGCCCCCCACCACGAGCAGCTCTACGCCTTCACCCGGCGGCTCGGGGACGTCGAGCTGCTGGTGCTCGCCAACGTCTCGGGCGAGGAGGTCCGCACCGAACTGCCCGAGGGCTGGGCCGGCGCCGAGCTGCTGATCGGCAACCGCCCCGACGGCGTGGTCCCCGGCGACGAGGGGCTGCTGCGGCCGTGGGAGGCCCGCGTGCACCGGCGGACCCGGGGCGCGGACACGCAGGGCTGAGACGCGCCGCAGCGGCAGGGCGCCACCGCGCCGCGGCGCCGCACGGAGCCGCCGGGACAGCACCGAGCGCCTTTGCCCTGGCGGCTCCCGGCGGCCGCCCCGCCGGTGGGGCCGCCGGGGCGGCGGTGGCACAATGAACCGGTGCCGTCCTCCGACCACGTCTCCCTGATCCCCCTGCTCGGCCGCGGCGACGCGCCGGAGCAGGTGCGGCACGTCCGGGAGATGCCCGACCGGGACGCCGTGACGGTCCCGTGGCCCGAGCACCTGCACCCGGACGTGGTCGCGGCCTGGGAACGGCTCGGCGTGCACGCGCCGTACCTGCACCAGGTCCAGGCGGTGCTGGCCCCCCGACACGTGGTGGTCGCCACGGGGACCGCGTCCGGGAAGTCCCTCGCCTACCAGGCGCCCGTGGCCGACGCCGTGCACCGCGGCCGGCTCGCGGCGCTGGCGAACCCGGGCATGATCCACCACCCGGACGAGGCCACGGCCCTCTACCTGTCCCCCACCAAGGCCCTGGCCGCCGACCAGCTCAAGGGCCTGGACGCCCTCGGCCTGCCGACCCTGCGCGCCGCGACCTACGACGGCGACACCGACCCAGCGGAGCGCCGGTGGGTCCGGGACCACGCCGACGTGGTGCTGTGCAACCCGGACATGCTGCACTACGGGGTGCTGCCCAACCACGCGCGCTGGTCCCGGTTCTTCCGCCGCCTGAAGTACGTCGTGGTGGACGAGGCCCACTCCTACCGGGGTGTCTTCGGCTCGCACGTGGCCAACCTCATGCGGCGGCTGCGCCGGATCTGCCGTCTCTACGGCGCGGACCCCGTCTTCATCGGGGCGTCCGCGACCTCCTTCGAGCCGCACGCCTCCTTCGCCCGCCTCGTCGGCGTCCCCGAGGCCGAGGTGACGCCGGTGACCACGGACTTCTCCCCGCACGGACCGGTCACCGTGGTGCTCTGGGAGCCGGAGCAGACCGACGGCGGCGGCGAGAACGACGCCCCGGTGCGCCGCACCGCCCTGGCCGAGACCGCCGACATGCTCACCGACCTGGTGCTCCGCCAGGTCCGCACCATCGCGTTCATCAAGTCCCGCCGCGGCGCGGAGACGATCGCCCAGATCGCCCACCGGCAGCTGGAGGAGGTCGACCCCTCGCTGGCCCACCGGGTGGCGGCCTACCGCTCCGGGTTCCTCCCCGAGGAGCGCCGGGAGCTCGAGGAGGCGCTGCGGGACGGGCGGCTGCTCGGGATCGCGAGCACGTCCGCGCTCGAGCTCGGCATCGACGTGGCCGGGCTGGACGCCGTGGTCGTGGCCGGATGGCCCGGCACCCGGGCGTCCTTCTTCCAGCAGATCGGCCGGGCGGGCCGGGCCGGGCAGGAGGCCCTGGCCGCCTTCGTGGCGGGCGACGACCCCCTCGACACGTACCTCGTGAACCATCCGGAGGCGATCTTCGACGTCGACGTCGAGGCCACGGTGTTCGACCCCTCCAACCCCTACGTGCTGGCCCCGCACCTGTGCGCGGCCGCGGCCGAGCAGCCGCTGCGCGCGGAGGAGATCGACAGCTTCGGGCCCACCGCGCCGGAGGTGCTCGGCTCGCTCGTGGCCAGCGGGCACCTGCGCCGCCGGCCGAACGGCTGGTTCTGGACGCACCCCCAGTCCGCGGCCGGGATGGTGTCGCTGCGCTCGGACGGCGGCGGGCCGATCCGGATCATCGAGACGGACACCGGCGCGGTGCTCGGCACGATGGACTCCCCCCAGTCCCACTACCAGGCCCACCCGGGGGCCGTGTACGTGCACCAGGGCCGGACCTACATCGTGGACGAGCTCGACGAGGCGGGCTCGGTGGCCGCCGTGACGCGGGCGAACCCCGACTTCTACACCACCGCGCGGGACATCACGCAGGTGAGCGTGGTCGCCGAGGAGCGCTCGGAGCGCTGGGGGCCGGTGACCGTCCACTTCGGCCAGGTGCAGGTCACCACGAAAGTGGTCTCGTTCCAGCGCAAGGCCGTGATCTCCAACGAGGTGCTGGGCGAGGAGCCCCTGGACCTCGCGGCCCGCGACCTGTTCACGAAGTCCGTGTGGTTCACCGTGCCGGGCCCCGTGCTGACCGGCGCGGGGATCGAGGAGCCCGACGTCCCCGGGGCGCTGCACGCGGCCGAGCACGCCGCGATCGGCCTGCTGCCGCTCGTGGCCTCGTGCGACCGCTGGGACGTGGGCGGGCTCTCGACCGCGCTGCACGCCGACACGGAGCTGCCCACGGTGTTCGTCTACGACGGCCACCCGGGCGGGGCGGGGTTCGCGGAGCGCGGCTACGCCACGGCCGTCGCGTGGCTGGGCGCCACCCGGGAGGCGATCTCCTCGTGCGAGTGCGAGCATGGGTGCCCGTCCTGCGTGCAGTCGCCGAAGTGCGGCAACCGCAACAACCCGCTGGACAAGGCCGGCGCCGTGCGGCTGATCGACGCGGTGCTGCACGACGCCCCCCGCGCCTGAGTCCTCACGGCGCACGGGCGGCCTCCGGGGGCCCGGCCTGGGACACGCCGCGGGCGGCCCCGAAGCGGGCGAGCGGCCCGTCCAGGGCCACGGCGGTGCGCACGTCCACGACGACCCGCTCCGGCTCCACGAGCGCGCACCGCTCGAGCCGTGCCCCGTTGTCCCGGGCCACGCGCTCGGCGGCGCCGCACGGGTCGCCGGCCACGAGGCCCCGGGCGGTGTCGGCGGCGGCGAGCGCCGCGAGGTCGGCGGCCTTGCCGGCACGGTGGGTCGCGATCCCCGCCTGGGCCAGCAGCAGCACGGCCACCAGCAGCACGCCGAGCACCAGGGTGAGCGTCAGCGCGTGCACGGTGCCGCTCCCCCGGTCGCCGTCGCGGTCCGGACAGCGGTCGGGCCGCCCCGGGATGCCCGGCACCGCGGGCTCAGCCACCGTGCCCATCGGCCGCTCCGGCCCCCTCCGTCTCGGCGGAGGCGTCCGCGCGCAGCTCCCAGCCGCCCCAGGTCCCGAGGATGCCGGGGGCGGGGCCGGTGACGGTGACCGTGGCCGTCCCCGCGTTCCCGCCCAGGCGGATCGCGGCGTCCTCCCCGGCCACGCGCAGCGCCGTGGAGCGGACCACGGCGGCGCTCTCGCCGCGGGCGGCGGCCCGGGCCGAGGCCCGCGCGGCCTCCTCGTAGCGGATCAGGGTCATCCCGGCCGCGGCGGCCGCGAGGAGCACGGCCAGGAGCAGCACGAGGGCGGGCAGCAGCACGGCCGTCTCGGCGGTGACGGCGCCGCGGTCCGGCGGCACCGGCCGCGGCGCGGACCGGGACCTGGGGCCGCGCGGCGACCACGGACGGAGGCGGGAACCGACACGCCACCGGGAAGCACGGGAACGGGGTCGGGACGGCGGACGAGACCGACCACGGGATGAGCATCGGGGGCGGTGGGCGGGCATGGTGGACTCCTCACGGGCAGGGCGCACGGCGGCTCGGGTTGCTGGGACCGGCGGCCAGGACGGACGGGGAGGACGCTCCCGCGGGGTCCGCGGCGCCGGGGACGGCACCACGGACCCCGCGGGAGCAGCCGCTCAGACGCCGAGCGCCTTCTCGATGATCGCGGTCAGGAGCTCGCGCACCTGGCCGGAGGAGAGGACCGCGGCCATGACCCCGCCGAAGGCCGCCGCGGCGAGCACGACCATGGCGTACTCCACGGTGGTCGCACCGAGGTCCGGGTCCCCGGCCCGGACGAGCGGGCGGGGCGGGGCGCCGGTGGCCCGGCGGGCGGACGGTGCGACCGGGCGGCCCCCGGCGGCGACCTCCAGGCCGGGCCCGGAGGGGCTGCGGCGCTTCCGGGCGGGACGGGAGGCGGTGATCTGGTGCTGGGACATGATGGTTCCTTTCGGTGCGGAGCGAACTGGTGCGGGGTGAGCAGGTGCCGGACGGCCGGCACTGGCCGGGCAGCACGGGCCGGGCAGCACTGGGCGAGCAGCACTCGCCGAGCCGGTGCCGGACGGGCGGCAGGGCCCGCCGGAGGACGGCGGACGGCGCAGCGCAGCGGCGCCGGGCCGGTCCTCGAGGGCGCAGGGGCGGACGGGGAACGCCCCGGCGGCCGGGGGCCCGCGGCTCCGGGCGCGGCGGGTCATCCGAACACCTCGGGCACGAGCCCCATCACGACCGGCAGGACGCCCCAGCAGACGAAGGCCGGCAGGGAGCACAGGCCCAGGGGCAGCACGAGCTGGACGGACAGCGACTCCGCGGCGCGCTCGGCCCGCCGGTAGGCGGCACGCCGGACCTGGGCGGCCTGCGAGCGCAGGCTCCGGGCCGACGGCGCCCCGGACGTCGCGGTGAACGTGAGCGCCTCGCGGTAGTCGGCCAGGTGCGTGGGCAGCTCGCCCGCCGAGGTCCACGCCGTGTGCCAGGGCAGCCCGAGCCGCATCCGGGAGCCCACGCCTTCGAGGGCGGCGCCGGTGGCGTCCGTCCGGCACCCGCCCAGCACCGCCACGGCCTCCGCGAGCGGCAGACCGGCGTCCAGCATGGCGGCGGTGAGCTCCACGAGGACGCCGGCGGAGACGTGCGGTCCCGGCGGGCGGCGGCGGGCCGCGGCCGGACGGGGCGTTCCCGGCAGCCGGGCTCGGGACGGGAGCGCCGCCAGCGCCACGGCCGCCACCAGGAGCAGCCCGGCGGCGGGCGCTGCGAGGGCGGTCATCGCGCACCCACCGCCTCGGCGCGGCTGATCAGGGTGCGCGTCCACACCCGGCCGAGGCCCGTGAGCGCAGCGCCGGCCACGAGGGCGGCCAGCCCCCACGGGGTGGTGAGCAGCGTGCGCAGCGGGTCGACGCCCATGAGCATGCCCAGTCCGATGCCGAGCACCGGGAGCCAGGTCAGGATCCGGACGGTGGAGCGGGGGCCGGCCAGGGCGGTGCCGCGTGCGGCCTCGGCGTCGAGCTCCGCCTCGAGGGCGTCGGCGAGGCCGCCGAGCAGGGCGGCGAGGGGCGCGCCGGTGCGCTCGGAGACCTCCCAGCACAGGGAGAGCTCGGCGGTGGTGGCGACGGCCCGCCGCTCCAGCGCGCGGTGGCCCAGCTCCGGGGCCGGCACCCCCGCCAGGGCGGTCGAGACGCTCAGCCCCAGGCGGGCGGCGGCCGCCACGGACGTGCACAGCAGTTCGAGGTGCCGGCCGGTGCCCGTGCGGGCGGCGCGGCCCCCGGGCCCCGCTCCCTCGAACGCGGCCGCCGGGGACCGGCCCGCCTCCAGCAGCGCCGCGAGCCGGCGCAGCAGCGCGATCCACTCGGCGGCCTCCGTCTCGGCGTCCCGGGCGAACCGGGCCCACCACCGGACCGGGACGACGGTGCCGGCGCCCGCCCTCGCGGCCGACCGGACGCGGTGGCCCGGACCCGCGACCAGCACCGCGGCGCCCCCGGCGAGGCACAGGCAGAGGGCGAGGCAGAGGACGAGGACCGTGCTCACGGCCGGCCTCCCGCGAGGTCCCCGCCGGGGTGGGGCGAACGGTCGGGCGAGCGGTCGGACGCGTCGCCGGGCGTTCGGTCGGGCCGGTGGTCGAGCAGGGCGCACAGCCCGTCCCAGCCCGGGCCGCGGCGCACGCCGTCGTGGGACCGGACCGCCGCGGGCACGGAGACGAGGGCGCCGGCCCGGTCCTCGAGCAGGGACACCGCCCGGATCTCTCGGCGCCCGCCCGCCCGGGCCACGTGGACGACCAGGTCCAGGGCGCTCGCGGCCTGCAGCGTCACGGCCTCCCGGCTCATCCCGGCCAGGGCGCCCAGGGCCGAGAGCCGGGCGGGGACCGCCTCGGCGGAGTTGGCGTGCACGGTGCCCGCCCCCGCGTGGCCGGTGTTCAGGGCCGTGAGGAGCTCGCGCACCTCGGCGCCGCGGCACTCGCCCACCACGAGCCGGTCGGGCCGCATCCGCAGGGCCTGCCGGACGAGCTCCGCCAGGTCGATGCTGCCCGCGCCCTCGGTGTTGGCGTGCCGCGCCTGGAGACCGACCACGTGGGGGTGCTCGGGCCGAAGCTCGGCGGCGTCCTCGATGAGCACGATCCGCTCGTGCGCCGGGGAGCAGGAGAGCAGGGCGTTGAGGACGGTCGTCTTCCCCGCCCCGGTGGCGCCGCTGACCAGGAAGTTGGCGCCCGAGCGCACGGCGCCCACGAGGAGCTCGGCGGTGCCGGGGTGGACGGTCCCCGCCGCCACGAGGTCCTGCAGGGACAGGGTCCTCGTGCTGCGGAAGCGGACGGAGAGCAGGGTCCCGCCCGTGGAGATCGGCGGGAGGACGGCGTGCACCCGGTAGCCGGCGGCCGTCTGGACGTCCACGCACGGGTGGGCGGCGTCGAGGCGGCGTCCTGCGGCGGTGACCAGGCGCACGGCCAGGGCGCGCACCTCGGCGTCGGTGCGGAAGGGGGACGGGACGCGGCGCACCCCGGCCTCGGTCTCGAGCCAGACCTGGTCCGGCCCGTTGACGTAGACGTCGGTGAGACCCCGGTGCGGCAGCAGCGGCTCGAGCGGACCGAGACCGGTCAGCTCGGCGCGCACGGCCTGCACCGCCCGCAGGGTGCCGGCGGCCCCGAGCACCCGGCCGCTCGCGCGCACGGCCGCGGCGATGTCGGTGTCCGTGACCGGCCCGGGGGCGGCCAGCAGCCGGTCCCGCACGTCGTCGAGCAGGGCGGCCGGCAGCGCGGCGCTCACGGGGCGGCCCCCACGGCCTCGAGCAGGCCCGCCACGTCCCGGGCGAGCCGCCGGGAGCGGCCCGCCTCGAGCAGCCGGCCCGTCTCGGCGGCCTCCGGCACCGCGCCGGAGAAGCGCAGGGAGCCGGCGACGGGCAGACCGGTCGTGGCGGCGGCGAGGGCGTCGTCCACGTCGGCCACGTTGAGCCCGGCCGGCACCAGGCGGGCACTGGCGCCCGCCAGGGAACCGGCGGCCCACCGCGCGGCCAGCACGCCGCGCACCGTCCGGGGCGTGAGCACGAGGACCTCGTCGCACAGGGCCGCGGTGTCCGCCGTGCCCGCCCCCGCCCGGCCCAGGTCCACGACGACGAGGGCGGCCGCCCGGCGCAGCGCCTCGAGCACGCCGGCGTACGGCGCGGCGGCTCCGTCCGGCTGGGAGCGGTCCCAGGAGAGCCAGCGCAGCTGTCCGGTCCGGGCCATGGCCGGCCACAGCTGCTCGGCGTGCACCGTCCCGGCGATCCGGAGCAGGTCCGGCCAGCGCAGACCGTCCTGGTCCTCGAGGCCCAGCAGGACGTCGATGCCGCAGCCGGCGCGGTCCGCGTCCACGAGGACGGCCGGCCGGTCCTCGTGCGCGGCGCGGTCGGCGAGCCAGCACGCCAGCGTGGACGTGCCGGCCCCGCCCACGGCGCCCAGCACGCCCAGCACCCGGCCCGTGCCGCCGGGACCGGCGGGGCCGCCGGGCCGGGCGGTGAGCAGGTCGGCGAGCCATCCGGCGGCGTCGGGCAGCACGGCCACGGCGCAGCCGCCGAGGTCGGCCGCCCGGTCCCAGATCCCGGGGTCCTCGGGCCGGCCCACGAGCACCGTGCCCGGACGGACCCGCCCCCGCACGGCGTGGCGCACGTCCACGAGCTCGGTGTCCGCGAGCGTGCCCGGCGCGGTGGCCGCCGCCGCGCCGGGCGGATCGGCCAGCAGGTCGGCGCCGGCGGCCGCGCAGACGCGCTCGACCGTGGCGCGCAGCCCGGCGTCCTCGCTGACGAGGCGCACGGTGCGCGCGCGGACCGCGGTGCCCGGATGCGGCGGGGCCGGGGCGGAGAGGTGGGCGGCGGTGCTCATGGCCCCACTGTCCCGGCGGGCGGCACCGGTCCGGCCCGGCGGGGGCGCCGGTGTGGACGGGCGGCGGGCTTCCGGCGGCCCCGCGGGCGTGTGCAGTCCGGGCACCGGCGTAGCGTGACGGACCCGTGCAGGACAATGGCCGGATGCACATCGTGGTGGGACCAGCACAGGACGGCCGGGGCGGGCACCGGGTCCAGGACCTGACGGGCTCCGGGGACCCGGACGGGCCCGGCGTCGACGTGCCCGCCGGGGAGCTGGCCGCGTTCGTCGCCGACCGCGAGGAGGCCGCCCGGCGCGCCGGGTCCACGCCGCCGCGCTGGACCTGGGAGCGCACGGGCGCCGTCTACCCGCAGCTGCTGGCCGCCGGCGTCCGGGTGGAGCGCTGCCACGACCTGCGGCTGTGCCAGGCGATCCTCGCCACGGCCGCCACCGCCCACGGGTCCGGCGTCGACGGCCCGCTGCCCTACGAACCGGTGCTGCCGCCGCTGCCCGCCGACGAGGCGCCCGGGCTGCTCCCGCCGCCGTCCCCCGCCGAGGACCAGTCGAGCCTGTTCGACCTCCCCCGCGCCACGGGTCCCGACGCGGCCGTGCTGGTCGCCGAGCTGCGGGCACAGCTCGCCGCGGTGGCCGGCGCGGTGGACGCCCGCCGGCTGACCCTGCTGCTGGCCGCGGAGTCCCAGGGCGCGCTGATCGCCGCGGAGATGCAGCACGCCGGGGTGCCCTGGCGGGAGGACGTCCACCGGGCCCTGCTGGAGGACGCCCTGGGCCCCGAGCCGGCGCCCGGGGAGCGCCCCCCGCGGATGGAGGAGACCGTGGCCCGGCTGCGGGAGACGCTGCACGCGCCGGGGCTGAACCCGGACTCCCCGCAGGAGCTGCTCAAGGCGATGCGGGCGGCGGGGATCGACGTGACGAGCACCCGGCAGTGGGAGCTCGTCGAGTGGGCGCGGGCCGTGCCCGGCCTGGCGGCCCGGCGCCAGGCCCTGATCGAGCCCGTCCTGGAGCACAAGAAGCAGGCGCGGCTGCTCAGCGCCAACGGGTGGCACTGGCTGGCCACGTGGGTGCGGGACGGCCGCTTCCGCCCGGAGTACGTGGTGGGCGGGGTGGTCACCGGCCGCTGGTCGGCCCGCGGCGGGGGCGCCCTGCAGATCCCGCACGTGGTGCGGGACGCCGTGCGGGCGGATCCCGGGCGCGTGCTCGTGGTGGCGGACGCGGCCCAGCTCGAGCCGCGCGTGCTGGCGGCGCTGGCCCACGACGACGCCCTGGCCGCCGCGTCCCGCGGCAGGGACCTCTACCAGGCCATCGCCGACCTCGGCGAGGAGCGGGGCTCGGAGCTGACCGAGCGCCCCCAGGCGAAGGTGGCCATGCTGGGCGCGATGTACGGGGCCACCACGGGCCAGTCGGGCCGGCTCATGCCGCACCTCGCGCGGATGTTCCCCCGCGCCGTGGACTACGTGGAGCAGGCCGCCCGGGTGGGCGAGACGGGCGGACAGGTCCGCACGCACCTGGGCCGCTGGTCCCCGCTGCCGGGCCCGGCGTGGGACGCGACGCAGCGGGACACCGCCACCGAGGAGGCCGAGCGGCGCGCCGGGGCGATGGCCCGAGGGCAGGGCCGGTTCACCCGCAACTTCGTGGTCCAGGGCACGGCCGCCGAGTGGGCCGTGTGCTGGATGGGCGCCATCCGCTCGGCGCTGGCGCGGGAGGCGGTCGACGCCGAGCTCGTGTTCTTCCTGCACGACGAGGTCGTGCTGCACTGCGCGCGGGAGGACGCCGAGCGGGCCGCCGGGCTGGTCCGCGAGTGCGCGGAGCGGGCGGCCCGGCTGGTGTTCGGGCGGATCCCGGTGGAGTTCCCCGTCAGCGTGGCCGTGGTGGAGTCCTACGCGGACGCCAAGTAGGCCGCCCCGGCCCAGGTCGCAGCAGGGGCCTCAGCACAGGTCCCGGTAGGGGGCGCCGGTCACGTGCCGGCGCCACTCGTCCTCCGTGATCGGGTCGCCCCGGTTGGCGCAGACCGCCTCGACCGCGTCCTCGGCCCGGACCAGCCAGCTGCGCACCACGCCGTCGTCGCCGGTGGCGACCAGCCGGTCCCCCACGAACCGCACGTCGTTCATCCGGTCGCCGGAGGCGGACAGGGCCGCGTAGACGTCGAGGTCCGCGGCGCCCACGGTCCACATCCACACGAACTTGTCGCCGGAGGCCCCGGCCAGCAGGGTGCCGTCCGCGGAGAACTGCAGGCCCTTGACGGAGGACAGGGCGTCCGAGGTCTCGCCCACGGGGTGGGGGTCGGACGGGTCCGCGACGTCCCAGAGCCGCACCCGGCCCGCCTCCGTGCCCACGGCCAGGAGGTCGGCCACCGGGGAGAACGCGATCGAGGTGGCCACGGAGTCGAGGGCCAGCCCCGCGGCCCACCGCGGGGCGGCGGGGTCGGACACGTCCCACAGCTCCACGCCGTTGGTGTCGTCCGCGGCGGCGAACAGGGTGCCGTCCGCGTCGAACCGGGCCGCCTCCGTGCCGGGGACGGGGATCGTGGCCACCCGCCGGAGCGGCGCATCGGGGCCGCGGCGCAGGAGGGCGATCTCGGAGCCCACCTCGGACCACGCCGCGATCGTGCCGGCGTCCGTCGTGACGTCCGCGCCCGTGATGCCCGCCTCGATGGCCGCGGCGCGCTCCGGCTCCTCCGGGCGGCCCCCGTCCAGGGGCCACACGAGGACGTCCCCGTCCTCGGTGCCCCCCGCGACGAGCGACGCGTCGGGGGCCACGGCCCCCGCGTACCAGAGGGTCTCCCCGGGCGGGGCCTCCGGGGACGGCAGCGGCCGGGGGTCCTCGCCCGAGAGGTCGAAGAGGGACACGACGTCGGGGCCGACGCCGACGGCGCTCAGCACGGTGTGCTGCCGGTCCACCGAGAGCTGGTACACGGGCTCGCCCTGCCGGTGGATGACGGGCCCGCGCCGGTCCCACGAGCGGGTGGTGCCGTCCTGGGAGGTGGTGAGCACCCGCTCGCCCACGCGCAGCGCGCTGGTGACCCGGGCGGCGGTCGGGAAGGAGTCGACCCGGGTAAGGTCGGAGAGCCGGTGTACGTAGGCGTTCTGGTCGAAGCTGGCGACCACGACGGCCTCGCCGTCCGGGGTGAAGGAGACGTCGCTGATCCAGCTGCCGAAGTCCGTGAGCGTCCCGGAGCGGGAGACCCGCTCCCCCTCGACGTCGTAGAGGCGCAGCTCGCGGGCGCTCAGCCCGGCGGCGAGGCGCGCGCCGTCGTCGGCGAGGTCCAGGGCCCGGACGACCCGCCCGGTCGGCACCGGGTCGAGGCGCTGCGCGCGGGCGCCGTCGGTGGCGTACCGGGTGATCTCCCCGGACGTCCCGCCCGCGTAGACCGTTCCGTCGGGGGCGGCCGCCAGGGCCAGGACGTCTGCGTCCTCCCCCAGCGCCAGGGCCGGCAGCTGCGCCGGGGCGCCGGGGTCCTCGATCGACCAGCGCAGCACCTCGCCCCGCCCCCCGGCCAGCAGCTGCCGGCCGTCGGGCGAGAGGACGACCGCGTTGACCGGGGTCCCCGCCCCCACGTCGAGCCCGGCCAGCCGCCGGGCCGGCGCCCCGGTGACGTCCCACAGGCTCACGTGCCCGAGCCCGCCCACCGCCGCGAGCACCCGCCCGTCCACCGCCAGGAGGTCCACGTCGCTCAGTCCGGGGGCGCCGTCGACCACGGCGAGGTCCTCCCGGTTCTCGGCGAGCCGGTCGCTGTCCCGCCACACGGACAGCAGGCCGTCCCCGGCGGCGCGCGCGACGACGGAGCCGTCGTCCAGCGCCGCGAGCCGGGACGCGCCGTCCGGGCCGAGCCACCGCTCCGGGGCGTTCACCGCGGTGGCGTCGATCAGGGCCGAGGTGCCCTCCCGGGTGGGGGCCATCCGGTAGGCCGCGAGGCTCAGCTGCGAGGCGAGGTTGGGCGACTCGCCCCGGATCCGGGAGGCCTCCAGCGCGGTCTGGCGGGAGAGCGCCTCGTCGCGGGCGGTCTCCGCGACGGTCTGGAAGCGCTCCGCACGGACGCCCAGCGCCCCGGCCACCACGGCCGCGCAGACGGCCAGGGCGAGCAGGACGAGGGCCACGTGGCCGCGCCGCTCGATCTCCCGGGCACTGCGCTTCTGCCGCTCCAGCGCGTCCTCGTAGTGGCGCTCGCTCTCCGCCAGGTACTCGCGCTCGGCCGGGCTCAGGAGCGCCTGCTGGCGCGGGTCCCCGGTCCAGTCCCGGAAGGAGGCGAGCTGGCCCAGCGGGATCAGGGCGAGGGGGTCGCGGTCGTTGGCGAGCCACATCTGGGTGGCCCGCTGCAGCTGCTGGCGGACGTAGAGGTCGCGGCGGCTGTCCTCGATCCAGCGGCTGAGCCGGGACCAGTGGTCCAGCAGGGCCTCGTGGCTGAGCTGGATCTCGTCCCGGTCGATGGTCAGCAGCCGGGCGCGGGCGAACTCCTCGACCACGGCCGCCCCGCCCTCCGGCAGCTCCTCCCGGAGCACCGGGGTGCGCACGACCGTGGCGGAGGTCCCGGTGCCGACCACGCGCACGAGCCGCAGGAACACCGCGCGGGCCACCTCCCGCTCGCGCGGGCCCAGCCGGGCGTGCACCTTCTCGGCCCGCCGCTCCACGGCCTCCGTGATGCCGCCCGCCGCGTGGTAGTCGGCCACCGTCAGCTCGCGGGTGCGGGCGTGCTCCCAGGTGCCGAGCATCGCCTGGGAGAGCATCGGCAGCAGGCCCACGCCGGCCTCCGTGCCGCGGGGGGCGACATCCCGCAGGATCACCCCGACCAGGTCCGGGGAGACGCGGGCGCCGACGGCCTCGGCGGGGCCCACCACGATCCGTTCCAGCTGCTCGCGGGTCAGCGCGCCCAGCAGCACCGGGCGCTCCAGGGCGGTGCGCAGCTCGGCGTGCCGGCTCGCGGTGCCGAAGAAGTCCGCCCGGAGGCCGACGACGACCACCCGGTCCCGGCTCGCCGCGGCGAGCCGGTCCAGGAACCGCCCGGGCTCCTCGGCCTCCCGGGCGCCCGTCCAGAGCTCCTCCAGCTGGTCGACGACGAGCAGGTCCGGAGCCGCCGCGACGGCGTCCTCGAGCCGGCGCACCGGGTCGAGGCCCGGGGTCGTGGCCACGGCGCTCCACCCGTGCAGGGGCCCGCCCTCGGCCCGCAGCCGGCCGAGGAGCCCGGCGCCCAGCAGCGAGGACTTGCCCGCGCCGGAGGCTCCCACCACGGCCAGGATGCGGGGTCCGCCGGCGTCCGCCAGCCGCACCACCCGCTCGCCGAGCACGGCGACCTCGGCGGTCCGGCCGAAGAAGTGCGTCTCGTCCTCGGGGCGGTAGGAGCGCAGGCCCACGTACGGGGTGGAGTCCGGCCTGACCGGGGTGCGGGAACGGTTGACGTCCTCCCACCACAGCTCCGCGGGGCGCTCGTCCGTGAGCCCGAGGGCGTCCAGCAGGGCCGTGAACTCCTCGCGCAGGGCCGGGCCGGGCAGGTGCGCCCCGCTGAGCCAGCCCTGGATGGTGCTGGCCGGCAGCCGGCAGGAGGCCGCGAGCGCCCGGACCGACAGGCCGCGGCGGCGGCGCGCGGCGCTGAGCTGCTCGGCGAGCCGGGGCCGCTCGGGGCCGGGCGGGGGCGAGGCCACCGGGAGCCTCCTCGGGGGGTCGTGGGCACGGGGGACCCTGGAATGGTAAGTCCGCTTGCCGCGGCGCCGGCAATGTTGCGTCCGGGGCGGCGTCATGCCCCCGGGCGTGCTACAGCGGTGCGGGCAGGTCCCGGCCGGTGTCCCAGGGCACGGCCCAGCCCAGCGCCGTGAGCACCCGGTCCAGGAGCACTCCGGTGAACCCCCAGACGGTCACGGTGGACGCGGTGCCGGGCACGGGGACCGTGAAGGCGGGCGAGCGGTAGGTCTGCCGGCCGCGCGTGACGGTCGCGGTGTGCCGGTTGGCCGGGTCGATGAGGTCCAGCACGGGGACGCGGAACACGAGGGAGGACTCGGCGTGGTCCACGACGTCCACCGGCGAGACGTCCCGCCACCAGCCCAGCACCGGGGTGACGAGGTGGTTGGAGACCGGCAGGGGCACCGGGGCCAGGGCGCCGAGCACCTCCACCCCGTGCGGGTCCAGCCCGGTCTCCTCCTCTGCCTCGCGGACGGCCGCGCGCACGTGGGCGGCGCTGACCTCGCCGCCGGGCACGGACAGCACCTCGTGCAGGTCCCCGTCCTCGGGGTCCAGGCGCCCGCCCGGGAAGGCGACCTGGCCGGGGTGGGAGCGCAGCGTCGCGGCCCGCTGGACCAGGAGGACGTCGAGGTCCCGGCCCACGCCCTCCGCGTGCTCGGCGGCGCGCGAGGGCAGGTCGTCGAGCGCGCCGAAGAGGATGAGCACGGCCGAGCGGCGGTAGTTCTCGTCGATCTGCCCGATCCGCCACGGCTCGCGGTCCTCCATCCGCAGCTGCCGGCCGCTGCGGGCCACGCGCAGCAGGTCCTGGTAGGCGTCGCCCACGGGTCGTCCTCCTCGGTGGTCGCGTCGTCGGTGGTCGGTGCCGCTCACGAGCTCAGGGGCCAGCCGTCGGCCTGCAGCTGGGCCCGGCTGCGCCCGGCGAGGAACAGCTCCAGCAGCTCCTCCCGGCCCGGGGCGAACTCGTACTTGAGCAGGGCCGCCGCCTGGGCGGTGTCCGTGGGGCCCTCGCCGTAGGACGGGCACAGGTCCGCGACGGGGCACACCCCGCACGCGGGCCGCCGGGAGTGGCAGATGCGCCGCCCGTGGTAGACGAGCCGCTGGGACAGGTCGGTCCAGTCGCGGGGCGCGAACAGGGCGGCGACGTCCCGCTCGACCTTGACCGGGTCCTCCTCCGCGGTCCAGCCGAAGCGGCGGGCGAGCCGGCCGAAGTGGGTGTCCACGGTGATCCCGGGGATCCCGAAGGCGTTGCCGAGCACCACGTTGGCGGTCTTGCGGCCCACGCCGGGCAGGGTGACGAGGTCCTCCAGCCGCCCGGGCACCTCGCCGTCGTGGTCGTCCACGATCTTCTGGGCCAGGGTCCGGATGGCCCGGGTCTTGGCCCGGTAGAAGCCGAGCGGGCGGATGATCTCCTGGATCTCGGCCTCGTCCGCCTCGGCGAGCGCCCGCGGCGTGGGACAGGCGGCGAAGAGCCGCGGCGTGGTCGCGTTCACGCGCACGTCGGTGGTCTGGGCGGAGAGCACCGTGGCCACGAGCAGCTCGTACGGGGAGCGGAAGTCCAGCTCGGCGACCGCGTACGGGTAGGCCTCCGCGAGCACCGCGTTGATCCGGCGGGCCCGCCGCTTGAGCGCCAGCGGGGACTCGGGGGAGCCCGTCCGGCGGCGCCGTGCGGCGCCGGCGCGCGCCTTCGCGGGGTCCACGACGCGCAGGTGGGCGGGCGGGCGGGGCACGGCAGTCGGGACCATGCCCCGATTCTAGGCGGCGCGCCCGGAGGGGTTCCGTGACTCGGTGCGGCGTGGCCCCTGTGGAACCGGGTGCACCGATCGTCTAGGGTGAAAACGACACTATGTGAGCTGTGACACGGACGTCCGGTGCCGCCGGGGGTCCGTGCGCGGTGTGCGACGAGAAGGGAAGACCACATGGCTTCAGAGACCACGTCCGCCGAGGGCAGGACCTTCGCCCCGAGCCCGGAGTTCGCGGCCCAGGCCAATGCCACCGCCGAGCTCTACCGCCAGGCGGAGGAGGAGGGCGTCGACTTCTGGGGCCGCCAGGCACGGGAGCTGCTGACCTGGAACAAGGAGTTCACCGAGGTCCTCGACTGGTCGAACCCCCCGTTCGCCAAGTGGTTCCAGGACGGCACCCTCAACGCGTGCTACAACGCCGTGGACCGCCACGTGGAGGCCGGCAACGGGGACCGGGTCGCCATCCACTTCGAGGGTGAGCCCGGCGACAGCCGCAGCTACACCTACGCCCAGCTCAAGGACGAGGTGTCGAAGGCCGCCAACGCCATGGAGAGCCTCGGCGTGACCAAGGGCGACCGCGTGGCCCTCTACCTGCCGATGATCGCCGAGGCGGTCATCGCGATGCTGGCCTGCGCCCGCATCGGCGCGATCCACTCCGTGGTCTTCGGCGGGTTCTCCGCCGACGCGCTGCGCTCGCGCGTCGAGGACGGCGAGGCGAAGCTCGTGGTCACCGCGGACGGGACCTTCCGCCGCGGCAAGCCCTCCATGCTCAAGCCGGCCGTCGACGACGCCCTCTCCCGCGGCGGCGCCACCGTGGAGCACGTCCTCGTGGTCCGCCGCAACGAGGCCGACATCGAGATGACCGAGGGCCGGGACGTGTGGTGGCACGACGCCGTCGAGGCCGCCTCCCCGGAGCACACCCCGTCCGAGCAGGGCGCCGAGGACCCGCTGTTCATCCTCTACACCTCCGGGACCACCGGCAAGCCCAAGGGCATCATGCACACCACGGGCGGCTACCTCACCCAGGGTGCCTTCACCCACAAGAACGTCTTCGACCTCAAGCCGGAGACGGACGTCTACTGGTGCACCGCCGACGTCGGGTGGGTCACCGGCCACTCCTACGTCGCCTACGCCCCCCTCGTCAACGGCTCCACCCAGGTGATCTACGAGGGCACCCCGGACTCCCCGCACCGCGGCCGGTTCTGGGAGATCGTGCAGAAGTACGGTGTGACGATCATGTACACCTCCCCCACCGCGATCCGCACCATGATGAAGTGGGGCGAGGAGATCCCGGCGGAGTACGACCTCTCGTCCCTGCGGGTGCTCGGCACCGTGGGCGAGGCCATCAACCCCGAGGCGTGGACCTGGTTCCACCGGGTCATCGGCGGCGGCCGCTGCCCGATCGTCGACACCTGGTGGCAGACCGAGACCGGCGCCATCATGATCTCCCAGCTGCCGGGCGTGACGACCGCCAAGCCGGGCTCCGCGCAGGTGCCGATCCCCGGCATCAAGGTCGACGTCGTGGACGACACCGGGCAGTCCGTGCCCAACGAGACCTCGGGCTTCCTGGTGCTGCGCGAGCCGTGGCCCGCGATGCTGCGGACCATCTGGGGCGACGACGACCGCTACGTGGACACGTACTGGTCCCGGTTCGGCGAGATGTACTTCGCCGGCGACGGCGCCAAGCGCGACGCCGACGGGGACGTGTGGATCCTCGGCCGCGTCGACGACGTCATGAACGTCTCCGGCCACCGCCTGTCCACCCCGGAGATCGAGTCCGCGCTCGTGTCCCACCCGTCCGTGGCCGAGGCCGCGGTGGTGGGCGCCACGGACGAGACCACCGGCCAGGCCGTGATCGCGTTCGTCATCCTCTCCGACCAGGCCGACGCCGAAGGCCGGGACAAGGCCGAGCTGGCCGAGGAGATGCGGGCCCACGTGGGCAAGGAGATCTCCCCGATCGCCAAGCCCAAGAAGGTGCTCATCGTCCCCGAGCTGCCCAAGACCCGGTCCGGGAAGATCATGCGCCGGCTGCTCAAGGACGTGGCGGAGGACCGGGAGGTCGGCGACGTCTCGACCCTCGCGGACCAGACCGTGATGCAGCAGATCGTGGACTCGCTCGCCAAGTAGTCCGCGCCCCAGCTCCGCAGCGCCCCCTCGCCCCTGCCGTGCGAGGGGGCGCTGCGGCGTCCGGGGGCCGCGCCCGGACCGGCGGGCGCCGGAGTGAGAGGATGCGGGCATGACCAGCACGCGCAGACCGATCTACGTCCTCAACGGCCCCAACCTCAACCTGCTCGGCGTCCGGCGCCCGGAGGTGTACGGCACCACGACGCTCGCGGACATCGAGGAGGCCGTGCGCGCCCGGGCCGCCGCGGGCGGGTGGGACGTCGAGTTCCACCAGTCCAACCACGAGGGCGTCCTGGTGGACCGGATCCAGGAGGCCCGCACGGAGGGCGCGGCGATCGTGATCAACCCCGCGGCCTTCACGCACTACTCGATCGCGATCCACGACGCGCTCGAGGCGGCGGAGCTGCCCGTGGTGGAGGTGCACCTGTCCAACGTGCACCGGCGCGAGGCGTTCCGGCACACGTCCTACGTGTCCCTGCAGGCGGACGTGGTGATCGCCGGGGCGGGGGCCTTCGGCTACGAGATGGCGGTCGAGCACCTGCTGCGGACCCTGGAGGGGTAGCCGCTCAGGCGGCGCAGGAGCCGGAGTCCACGGCCTGGGTGGCGCCCGCGGCGGCGCCCAGCGCCCCGCGCAGTTCGTCCAGGGTGAGGGCGTAGCCGACCTGCCCCTCGAGGGCCTTGGCGAAGACGACGCCGACGACGGAGCCGTCCTGCGCCACGAGCGGGCCGCCGGAGTTGCCCTGCTGCACCTGACCGGCCAGCTGGATGATCTCCATCGTCCCACCGGTCCCCTCCACGGGCGCGAGCGCGGTGCCCTGCACGGTGGCGGGCCCGGCGGCGAACGGCCCGCCCAGGGGGTAGCCCATGAAGGCGACCGAGTCCCCGGCCGCGGGGTCCGCCCCGAGCGGCAGCGCGGCCAGCGGCAGGGACGGCGCGGAGAGGACGGCGAGGTCGGAGCCCGGGTCGTAGTGGACGACGGCGGCGGCGTGCACCTGCCCGTCCCGGGTCTGCACCACCGGCTCGTCCACCCCGGCCACCACGTGCGCGTTGGTCACCACCTGCCCGGCGCCGGTCACGAAGCCCGAGCCGGTCTGGTTCTGGCGGCACTCCACCGCCATGCCGTAGACCTGCACCACGGACTGCCCGGCCGCCTGCAGCGCGGGCGTGCTCGTGCTCTCGTCGGGGGCCTCCTCGGCGGGGAAGAGCAGCTCGTCGAGCTGACGGATGCCGGTGGCCCCGCCCACGGCGTCCCGGGCCTCGGTCACCGCGGCGCGCACCGGTCCCGGGGTGTGCTCGTCGATCGTGCGCAGCACGGTCGAGGACGCCACCTGCTGGGACACGGCCGGGATGCCCAGCTGGCCGACGAGCGAGGCGAGCAGCGAGAGCACGAGCGCGGCGACGGCCACGTCGAGGGCCGCCCCGGCGATCCGGTTGAGCGCGCCCAGGCGCATGCGCTCGGTCACGGCGGACAGGGCGCGGCCCAGCAGCCCGCCCAGCATCTGCCCCGCCACCAGCAGGACCAGGACCGTGGCGAGCACGGCGCCCACGCGGTACTGCGGGTCCACCTGCGCACTCACCCACGGGGCGGCCGAGAACGCCGCCACCCCGCCGAGCACGAGCCCGGCCAGGGAGAACAGGGAGTTGAAGAAGCCGCGGCTGAACCCGTAGAAGAGGTAGCCCAGGAGCACGACGGCCAGGAGGACGTCGAGCAGGTTGAAGGACGGAGACATCGGGTTCCTCTGCGGTTTCTTCGGGGCCGGGGGCCGGGGAGCGAGCCACCAGCATAGGGAGCGCGGCTGGGAGATCCGTGGAGCGGGCCTGCCGCTCCGCCCTGGCCCGCCGCGCCCGTCCTTGGGATTCGCGGGCCGGAGACACTACAGTGAACGTCAGGTACGTTAGGTCGCTCACACACCGGTGCGGGCGACTCCCGCTGACATCGGCCGCCACGGGCAACGGCCCGGCGGCACATCTTGAGGAGAACCATGGATATCGACGTCCTCCGCCGCGCTCCCCTGTTCGCGTCCCTGGACGACCAGGCCTTCGCCGCCCTCACCGAGGAGCTCACCGAGGTCGACCTCTCGCGCGGCTCCACGCTGTTCCACGAGGGCGATCCGGGCGACCAGCTGTACTTCATCATCTCGGGCAAGATCAAGCTCGGCCGCACCGCCCCGGACGGCCGCGAGAGCCTCGTGGCGATCATGGGCCCGGGTGAGCTGTTCGGCGAGATGGCGCTGTTCGACCCGAGCCCGCGCTCCACGTCCGCGACCGCCGTGTCCGAGACGCGCCTGGCCGGGCTCAAGCACGAGAACCTCAAGAAGGTCATCGAGCGCTCCCCCGACGTCTCCGCGCAGCTGCTGCAGGCCCTGGCCCGCCGGCTGCGGCGCACCAACGAGAGCCTCGCCGACCTGGTCTTCTCCGACGTGCCCGGCCGGGTGGCGAAGGCGCTGCTGGACCTGGCCGACCGGTTCGGCCGGCCCGCCACCGACGGCATCCTCGTGGCGCACGAGCTCACCCAGGAGGAGCTGGCCCAGCTCGTCGGCGCGTCCCGCGAGACCGTGAACAAGGCGCTGGCCGAGTTCGTCCAGCGCGGCTGGATCCGGCTCGAGGCGCGCGCCGTGGTGATCCTCGACCTGCAGCGGCTCAAGCAGCGCAGCCGCTGAGTCCTGCCCCGGCACCGGGACGGCCCGGTCACCCTCGCGGGTGACCGGGCCGTCCGCGTGTGCGGGCACGGAGGCGGCTCAGGTCAGGTCGAGGCGCAGCACGGGCCGGCCGTCGTGCACCTCGAGCACCGGGTTGCGGGCCACCACGGCCCGCTTCTTGGCCAGGAAGGCGATCGCCGAGGTGCACTCGGCGACCGACTCGAGCACGCACTGCACGCCGGGCGAGGAGAGGTCGTCGATCGTGCGGCCCACGGTGTCCTCCTGCCCCACGAGGTCCCCGAGCCAGCTGCCCGCCGGGTCGGCCACGGCCTGCGCGGCGTCCACCCAGCGGCCCCAGACGCCCTTCGACTCGAGCACGGACGGGGCCTGCCCATCGGGGACCACCGCGGTGAAGTAGTGGATGTCGTACCGGCGGTGGGCGAAGTCGGAGGTGATCCAGTGCGCGAGGGGCTTGAGCAGGTCGGAGCGCAGCACGAGCCGGCGCCGGCCGAGGACCTGGGCGAGGGACACGTCCCCCACGGCGAGCGCCTCCCGGGAGCGCATCCACTCGGCGCCCTCCACGGACTCGATGGTGCTCATCGTGTCCGACCCGGCCAGCAGGACGCCGGCCTCCTCGAACGCCTTGCGGACCGCGGCGACCACGGTGCGCCGCGCCCGGCCGAGGTCGTCCTCGACGCCGAGCCTGCGCGCCCAGTCCGCGGGGCTGGGCCCGGCCCAGTCGAGGGGCTCGTCGTCGTGGGGCTCGAGGGTCCCGCCGGGGAATCCGACGGTGCCGAGCGGTGAGTTGCCCGGGCGGTACTTGAGGTAGGTCTCCACGCCGTGCTCGCCGTCCCGCACGAAGACCACCGCGGCGGCGGGTGAGGGGGCGCTGCCGGGGATGCCGGCGCCCCGCTCGAGCCAGGCCTGCGCGGCCCCGCGCTGGCCCTCCGGGATCTCGAACCAGCGCACGGCCGGCGGGCGGCCCTGCCGCGGGGGCTGCGGCTCAGCGGAACTCGGCAACGAGCTCCACCTCGACCGGCGCGTCGAGCGGCAGGACCGCGACGCCCACCGCGGAGCGGGCGTGCACCCCGGCGTCGCCGAAGATCCGGCCCAGCAGCTCGGAGGCGCCGTTGATCACCCCGGGCTGGCCGGTGAAGCCGGGGTCGGAGGCCACGAAGCCGACGACCTTCACGACCCGGACCACCCGGTCCAGGTCCCCGACGGCCTCCTTGACCGCGGCCACGGCGTTGAGGGCGGCGCGGGCCGCGAGCTCGTGGGCGTCCTCGGGGGAGACGGTGCCCGCCGCCCCGGACGCGGACACCTTGCCGGTGGCGGGCAGCTGCCCGTCCACGAAGGGCAGCTGGCCCGAGGTGTGCACCCACGAGCCGGTGACCACGGCGGGCACGTAGGCGGCCACGGGGGCCGCGACCGCCGGGAGCTCGAGGCCGAGCTCGGCGATGCGGGATTCGACGGCGGAGCCGTTGCTCATGGAAGTCCTCCGGTGTGGTAGGGCTGCGGTGTCCGGGCGTCAGCCCTTGGGTCGCTTGAAGTAGGCGATGGGGTTGGTCTGGACGGGGGCGTTCACGTTGCCCGCCGGGACGTCGGCGGGGGTGCTGCCGGGGAGCACGGTGACGAGCTCCCACCCGTCGTCGCCCCAGTTGTCGAGGATCTGCTTGGTGGCGTGGATCATGAGCGGCACGGTGGCGTATTCCCAGGTAGTCATGGCCCCAGCGTAGCCACGAACACGGGGACGCGCTCCGCCGTGACGGGCCGCACACCGGCTGCGGCCAGGTTCGCGCTTGTAGACTGTCCGAATGGCTTCCCGCAAGAACCCTGCCGCGCAGGCACCGTCAGCCCTGGGCAACGTCGTGGCGTTCATCGCCACGAGCGTCGTTGCCGGCATCGTGGCCGCCGGTCTCCTGGTCCCCCCCGCAGCCGCAACCGGTCTCGCCGCCAACGCCTCCATCGGGTGGTTCAAGGACCTCCCGGCCCAGATGGAGGCGGGGCCGATGTCGCGCGCCTCCACCGTGGTGGCGCGGGACGGGACCGAGATCGCCACGTTCTACGCGCAGAACCGCACCCCTGTGTCCCTGGACGAGATGTCCCCGCACATGAGTGCCGCGATCCTCGCGATCGAGGACCGCGACTTCTACGAGCACGGCGGCGTGGACCTCGGCGGCATCCTGCGCGCCCTGGGCAACAACATCATCCGCCCGGACGCCCGCCAGGGCGCGTCGACCATCACGCAGCAGTACGTGAACAACCTGCTCATCGACTCCCAGGTCCGCGCCGGCGAGGAGGCCACCACCATCGGCGCCGACAAGGGCTACACGGACAAGATCAAGGAGATCAAGCTCGCCCTGTCCATGGAGCAGGAGCTGAGCAAGGACGAGATCCTCGAGGGCTACCTCAACATGGTGCTCTTCGGCGGGCAGAACTACGGCGTGGAGGCGGCGGCCCAGTACTACTGGGGCATCCCGGCGTCCGACCTGAGCGTCTCCCAGTCCGCCGTCCTGGCCGGGATGGTGCAGTCCCCCAACTACTACGACCCGGCCGCGAACCCGGAGGCGGCCACCGAGCGGCGCAACATCGTGCTGGACACGATGCTCACCACCGGGGCCATCACCCAGGAGGAGCACGCGGCCGCGGCCGCCGAGCCCATCGAGGTGGACCCCAACCCCACGAACTCCGGGTGCACGGCCGCCGAGGTCGCCCCCTACTTCTGCGACTACGTGGAGAACTCCATCCTCCAGGACTCGGCGTTCGGCGAGACCCCCGAGGAGCGGCTCAAGACCCTGCAGCTCGGCGGGCTCACCATCACCACCACGCTCGACGTCGAGGCCCAGCGGGTGGCCGAGGAGTCGGTCAACGAGACCCAGCCGCGGGACGACAACCCGGACAACGTCTCCACCGCGCTCGTCTCTCTCGAGCCCACCAACGGCGACATCGTGGCGATGGCGCAGAACACGTACTACTCCACCGGCGAGGGCGCCTCCAACACCACGTACAACTTCAACGTGGACTCGTGGATGGGCGGGGCCGGCGGCTTCCAGGTCGGCTCGACCTACAAGCCGCTGACGTACGCCGCGTGGATCGACGCCGGCAACGGCGCGGAGGATGAGATCGACGCGACCCGCACCCGGTGGCCCGCCGACCACCGGTGGAAGGCCTCGTGCCTGGAGCGCGGGTACAAGATCGAGCCCGGCAACAACGGCGAGGGCTTCGAGATCCAGAACGCCGAGTCCGGCTACACCCGGGAGATGGAGGCCGACTTCGGCCTGTACAACTCCATCAACACCGCGATCTACGCGATGGCCGAGGACCTCGACCTGTGCGACATCGGGGAGATCTCCGAGTCCCTGGGCATCGTCAACGGCAAGGACGGCGAGCCCGTGGACACCACGGTCCTCGCGTCCCTGCTGGGCGGCTCCGTGGACATCTCCCCCATGACCATGGCCCGGGCCTACTCGGCGTTCGCCAACCGCGGCGAGATGTGCGAGCCCCGCGCCCTCGAGCGGGTCGTGGACTACACCGGCAAGGAGTACGACATCCCCGAGACGTCCTGCGAGCGCGTGATCAGCGAGGACGTGGCCGACGGCGTGAACTTCGCGCTCAACCAGACCCTGATCCGCGGCTCCGGCTGGCAGCGGGAGATCGGCCTGCCGGGCGCCTCCGCCGCCAAGACCGGCACCACCGACAACTCCACCCAGACGTGGATGATCGGCTACACCCGCGGCCTGGCCACCGCGTCCTGGGTCGGCAACTACGAGTTCGGCTCCCGGTCCCTGAACGGGCTGTCGATCGGCGGGGAGCGCACCGAGGGCGACGACTGGGTGGACGGCTCCACCTACGCCGGCGGCCAGTGGCAGCGGTTCATGGAGGAGGTGGCCCGGGACTACGACACGGACGAGTTCGAGGAGCCCTCCGACCGTGTGCTCAAGGGCCGCAACGGCACCTCGGAGCCCGGCTGAGGCCGGGAGCGGGAGTGGATCGCGTGCACACCCCCCGGGGCCGGGGCGCCGTCGCGCCCGTCCTGCGGACCGCCGCCGCCGTGACGGCGGCCGGTGCCGGGGCGGCGGCGGGCCTCGGCGCGTGGGGCGTCGTCGTCGAGCGCCGCCGGTTCCAGCTGCGCACGGAACGGCTCCGGCTGCTGCCCGAGGGCAGCGCGCCGCTGCGGATCCTGCACCTGTCGGACCTGCACGTCTGGCCCGGCCAGCGCGCCGTGCGGGAGTTCGTGCACTCGCTCGCGGCGCTGGAGCCGGACCTCGTGGTGGACACCGGGGACAACCTCTCCCACCCCGGGGCGCTGCCGTGGCTGCTGGAGATCCTGGAGCCGCTGTTCCGCTTCCCCGGGGCCTACGTCCCGGGGTCCAACTGCTACTTCGCGCCGCGGCCCAAGAACCCGTTCCGCTACCTGTGGCGGGACACCTCCGGGGAGGGCCGGGACGAGGCGCCCCGGCTGCCCACCCAGGACATGCACGACGCGTTCGACGCCGCGGGCTGGACGCCGCTGATCAACCGCTCCGCCCGGATGGAGGTCGCGGGCCTCGCCCTGGACCTGTCCGGGGTGGACGACCCGCACCTGGGCTACGACCGGCACCCCGGCTTCGGCGACCCCGCGACGGCGGACCTGCGCCTCGGGGTGGCCCACGCCCCCTACCTGCGGACCCTCGACCGCTTCGCGGCGGACGGCGCGCAGCTGGTGCTGGCCGGGCACACGCACGGCGGGCAGGTCTGCTTGCCGGGCGGGCGGGCGCTGGTCAGCAACTGCGACCTCGAGCCGGAGCGCTGCAAGGGGCTCATCACCCAGGGCGGGGTGCCGGTCAACGTGTCGGCGGGCCTGGGGACGTCCCGCTTCGCCCCGATCCGGCTGTTCTGCCCGCCCGAGGCCGTGCTGCTGACGCTCACGGACTGAGCGGGCCGCCCCCGACCGCCCGCACGCCGGCCGCCCGCGCGGGCGCCTTCAGCCGCCGCGCGGCACCAGGGCCTCGAGCACCGCGGGCAGGCGGGTGACGCCGTCGGAGCCGCAGAAGTGTCCCGCCCGCGGCACCACCCGCACGGGGGCGTCGAGCCGCGCGGCGAGCGCCTCGGTGGCGGCCGCCGGCACGGTCGGGTCGTCGTCCGAGCGCAGCACCAGGCGACGCCGGGCGTTGGCGCGCACGGCGGAGACGTCCACGTCCTCGGCGAGGAACTCGTCGAGGAGCGGCACGGCCTCGAGCCGTCCCGTGAACCCGGCCACGAGCACCAGCCCGCCCAGCGTCCACGGCTGGGGCAGACCGGCGAGGTGGCGCAGGAGGGTGATGCAGCCCAGGCTGTGGCCCACCAGGTGGGCGTGCGGGTCCGGCTCGCCGACCGCCCGTGCCACGGCGGCCAGCCACGCCCCGGCTTCCGGGAAGGACGGCTCCGGCAGCTCCACGACCTCGGTCCGCACGCCCTCGGCGGCGAGCCGTTCGCGCAGCCACGGGAACCAGTGCTGGTCGGGGGCGGCGTCGTAGCCGTGCACCACCACCACCCGGCGGACCTCCGGCTCGGGCTCGCTCACCCGGAGATCTCGGGGACCGCCACGATGATCCGGTGGTTGGTCTTGTCGCACAGGTACATCTCGACCGTGCCCTCCGGCACCGGGCCGCCCTCGGGCCACTGGTCCTCGGGGATCTGGCGCAGGGGCCCGCCGCAGGACGGGCAGATGGGGTCCATGGTGATCTCCTCCAGGGGTCGGCTCCCGGGCCGGCGGGCCCGTGGCCCGAGCTTCCCCCAAAACGACGCCGCCCACAATCCCCCCGCACCGCCCGGGGCCGGCGGACCGGACGGACGCGGGCGCATGGGCGCGCGCACGGGCCCGGTCTGCCGGGTCCCGGCGGCCCCCGCCGGACGGACCGCTGCGGCGCCTGTGGTCACACCATAGGATGTGGCGTGGACCACCCCGGTTGCCCCGCCTCCCCGTCAGGAGATCCCATGACCGCCCCCACCACGCATCCCGTCCCCGCCCCCGAGGCCCTGCTGGAGGAGCTGCGGGCCGGGTGCGGCCGCGACGCGGTGGTGACCTCGGAGCTCGAGCACCGCGCGCTGGCCCACGACGCCTCCCACTACCTGCTGCAGCCCGCGGCGGTGGTGCGCCCGCGCTCGGCCGCGGACATGGGCCACCTCTTCCGCGCGGTCGCCCGCCACGGCCTGGGCCTGACCTTCCGCTCCGGCGGGACGTCCCTGTCCGGGCAGTCCGTGACGGACCAGGTGCTGGTCGACGTCCGGCGGAACTTCCGGGGGGTCGAGGTGCTGGACGGCGGCCGGCGGGTCCGTGTGCAGCCCGGGGCCACGGTGCGGCAGGTCAATGCCCGGCTGGCCCCGTACGGCCGCAAGCTGGGGCCGGACCCGGCGAGCGAGGCCGCGTGCACGATCGGCGGTGTGGTGGCCAACAACTCCTCGGGCATGGCCTGCGGGACCGAGGCCAACACCTATCGGACGCTGGAGTCCCTGGTGTTCGTCCTGCCCTCCGGGACCCGGGTGGACACCGCGGACCCGGACGCCGACCGGCGGCTGCGGGAGCTCGAGCCGGCCCTGCACGAGGGTCTGCTGCGGCTGCGGGACCGGGTGCGCGGCGACCCGGCGTCGGTGCGCACGATCGAGCGGCAGTTCTCGATGAAGAACACCATGGGCTACGGCCTCAACTCCTTCCTGGACCACGACGAGCCGGTGCGGATCCTCGAGCACCTGATGGTCGGCAGCGAGGGCACCCTGGGCTTCGTGGCCCAGGCGGTCTTCCGGACGGTGGAGATCCTGCCGTTCGCCTCCACGGGACTGCTGGTGTTCCCGGACCTGGCCACGGCCACCCGCACGGTCCCCGCCCTGGTGGCGGCCCGCTCGGCCACGGTCGAGCTGCTGGACGCCACGTCCCTGAAGGTCTCCCAGCGCACGGGACTGGCCCCGGCGCAGATCCTGGACATCGACGTCCGCGACCACGCGGCGCTGCTCGTCGAGTACCAGGGCCGCACGCCCGAGGAGGAGCAGGAGCTCTCGGCGGGCGCCGCCGGGCTGTTCCGCACCCTGGACCTCGCAGTACCGCCCGCCCTGACGGACGACCCCGCGTCCCGGGCGGCGCTGTGGACCGTGCGCAAGGGCCTCTACACCACCGTGGCGGGTGCCCGGCCGAGCGGGTCCAACGCGCTGCTCGAGGACGTCGTCGTCCCTGTCGCGGAGCTCGGCGAGACCTGCGAGCAGCTCACGGGGCTCTTCGACGCCCACGGCTACCGGGACTCGGTGATCTTCGGGCACGCCAAGGACGGCAACGTGCACTTCATGCTCAACGAGCAGTTCGACCGCCCGGACCTGCTGGCCCGCTACGAGCGCTTCACCGAGGACATGGTCGCCCTGGTCCTCGACCACCACGGCTCGCTCAAGGCCGAGCACGGCACGGGCCGCAACATGGCGCCGTTCGTGCGCCGGCAGTACGGGGACGAGCTCTACGAGGTCATGGTGGCGCTCAAGCGGCTCGTCGACCCGGGCGCGCTGCTGAACCCGGGCGTGCTGCTCAACGAGGACCCCACGGTGTACGTGCGGGACCTCAAGACCGCGCCCACGGTGGAGCAGGAGGTGGACCGGTGCGTGGAGTGCGGCTACTGCGAGCCGGTCTGCCCGTCCAAGGACCTCACCCTCACGCCGCGGCAGCGCATCGTGGGCCGCCGGGAGATCGCGGCGGCCGAGGAGCGGGGGGACACGGAGCTCGCCGGCCGGCTGCGCGCCGAGTACGACTACGAGGGCCTGCAGACGTGCGCCGTGGACGGGATGTGCGTGACGGCCTGCCCCGTGCTCATCAATACGGGGGACCTCGTGCGCCGGCTGCGCGCCGAGGACCACAACCGGGTCGCGGACGCCGGCTGGGGCGCCGCCGCGCGGGCGTGGGGGGCGACGACGACGGGCGCCGGGCTCGGCCTGACCGCCGCGAAGGCCCTGCCCGCCGCGCTGCCGGCCGCCGCGACCGCCGCGGCCCGGGCCGTCCTCGGCGCAGAGCACGTGCCGCAGTACAAGGCGGAGCTGCCCGCGGGCGGCCCGCCCCGGCCGCACCGGCGGGACCCGGCCGCGGAGGCCGTGTTCTTCCCGGCGTGCATCAACTCGATGTTCGGCACGGCCGCCCGCCCCGGGGGCGGCACGGGCCTGACCGCCTCGGAGGCGTTCCTGGCGCTGTGCGACCGCGCCGGGGTGCACGTCACCGTCCCCGAGGGCATCGGGAACCTGTGCTGCGGGACGCCGTGGAAGTCGAAGGGCCTGCCCACCGGGTACGCCACGATGTCGGAGCGGACGCTGGCCGGGCTGTGGGAGGCGACCCGCCAGGGCGAGCTGCCGGTCGTCTGCGACGCCGCGTCCTGCACCGAGGGCCTGGAGACCATGTCCGAGCTGGCGGCGGCGTCCAGCGAGTACCACGCGCTGCGGTTCGTGGACGCGGTGGAGTTCGTGGCGGACCGGGTGCTGGGGCGGCTGACCGTCAGCCGCCCGATCGGGTCCATGGCACTGCACCCCACGTGCTCGAGCGTGCACCTGGGCATCACCGGCGCCTTCGAGACCCTGGCCCGGGCGATCAGCGAGGACGTGGTCGTGCCGAAGGACTGGGGCTGCTGCGCCTACGCCGGGGACCGCGGGATGCTGCACCCCGAGTTCACGGCCTCGGCCACCGCGGCCGAGGCCCGCGAGGTCACCGGCCGCCGCTTCGACGCCTACGCGTCCCTGAACCGCACGTGCGAGCAGGGCATGACGGAGGCCACCGGCCACCCGTACCGGCACGTGCTCGAGCACCTGGAGGAGGCGACCCGCTGATCCGCGCCCCAGTTTCGGTTGTGCACAACTGAGTTGTGCTCAACCGACCCCTGTGCCACCATGGGGTCATGGACGCAGATCTCCGGCTCGACGCGCAGCTGTGCTTCGCGCTCTACGCCGCCTCACGTGCCACGACCGCGGCCTACCGCGAGCCGCTGGCGGAGCTCGGCCTGACCTACCCGCAGTACCTCGCGCTGCTCGCGCTGTGGGAGGCGGACGGCCAGACCGTCTCGGCGCTGGGCTCCCGCCTCCGCCTGGACAGCGGCACCCTCTCCCCGCTGCTCAAGCGGATGGAGACCGGCGGGCTCCTCGAGCGCCGCCGGGGCCACGACGACGAGCGGCGGGTCACCGTCCACCTCACGCCGTCCGGCCACCGGCTGCGCGAGCGCGCCCCGGCCGTGCAGCGGCGCGTCCTGGAGGCCTCGGGGCTGACCGCCGCCGAGATGGAGACGCTGCGGGCCCTGGCCCGGAGGATCGGCGCCCCCGCCGATCCGGACGCCGCGGACCGCGCCGGTGCGGACAGCACCGGAACCCGAACCACCACCACCGACACCCAGGAGTGACCAGCATGGACACCGTCTACACCGCCGAGGCCCTCGCCACCGGCGCCGGCCGCGACGGCCGCACCCGCACCACCGACGGCCGGATCGACCTGGGCCTGGCCGTCCCGCAGGAGATGGGCGGCTCCGGCGACGGCGCCAACCCCGAGCAGCTCTTCGCCGCGGGCTACGCCGCGTGCTTCCACTCCGCGCTGCAGATGGTGGCCCGGCAGGAGCAGGTGAAGCTCGGCGACTCCAGCGTCGGGGCCCGCGTGGGCATCGGCGGCGACGGCCAGGGCGGCTTCGGCCTCGAGGTCGACCTCGAGGTCGTGCTCCCCGACCTCGACCGGGCCACCGCGCAGGCCCTGGCGGACAAGGCCCACCAGGTGTGCCCGTACTCGAACGCCACCCGCGGCAACGTCGACGTCCGCGTGACCGTCGCCGACGACTGATCCCCGCTCGCCCGCTCCCTTCCCTCGACCCCCAGGAGAACCGATGAACCCGCCCACCAGCACCCGCCAGGTCGTGCTCGCCTCCCGCCCCGACGGCACCCCCACCCCCGAGAACTTCCGGCTCGAGGAGGCCGCGCTGCCCGCGCCCGGCCCCGGCCAGGTCGTGGTCGCCAACCGCTGGATGTCCGTGGACCCGTACATGCGCGGCCGGATGAACGACGTGAAGTCCTACGTCCCGCCGTTCCAGGTGGACCGCCCGCTCGACGGCGGCGCCGTGGGCGAGGTCATCGCCTCCTCCGCGCCCGAGCTGCCCGTGGGCGCCACGGTGCTGCACGGGGCCGGGTGGCGGGAGCACGCGCTCGTCGAGGCCGCCTCGGCCACCGTGGTGGATCCCGCCCTCGCCCCGGAGTCGGCCTACCTGGGGGTGCTCGGCATGCCGGGGCTCACCGCGTACGCCGGCCTCATGGCGGCCGCACGGTTCCGGCCCGGGGACACGGTCTTCGTCTCCGGCGCCGCCGGGGCCGTGGGCTCGCTCGTCGGCCAGATCGCGAAGCTCAGCGGCGCCGCCCGCGTGATCGGCAGCGCCGGCTCCCCCGAGAAGGTCGCCCGGCTGCTGGAGCTCGGCTTCGACGCCGCCTTCGACTACCACGACGGCCCGGTGCTCCCCCAGCTGCGGCGCGCGGCGCCCGAGGGCATCGACGTCTACTTCGACAACGTGGGCGGCGAGCACCTGGAGGCCGCGATCTCCGCGCTGAACGTCCACGGCCGCGTGTGCCTGTGCGGGGCGATCTCGCAGTACAACGCGACCGAGCCCCCGGCGGCGCCGCGGAACCTGGCGCTGGCGATCGGCAAGCAGCTGAGCCTGCAGGGCTTCCTGGTGAGCGGTCACCAGGACCTGGGCCCGGAGTTCCGCGAGAAGATGGCCGGCTGGCTCGCGGCCGGCGAGATCCGGTGGGACGAGACCGTGCGCGAGGGGCTGGACGACGCCCCGCAGGCGTTCATCGACCTGCTCGCCGGGGCCAACACCGGCAAGATGGTCGTCAAGCTGTGAGCTGAGCCGTCAGGCCGTCAGCCCGGCGCCGCCGGCCGCCAGCCGCGCGGCGAGCTCCCGCACCCCGGACACCCTGAGGTCCGGGGTGCGCGCGTACGCCGGCCAGGGCGAGCCGTGCCGGTCGATCCAGGCCGTGCGCAGCCCCGCCCGGGCGGCGCCGTGCAGGTCCCAGGGGTGCACCGCGACCATGAGCATCTGCTCCGGCGGCACGCCCCAGGCCCCGCTCGCCCAGGTGTAGGCCTCGGACGCCGGCTTCCAGCAGGGGGCCTCCTCGACGGAGCAGACGCGCTCGAAGTGCTGCCGCACGCCCCCGCGCTCGAGCAGGCCCTCGGCGGTGGCCGCGGAGCCGTTGGTGAGGGCCGTGAGTCGGAACCCGGCGTCGGCCAGGGAACGCACCCCGTCCGGGACGTCCGCGTGCAGGGGCAGCCGCTGCACGGCGTCCAGGACCCGGGCCACGGCGTCCGCCACGTCCCCGGCCGGCCGGTGCAGGGTGAAGAGCGCGCGCGCCGTCTCCTGCCCCAGCACGGAGAACGGCTGGGCCTCGCCGTGGACCGCCAGCGCGAAGCCCTCCCGCAGGACGGAGGCGAACCACGTGGCCGCCAGCTCCCCCGGCACCCCGACCTCCTCGAAGGCGTGGCGCAGGGGGCGCATGTCGGAGAGGGTCTCGTTCACGTCGAACACGAGGACGGGTCTGTCGTCGGTGGTCATTCCGGGGCCTTTCGTTCGCGGTGGTGCGCGGCACGGTCCGCGCGGGAGCCGGCGGGGGCGCTCAGCCTGCCGGGACGAGCCGGCCCAGGGGGCTGTTCTCGAAGTCGTCGAGGAGGGCCTGCGGGTCCGCGTAGACGGCCACGGCCCCGGCCTCGCGCAGCTCCGTCTCGCTGATCCCGCCGCTGGTCAGGCACACGGCGTCGAGGCCGAGCTTCCACGCGGACTCGACGTCCCAGCGGGCGTCCCCCACCACGATCGCGTCCTCGGGGCGCAGGTTGCCAGCCTCCAGCGCCGCGGCGAAGATGTCCGGGGCGGGCTTGCTGTGCTCGGCGTCCGTGGCGGTCGTGACCGCCGTGAGCAGGTCGTCCGAGCCGAGGGCCTCCCGCATGGCGGCCACCTCGGTGACGTTCGACGACGACGCCAGCACCACCACGAGCCCCGCGTCGGTGCAGCGGCGCAGCAGCTCGGCGGCGCCGCGGGTGGGCTTGAGCCCCGGCCAGTGCACGGAGAACAGGGCCCCGTGGGCCGCGCCGATGGCGTCGTCCCCGTCCCGGTCCCGGTCCGCGGGCAGCAGCTCGTCGATCAGCTGCTCCGAGCCCATGCCGATGAGCCGGTGGATGCGGTGCATGGGGACGTCGTGCCCGGCCTGGTTGAAGGCGTGCCACCAGGCGACGGTGTGCAGGTAGCTCGAGTCGATGAGGGTGCCGTCGACGTCGAACAGGACGCCGCGGCGGGTCGGCGCCGAGCGGTCGGGAGTCCGGGGAGGAGTCATGGCCTCACCCTCCCACCCGGTGGCCGGGTGAGCAATGGGGCGCGGAGCCGCGGTGGCAGCGCGGGTGCTTCGGAGGAACTCGTCCTGCCGTCGTGGAACGCGACCGCCCCCGCCGACAACGACTGTGCAGAGGAAGGTCGGTGGCCGCCCGGCCCCGACCTCCCGCCGCTCACTGCACCGGCACGTCTTCAGCGGCGCTGTGCGGGCCGCTCCCCTGGTCCGCGGTGGCCGGGCCGAGCGGGAGCCCGCGTCCGTCCTGCTGCGCGCTCTCGTCCCCCCCCGTGCCGTCGACGTCCCGCGTGGAGGCCGCGAAGCGCTGGATCACGGCTGCCGCCGCGTCGGTCATCTCGCCCAGTCCCCGGGCGTCGACGTTGGCGAGGTCGTCGCACGCGCCGTGGTAGCAGAAGTCGTAGGCGACTCCGGCCCGGCCGCCGAACAGCGCGGCCTGCTCCGCGGTCTTGATCCCCTCGGCGCCGGTGAACAGACCGCCGGAGGGGACGCCCTCGGCGATGAAGGGCCCGTAGTCGCTGCGGCCGCTGAACTCCGTCTCACCGGAGGCCAGGCCCACGGAGCCGAAGTGCTCGTGGAAGGCCGCCTCGATCGCGGCCGAGCCCGCCGGGGCGATCACGGGGCCGTCGGGGCCCTGCACGGGCGGGAACGCGGAGTGGTCGCCGTCGTAGACGAACCGCCCGTGGTTCGGGGAGCCGATCATGTCGAAGTTCAGGTACACCGCGATGTCCTCCAGCGCGGCGGGGTCGTTGGTCTTCAGGTCCGCGACGTAGTGCCGGGAGCCGCGCAGGCCGAACTCCTCCGCGCCCCACCAGGCGAAGCGCACCGTGTTCGCGGTCTCGGTGCCCGCGAGCGCCTCGGCGATGGCCAGGATCCCCGCGGAGCCCGAGCCGTTGTCGTTGATGCCCGCGCCCTCGGGGACGCTGTCCAGGTGGGCGCCGACCATCACCGTGCTCCCGGGATCGCCCGAGCCCGTCTCGGCGAGGACGTTGACGGTCTCGCGGTTCTCGGAGACGGTCTGCGCCGTCACGGTCACCTCGCCACCGCCCAGCAGGGCGGTCCCGGCCGCATGGCTGAGACCGACCACCGGGAGGGTCGTGGCGCCGGGCTCCCCGAGCGTGCCGGCGACCACGCCCTCCTCGCCGGGCAGACCGGTGTTGAAGACCAGCACCGCGGAGGCCCCGGCGGCCTGGGTGTTGGCGGCCTTCACCCCGAAGGTGCACGTGCCCCGCTGGAGCAGGGCGACGCTGCCCGCCGTGAAGCCGGCGAAGTCCTCGGCCTCGCAGCCGCTGGTGCTCGCCGCCGGGGCGCCGGTGGTGTCCACGGCCTGCACCGGGGCGGTCACCGTGCCGGACCCGGAGTAGACCATGACGGCAGCCTCCGCCGCGGTCAGGGTCCGCGGCACACCGCCCGGGCCGGGCACGGCCACGGTGGTCGGGACGACCTCCTGGAAGAACGGGAAGGAGAAGCTCTGGACCCGCGGGGCGTAGCCGGCGGCGCGCAGCCGGCCGACCACGTAATCCGCGCTGCCCCGGTAGCCCGGGGTGCCCGAGGCCCGGTTGCCGCCGTTGGCGTGGGCGACGGCCTGGAACACCTCGAGGTGGTCCAGCACCTGCTGCACGGGCACGGCCGCGGCGGTCGGGGCGAGCGCTCCGGCGTCGCCGGCCTCCCCCGGAGCCGCCGTGACGGCGCTCGGCACGGTGAACGCGAGGGTGCCGGCCAGGGCCGCGGCCACGGTCCATCGGCGGGGTGTGGGGTGCGGCATGGGGCCTCCCGGGGCCTGAGGCCGATCGGGGGCTCGACCGTGTCCGTCATGGGCCCCATCGGACGGGTGGAGTCCTGCGCACAGGATCTCAGCTCCAGGTCAGGGGCACAATGACCGGACGGATTGTGGCGCCGGGAACCGCATCCGTCTCAGTGCGGCCGCCTCACTCGGTCTGCCTCTGCGCGGCGGCGTTGCTGGGGCCGCGGCCCTGGTCGACAGCGGCGGGGGGAACGGGCGCCACGATGCCGAGCAGCCGCCGGCCCTCCGTCTCGAGGTCCTCGGTGGAGTTCGCGAAGCGCAGGACGACGGCGGAGGCCGCGCCGGTCATCTCCTCCAGCGTCCGGAGGTCGACGTTGCTGAGGTCGTCGCAGGACGCGTGGTAGCAGAAGTCGTAGCCGATGCCGGCCCGGCCGCCGAACAGCGCCGCCTGCTCCACGGTCTTGATCCCCTCCGCCCCCGTGAACAGACCGCCGGAGGGGACGCCCTCGGCGATGAACGGCCCGTAGTCGCTGCGGCCGCTGAACTCCGTCTCGCCCGAGGCCAGGCCCACGGAGCCGAAGTGCTCGTGGAAGGCCGCCTCGATCGCGGCCGAGCCCGCCGGGGCGGGCACCGAGCCGTCCTCCGGGCCGAAGGCCGAGGCGTCGCCGTCGTAGACGAAGCGACCGTGGTTCGGGGAGCCGATCATGTCGAAGTTCAGGTACAGCGCGATGTTCCCGAGCGTCCCGGCGTCGTTGGTCTTCAGGTCCGTGACGTAGTGGCGGGACCCGAGCAGGCCGAACTCCTCCGCGCCCCACCAGGCGAAGCGCACCGGGTTGGCGGTCTCCGTGCCCGCGAGCGCCTCGGCGATGGCCAGGATGCCCGCGGAGCCGGACGCGTTGTCGTTGATCCCGGGGCCCTCCGGGACGCTGTCCAGGTGGGCCCCGACCATGACCGTGCGCTCCCCGTCGCCGGAGCCCGTCTCGGCGAGGACGTTGAACGTCTCCCGGCTCTCGGAGACGGTCTGCGTGCTGACCGTCACCTCGCCCCCGCCCAGCAGGGCCACGCCGGCCGCGTAGCTCAGGCCGACCACGGGGACGCTCACCCCGCCGGGATCGCCCAGGGTGCCGGCGACCGCGTCCTCCGCGCCATCCAGTCCCGTGTTGAAGATCAGCACCGCGGAGGCCCCGGCGGCCTGGGCGTTGGCGGCCTTCACCCCGAAGGCGCACGTGCCCCGCTGGAGCAGCGCGATGTTCCCCGGCACGAAGTCGGCGAAGTCCCCGGCCTCGCACCCGCTGGTGCTCGCGGCTTTCCCGCCAGTCGTCCCCACGGCCTGCACCGACGCCGTCACGGTCCCGGAGCCGGAGTAGGTCATCACCGCCACGTCGGTCGGGGGAAGCTGCCGTCCGCCCGCGCTGACCGTGGCCGGGGCGGTCTCCTGGAAGAAGGGGAAGGTGAACTCCTGGACCTGCGGGGCGTAGCCGGCGGCCCGCAGCCGGCCGACCACGTAGTCCACGCTGCCCCGGTAGCCGGACGTGCCCGAGGCGCGGTTGGCGTTGTTCGCGTTGGCGATGGCCTGGAACACCTCGAGGTGCTCCAGCACCTTCCCGACGGGCACGCCCGCCGCGGTCATCGGGACCACCCCGTCGCGGTCGGGGTGGCGGCGGCCACGGTCCGGTGGTGGTGGGTGCGGTGGCGCATGGGATCTCCCGGGGCAGGGGCCGATCGGGGGCTCGACCGTGGGGTCGGCTCCATCGTGCTGGTGGAGCCCTGTGCCCAGAATCTCAACTGCTCGTCAGCGGCACAACGGTTGGGCGGATTGTGGCGCAGCGAACGGCCCCGCCCCCGGCAGTTTGCGCCGGGGGCGGGGCCGTTCGCTGGGCCTCGGGACCGTCAGGCGGCCGCCTTGTCGTGGCCGTGCCCGTGGCCGCGACCGTGCTCGGAGTGCGGGCCGTGGCCGCGGTCGTCGCCCTTGGGATGGCCGACGGCGCCCTTGCCCTTCTGCCGGTAGGGCTTGCCCTCGCCGTTGACGTCGTGGGTGGACATCGCGTAGCGCAGGACGACCGCCGCGGCGGCGTCGGACATCTCCTCCATGCCCTGGAGGTTCACGTTCGAGATGTCGTCGCACGCGGAGTGGTAGCAGGAGTCGTAGGCGACACCGGCCTGGCCGCCGAACAGCTCGGCCTGCTCCTCGGTCTTCACGCCCTCGGCGCCCGTGAAGAGGCCGCCGGAGGGGATGTCGGCCTCGATGAACGGCCCGTAGTCGCTGCGGCCGCTGAACTCGGTGTCCCCGGAGGCCAGCCCCACCGAGGCGAAGTGCTCGTGGAACGCCGCCTCGATCGCCGCGGAGCCCTCGGGGACGTTCGTGTCGCCGGGGTCGAAGGTGGAGGCGTCCCCGTCGTAGACGAAGCGCCCGTAGTTCGGGGAGCCGATCATGTCGAAGTTCAGGTACATCGCGATGTCCTCGAACGCCTCGGGGTCGTTCTCCCGCAGATCGGTCACGTAGTGCTCGGCGCCCAGCAGACCCAGCTCCTCCGCGCCCCACCAGGCGAAGCGCACGGTGTTCTCGGTCTTCGTCTTGGCCATCGCCTCCGCGATGGCCAAGATGCCGGCCGACCCGGTGCCGTTGTCGCTGATGCCCGCGCCCTCGAGCACGCCGTCCAGGTGCGCGCCGACCACCACGGTGTTCTCGGGGTCGCCCGAGCCGGTCTCGGCGAGGACGTTGTAGGTGGTGCGGGTCGCCGAGACGGTGTCCGTGGCGACCGTGACCTCGGCTGCGTCCAGCAAGTCCACGCCCGCCTGGTAGCTGAGGCCGACCACCGGCAGGGACGTGGCCTCCGGGGAGCCCAGGGTGCCGGCGACGGCGTCCTCGGCGTTCGGCAGGCCCGTGTTGAAGATCAGCACGGCGCTCGCACCGGCCGCCTCCGCGTTCGCGGCCTTGACCGCGAAGGAGCAGGTGCCGCGCTGGAGCAGAGCAATGTCGCCCGCTTCGAAGCCGGCGAAGTCGCTCGCCTCGCAGCCGCTCGTGCTGCCCACCCGGGCCCCTGTGGTGTCGACCGCCTGCACCGCGCCGGTGACGGTGCCCGTGCCGGAGTAGGTCATCACCGCGACGTCCTCGGCGGCGAGATGCGTGCCGTCCGCGGCGACCGTGGCGGGGGTGCGCTCCTGGAAGAACGGGAAGTCGAACGCCTGGACCTCCGGGGTGTAGCCGGCGGCGCGCAGCCTCTCGACCACGTAGTCGACGCTGGCCTGGTAGCCGGAGGTGCCGGAGGCGCGGTTGCCGTCGTTGGCCTCCGCGATCGACTGGAAGGCGTTCAGGTGCTCCGTGAGCTTCTGCTGGGAGACGGCCTGGGTGATCTTGTGGGTGGTGTTGTTGTTGCTGGTGTCGCGGGTGGGGGCCGCGACGGCACTGGTCGCCGTGAGGGTCAGGGCGCCGGCCAGGGCGGCCGCGGTGATCCAGTGGCTGGGCTTGCGGACGGGCATGGAACCTCCAGGTGAGCGGCGGCCGGGAGGTAGCCCGGCCGTGACGCGGTTCACAGTCATCGAGGAATGACTCGGATTTGCACATGCTCACAAATGGGTTACCGACCGGTCAATAACTTTTGTCCACTAGTTGGGGGACAGCACCCGGAGCCGACACCGTCGCAGAACCCCGATTTCCCACCCGCGCGGCCAGATGGCTATGATGGAGCAGTTGTTTCCGGCTGAGATCTTTTCTGCTGAGTCCGGATGCTTCACGGGATGTGGCGCAGCTTGGTAGCGCGCGTCGTTCGGGACGACGAGGTCGCAGGTTCAAATCCTGTCATCCCGACCACCAGCGAAAGGCCCCGGACCAGTCGGTCCGGGGCCTTTCGCATGTCGCGACGACGACGCACGGGTCGCGTCCATGTGCCGGTGCTAGAACTGCTCCATCGCGTTGAGCACCACGGGGCCCATGATCATGAGCAACAGCACGGGCAGGATGAGCAGCATGAGCGGCACCACAATTTTGACTGGAATCTTCATGGCCTGCTCCTCGGCTCGTTGCCTGCGCTTCATGCGCATCTCCGCCGCCTGCGTTCGGAGTACCGAACTGATGGAGATTCCGTAGGCGTCCGCCTGGACCACGGCTCGCGTGAAGTTGCGCAGATCCGGCACGTTGGTCCGCTCCTCCATCGCGAGGTAGGCGTCCTTTCGGGGCACACCGACCCGCATGTCCCCCAGCGTGCGCTGGAGTTCCTCGGCCAACGGCCCCTTACCGTTCTCCCCTGCCCGGGACATCGCGGACTCGAAGCCGAGCCCGGCCTCCACCGCGATCAGCATCTGGTCCAGCGTGTCGGGCAACTCCAGACCGATTGCCCGCTGGCGTTCGATACCGCGACTGTAGAGGAGAAGATCGGGCACGAAGTAGGCCACGGCAGTGACCACGATGACGAGAGCGAGCATTCTACCGCTGGCGTTGCCAGCCAGCAGCAGCACTCCAAGAAGTAGACCGACCCCTGCCAGGAGCGGCTTGGCGGCGAGCAACCGTGAGAGGGGCCATGCAGCAGGGCGGCCAGCGAGTGCGTGCAGCCGATCGAGCCGGGCCACGCCCTTAGGCGTCGTCAGACGGTGGAGAGTGCCCAATGTGGGTCGGGTAGATCCGCCGACAGCGGCAATCTCGGCACTGAAACCACGGGACAAATTGTCCCGCACCTGACGCGCAGACGCACCGGCGGTGCTGAACACCGCCCATAGGGCCAGCGCCAATGCTGCGCCGAGGGCCACAACGGCGTACATGAGAGTCGGGGCCACGGGATCACTCCTGGAACTGTGAGGGAAATAAAGTGACTAGAACTTGAAGCTGACGATTTTGCGCATCCATAGCCCACCGATGACGAGCATGACGGTGGCGAGGGCCAACAAACCCCATCCGATAGGGTTCTGAAACATCGGTGTGAAAAAGGACGGATTCAAAAGGCTCATTGCTCCGGGAACCAAAAACGGCAAGGCCATCAGAATGTAGGCGGACAGCTTGCCCTCCGCGCTCAAGGACTTGACCTGGCGGCGGATCTGGTTGCGTTCCCGGATGGTGTGACCGACCTGGTCGAGGACTTCGGCGAGGTCACCGCCCACCTCCCGGTGGATGCCGATGGCCTGCGAGACCCAGCTGAAGTCCTCATTGGCCATCCGCTCCGCCGTTTCGTCAAGGGCCGTGTTGAGGTCGCGACCAAGACGGGTCTGGTTGACCACACGGGCCAATTCCTCGCTGGTCGGCGCTTGGGCCTCCCGTGAGACGGCGTCGACGGCGCGCAGGAGACTGTGGCCGGCCCGCAGGCTGCCTGCCAACAGCTGCAGGGTGTCATCGAGCTGGTCGGCGAAGGCTCGTCGGCGCTTGCCGACGGCCAGTCCCAGGAACACCCTCCCACCAAGCGGCGCCAGTATCAGCAGCAACAGGCCGAGCAGCGGTCCGCCGACCAAGAAGCCGAGAATGGCGGAGACCAGCCCCGCAGCACCCACCAGCACGAGGAAGTCGGCCGGGGAGAGGCGTAGTCCGGCCCTGTCCAAGGCGTCGGTGATGGACCGGGTCCAACCGTGGCGGTTCAGCGTGTCGGCAATCGCGCTGGTGGTGATCCCGGTGACGCGGCTGAGCACGGACGGCGGAGCCTCGTCGAGGCGCGGCGGCCGTCGCCGGTCCATGGGGAGCCGGGGCGTGGAGGAGCTGAACGTGATGAACAGCAGCAGCAGGAAGGCCATCAGACACAGAAGGGCCCCGAGGACGACCACCATCAGCGCGCCCGCCCTGGTGTCGTTGTCTCAGGCATCTCGAAGACCCTGGGCGAGACGTGGATGCCGAGGTCCTCGAAACGGTCCACGAACCGGGGACGCACCCCGGTGGGGATGGCCTTGCCCAAGAACCGCCCGTTGGCGTCCACACCCGCGCTGTAGTCGAAGACAAAGGCGTCCTGGAGGGTCACAATCTCGCCTTCCATACCCTGCACCTCGGTGATGTGGGTAACGCGGCGGGTGCCGTCGCGAAGTCGCGTCAGCTGGACGACGACGTCGATGGCCGAGGCGATCTGTTCCCGGACGGCCCGCAGGGGAAGGTCCATGCCCGCCATGAGCACGAGGGTCTCCAGGCGGGCGATGACGTCCCGAGGCGAGTTCGCGTGGACGGTGGACAGCGATCCGTCGTGACCGGTGTTCATGGCCTGGAGCATGTCGAGCGCCTCGCCACCGCGGCACTCGCCGACGACGATGCGGTCCGGGCGCATGCGGAGCGAGTTCTTGACGAGGTCGCGGATGGTGATCTCGCCCTTGCCCTCGATGTTCGCCGGACGACTCTCCAGACGCACCACGTGCTCCTGCTGCAGCTGCAGCTCGACGGCGTCCTCGATGGTGATGATCCGCTCGTCGTGCGGAATGAACGAGGACATGACATTGAGGAGGGTCGTCTTGCCCGTACCCGTGCCGCCGGAGATGAGGATGTTGAGGTGCGCCTTGACACAGGCGTTGAGCAGCTCCGCCATCTCCGGTGACATCGAGCCGAAACGGACGAGGTCGGCGACCTTGAGCGGGTCGGCGGCGAACTTGCGGATGGTGAGCGAGGACCCGTTAACCGCCAGAGGTGGAATGACGGCGTTGACGCGGGAACCGTCCTCGAGTCGGGCGTCCACGAGGGGTGAGGACTCGTCGATGCGCCGGCCCACCTTCGAGACGATCTTCTCGATGACTTGGCGCAGGTGCTCCTCTGACTTGAACTGCGCGTTGCTGAGACCGACCCGACCGCCCTGCTCGATAAAGATGTGGTCCGGACCGTTAACCATGATCTCCGTAACGGATTCGTCGTCCAGGAAACGCTGCAACGGGCCGAAGCCGAGCACATCGTCACTGATTTCGCGGACCAGGCGCTGCCGCTCCTCGACGGTGAGCGGCACCTGCTCGGCGTCGACGATCTGGGTCAGCTCTTCGCGGGCGTAGACCTGCAGGGAAGCCTCGGTCAGTCCCGAGTCGTTGAGCCGGCTGCCGATGCGCTCGAACAGCGCCTCGGCCACCCGGTCCTTGAGCGCGCCGAGAGCGTCGGACGCCGGGGTCACCAAGACCGGGACGGATGGCGCCTCCACGACGAAGGTCGACGCGAAGTCCTCGGCCTCCTCCAGTGCCGCCCTGGCTTCCGAGGCGGGCTCGGCAACTGGCGGAGGCGTCACTCCACGAGCGGCATCGAGTCGTTGCGAGAGCTTCACTGGAGCACCGCCCGTCGGTGCAGGGCCTTGCGGGGTGCCTTGGAGTGAGCAGGGTCGAAGCGGGCCACGAGCTGGCTGAGAGCCTTCGCGGCCTTGTCCCGGGAGGCCTCTTGCAGGATCGGCTCGCCCTTGTTGGTGGAGTAGGTCACGGCCTTCGACCGCGGCACCACCACGTCCACCGGCGTCCGGACGGTGGCCTCGATGTCCTGCACGCTGAGACCGCTTGCGCGGTCCGCCATGTTGACCACGATGTGCCGGGAGCCGGGCAGCATCTGCAGTTCGGTGAGGACATCGATCTCCTTGCGAAGACCGCGGACTCCGGGGACGTCCATGCCGGAAAGGAACACCACGTCGGTCGCCGACTCCAGCGCTGCGAGGGTGTGCTCGCCCAGGCCCGGCGCTGTGTCGACGACGACGAACTGAAACTCGCTGGCCAGCTGGTCCAGCATGTGCCCGATCTGATTCGCGTTGATGAGATCCGCCTCGGCCGGCGAGTCAGGCGTGCACAGGGCGTATATCGAGGTGGGGTGAACGCTGAGGAAGGCCTTGAGCACCATGGTGTCCTGCGCGGCAGCACCAGTCACCGCATCGGTGAGCGTGTGCTCGGGCGTGAGGTTGAGCACCGCGGCGACGTCGCCGAACTGCACGTCCAGGTCCACGAGGACCGTCGACATGGGCGCGAGCTTCCCGAGACCGACGGCCAGATTGGTGGCCACCGTGGTCTTACCGACACCGCCCTTGGGCGAGGTCACCGCGATCACCCGGCCACCGAGGCGGGACGGTGCGGCGTCCAGAGACGGGTCGGGGATCAGACCACGCCGCCGGCTGTCAGCACTGTGGCAGGCGCGCTCGAGCAGGACCCGGATGACGTCGGCCTCCGCCTGAGGTTCGAGGATGTCGCGCACTCCGGATCGCATGGCCGCCAGCGCGAGCGTGGGATCCGCGTCCGCGACGAGGACGAGGCTGATCTCAGGGTGCTGCACGTCGAACACGGACGCCAGACGGAGAGCGGATCCCGGGTCGACCCCGGGCCCCAGCAGGAGGACCGACGGCAGCTCGCCGACCACCTTGCGCAAGAGCTCGTCCGGAGTGTCCGGTACCTGCGCGTTGTAGACCGTCTGCACCGAACCGGGAACCCGGCCGGCGATGGCCGTCTGCACGCGCTGCTCGAAGGTCACGTCCGAGGTGACGAGTAGGAATCTGCTCATTTGAAGAAGTCCTCCATGCTGGCTCCGTCGTCGTTCCACTTGGCGTCCACGGGCTGGTTCGACAGCCAGATCCTGCCGAACTCCGCCGCGAACACGGTCTTCTCGGCGTCAGCCGCGTCCTGCGCGAGCGTGACGAGCATTGCTCCCTCGGGGACGGGAGGCGCGCCCGGGGCAACTTCTTCCTCACCGCTCGCCTCAGCGGCAGCGACCGGCGCGCCCTGGATGCTGGTGACCAGAACCCGGTGGAACACCAGCTCCGTGGCGGGCTTGTCCCCGGGTCCTTGGTCGAAGGAGGCGAACACACCCACGAAGTCGCCGGCCTTGATTTGCCCACCGACCACTCGATCGGCGCTCACCTGGATGGTGACCTCCTGGAGTTCCTTAGGCACCGCCACACGGCCCGGCTCCTGAAGTGAGTTGAGGGTGACGAGCCGACTGCCCAGCAACTGCTCACCGGGCCGGAGCTCGACGGCTGTGACCCGGCCCTCGAACTCGGCGAGATCTGTCACGGCATCCTCGGCCAGCGCGGAGACGGGCAGGGTCTGCCGGCGCAGGTGCTCGGTCAGCTCCTCGACGGGCATCTCAGCTCGAACCCCGGTCTCGACCACGAAAACTTCCTTGGTTTCCGTGCCTTCAAGTGCACGTGCGTCGGCGGCACGGACATAGCCGGAGACGAGAACGGCACCGACCACGGCAAGGAGTGCAGCCATGACGGCGGCGATAACACGTACTTTCACGGGGTGAACTTTCTACTCGGTCAGGGAGGCGAAGGAGGCGCCGTATTCGCTGGAGCCTCCGGCCTGGAACCCGTCTTCCAGGGTGGTGTAAGTGAGGAATCGACCGATGATGCCAGTGCAGCTCGGCGTGCAGGTCAGCCCCCCGGTGGTGGTCCCGGTCGTGTTGTTGTACTTGACACTCGGGCTGAGGTGCCAGCCCCCCACCTCAAAAGCCGCCCAGGCCCGGATCCGGTAGGTTGCTCCAGAACCCGTCCCGGTCACCTGGTCGTACACCGGAAGCAGCATGATCTTGTTCGGGTTGGTCTTCAGGTCTTCGAGTACTTGTTCACATCCGCCGGCAACGTTGCCCCCGGGGTCGCTGGCAATGGTATTTCCTGCTGTCACGAACTCAGTGCAAGTGCTGTCGTTGCCGTTGCCGATCCATCCAAAGCCTCCGGGCACGTTCTGGCCAGCTGGTCCAGCACACGCGCTGGTGCTGCCTGGTTCTTTCATACGGAGCAAATGCCACTGGCCGTCCTCGGTGAATTCGCACGGAGAAATGGCAATCGGCAGAGTAGCCGGTCCGGAAAGCGGCACGCCCCACCTGGCTCCAGCGCGGGCACCCACAGTGGTGTCGTCGATGCCAAGGATGGGCGCGAAGGAAAGTGCGAGAGATCCTGCACCTGAATCCGCATCCCGACTGGACAACTGAACACGAACCGCATTGGCAGTGGGAAAGGTCAGGTCTGCGACATTGCTCGCGCCGTCCTTGGCGTTCTCATTGGCATACAGGGCGGCAATCCCCGCAGCATCCACGCAACCGACAGGCTTGGCGCACTCCTGTGCTATGGCCAGAGCCGCGGCGTCAGCTCCATTCTGCAGTTCCGCCCGCTCGGCATACATGGCGCCTGCATCGACCGCGATGGCGGCGGTACCGAGCAGGATCACGAGCAGGAGGGCTACCATCACGGAAATTCCACCATTGGCCTCGTGACACAGACGGTCCATCACCCGCCGCATTGCATGGCCGCCTTTCCGGTGACCGTGATGCCAGATGGCATAAGTCCGGTGAGACCCGGCAACGGGTACTGGGCCCTGACCTCGATGGTGGCGTCGGGGGAGCATGCGGCAGGAATTGGGGTCAAGGACAGGTCGGCGGGGTCCAGGGATGGCGAGGAGTCCCGAGCGGCCGTGACTGCGTCCGACCAGACTTGTTCGACCGCCATGGTGCGTGCTGCTTCACGGGCAGCGTGCGTCACGCTGATCTGGACGTTGTAGGCGTGGCCGAGCTCGATGATGGCGAAGATGATCGTCAGTAACAGTGGCAAAACCAGTGCAAACTCAATAGCAACGGCGCCCCGTTCCGATTTCTGTTCTTTCATCGCCCCTCCCCCAAGGTCTGGAAGTCGAACGCCGCGGCGGCCCGGACGAGGGCCGCCGCGGCGCAATAGATGCCGTTGTGACTACACGGTGATGTTGAGCTTGGCGGCGATGTCCTTGACGAGCTCTTCCATCGCCGGCCCGAGAGCAACGAGCGCGACAACGATGGCGATGGCAACGAGACCGATGAGCAGGCCGTACTCCACGGCGGTGGCGCCCTTCTCGTTGCGCTCGATACGCTCGAAGGTGTCGGTGAAGAAGGCCTGGATGGTGATGAAAAGAGACAGCATGAGAAAGCTCCTTAGCAAAGCGGAGAAAGGGTGGAGTGGGTCTTCAGCTGTTTCCGACACTGCCTGCGAGAGGCTCCCCGTACCGGGCTACTGACCTGTAAGAAGATTAGACTTTGCTCCAGCAAAGACACAAGCATTCGGATGCATACACTTTGGGGGACGTCAAAAACAGACGTAATGCCTAGTGGCAAAGTGCATCGATCTGCATCTACTGCCGCCATGGCACACTTGTCCCCCGAACGGCGTCAGTACAAACCCGGCAGCAGGTACTCCCGCGCCAGCGACTCTCCCCACACGACCGCCACCAGGGCGCCGGCGAGCATCGACGGGCCGAACGGGACGTCGCTGCGCAGACCGCCACGGCGGGACGCCAGCACGGCGAGGCCCACCACCATGCCGACCACGGAAGCCAGGACTGCCCCGACGAACAGGGCCCCCCACCCCTGGAAGCCGAGGAACAGCCCCAGCACGGCGGCGAGCTTCACGTCGCCCATGCCGAGTCCGGCCGGCGAGATGAGTGCCAGCACGAGGTAGAGGACGAACAGCGCGAGAGCGCCCAGCACGGCGCGCAGCAGTGCGCCCCAGGCGCTTTCCCCTGTGGCGGCGAGCGCGAGCAGCACGAACCCGATGCTCAGTGCCGGCAGCACCACGGCATTGGGCAGGAGGTGGTGGCGCAGATCGATCACAGTGAGGACCACCGCGACCGCCGCGAAGAAGAGATAGGCCGGAACTTCCCAGCTGAGCCCGAAGAACGAGGCCACCATGACGAAGAGTGCCGCCGTGGCGACAGCCAGCAGTGGACGGGACGGCGCAGAGGTGGGCTCGTCCGTGACAGGGCTGTACCGCAGGACGACACGGGGCAAGAACCATCCCGCGACCGCACCGACGAGACCGGCGGCCAACACCAAGACAAGAGGCGCTGATCCGAACATGGGCTCCACGCGCGTGTTCCTCCGGCTTGTGGGCGCTTCGACTGACACCCGGATGAATAGTTGTCCCCCATTCGGGGTCCCTGTACGGGACAGAGACTAACCGAGTAGATGACCTTTTCAGTGTTTGAGCACGTCAGTCAGCATTTTCAGAATGCGCGGCCCACAGGGTGAAAGGCTCGTGGACCGAAATCGTCTGGATTTCCCGTGCGCAAGAATTCGGGATTGACGACTCAGCGCGATTGAGCGTCTGCAGCAGTTTTTCCAGGAACTGGAGTTACTGGAGGAACTGCCCGAATCAGTTGACGAGCCATGACAGCACCGGCGGGACGAGGACGCACCCGAGCGCCATGAGCACGATGACCGCTGCCAGCACGACCTGTTTCCGGCGTGCCGCGGGGGCACCCGCGAGCTCCAGCGGCGGACGGGGGCCGAACTCCCAGTCGAGGGCCTCCTGTTCCCAACGGGTGCCGGCCAGCTCGTCGGCGCCGCTCAGCAGGCGCAGGCGCGCGGAGGTGTCCACGTCCTCGCCGCTGCTGCGTGTGCCGATCGAGGGCAGCGCCCAGGTGTGCCGCAGGCCCTGCAGGAGCGAGAGCACCGCCTCCAGCGGTTTGTTCTCGAGGTAGCTGCGCTGCGTCCAGGCCACTTTCGCCCGCTCGAGCGGAAGACTGAGCGCCACCTCGGCCCCGTCCTTGCGGACCTCGAAGGCCACTCGGTGCGCTCGCCGGCGGGGTGTCCCGGGTGGGACCTCGGGGGCCGTGACCCGAGGGACGTGCAACCAGTGGAACGCCGCGACCACAGAAGGACGCGCGCCACGGCCCAGGAACAGCACGCCGTTGCGCTCGACCACCACGGTGACGAGCCGGGGAAAGCCGGCGTGGCGGGCACCGATGAAGAGGTCCGGGCGCAGCGTCCGCAAGGCGCGCAGGAACTGCGCGTCGCGCCGACCCTGCAGCACCGTGTACTCGCTGAGCCCCTCGGCCGCCCGAAAGAAGGCCTGCGCCCGGGAGCCGAGGAGAGCGGCCAGTGCGGCGCCGGCGATGGCCCCCATCAGGCCTGCGAGCACGATGAGCCTGCCCGAGAGCTCGAGTGCGGCCGCCCGCGCCGACCACCAGAAGATCGCGATCGCGGCAATCGCCAGCACCGGTGCCAGCTGAGCCCGGTGCTCGCGCACCCACCAGGACCAGTCCTTGCGGGACAGGTGGTGCTGCTCGGCCTCGCCGGCAGTCCGGGGCCGGCCCGGGCGCCGGGAGACGCTGAAGGACTGCCGCACGTCGTCCTCCCGTCCGGCGGTGTCCGGGGGTTGACGGCGGACGGCGTCCCCGGCGGGTCCCCAGGAGGAGTACGGACTGCTCAGCTCAGGCAGTCGGTCCCGGAGCTTCGAGAGTTCGGTGCGCAGCCGGTCGCCGTCGAGATCCGTGGGCGAGATGCCGTAGCCGTCCAGCCGCCCGCGCGCCGCCATGGTCACCAGCTTGTCGGGATCCGGTGGGGACCGCAGGAGGTGCTTGGCGAAGGCCGCGGTCATGAAGTGGCAGGCGTCGAGGGCGTCCGCGTAGGCATCCATTCCCGAATAGCCCATGGACGCGGTGATGTGGGCGGACGTCTTGCTGAGCTGCACGGTCGCGAAGGACGCCGCGACGTCGAGCAGCAGGAACACGGCCGCCGCTCCGTACTCGGGGAAGCCCGTCTCCGCGAGACTGTCGCGCGGGGACAGGCCCAGAGCGCCCTGGACCCCGCGCACGGAACGGTCGAACATCGTGCTGCCGTGGGCTGTCCGGATCTCCCGGAACACCAGGGTGTCCAGCAGGCGGGCCCGGATCTGCGGGACCGGTGTGCTCGGGTGGTATCGGGACGCGGGGAACGCCGCACCGTACCGGGCGCCCAGGAAAGTCGCAAGACCCCCGTGGGCTCCCGTGTCCGGCCTGGTGATGATGCTGTCGGGGCGGGCGAGCTCCCGTTCGATCTCCCGCAGCGTCCGGAGGTCGAGCTCCCCGAGGAAAGCGAGGGCATGCTCCAGCTCCTGAGCCCCCTCCGCTCCGTCCCGCGCCTGGGTGCGGGCCATGGCTCGCAACCGCTCCACTGCTGCGGTGCGTTCTGCCCGCTCGTCGGCGTCCATGCGTGTCCTCGCCCCTCGGTGCACCGGGCTCGGTGCCGGGCAGCTGTGCATTCTCAAAAGCAAACTACACCGGGTGGGCGGCTTCCGAGGCTCAGCAGGAGGTGAGCACGGACAGCGCGGCCTCCAGTCCGCGCTCCTTCCGCACGTCGAGACCCACCCGCTCGGCGGCGGGACGGCACCCCAGGGCGCCGCCGATCGCCGCGGTGAGCCGCTCGGCCGTCAGCTTCTTCTGCGGGATGGGCGCGGCGGCCAGGCCGATGCTGTGGAGCTGCCGCCCCCAGAACGGCTGGTCGGCCAGGAACGGCACCACCACGTGCGGGACGCCGGCGCGGGCCACGGTGTGGACGGTCCCGGCCCCGCCGTGGTGGACGGCCAGTTCCGCACCGGGCAGCACCGCGTCGAGCGGCAGGGACGGGACGGCGAGCACGTCGCCCCGGAGGTCGTCCGGCAGCGCGAGACCGCCCCACCCGGTGAGCAGCAGCGTCCGCAGACCCTGGGCGCGGGCGCTCTCCACCACCGCCCTCCCCCGGGCCAGCGCGTCCCCGGAGGCCATGGAACCGAAGGTCGCCACGAGGTAGGCCCCGCCCCGGAGGAACTCGCGCACGGCGGGCTCGAGCTCCGGCACCGGGCCGTCGGTGTGCCAGGACCCGGTGAGGTGCACGGAGGCCGGCCAGTCGGCCGGGCGCGGCAGCAGCTGCGGGCTGATGGGCAGCAGGGTCGCCGCCGGGGCGGGAACGGTGCTCGGCCGGCCGCCGGGCAGCGGGGCGCAGGCCTGGTCGATGTCCCGGCGGAACATCCGCTCGGCACCGCGGGCCACCGCGTAGGTGGCGCGGTTGAACCGGCCGAGGTCCCGGTTCACCACGCCGGGCGCCGGGAACTGCCGGGTGGGGGTGAGCACGGGAACGGCCTCCACCACCACGTGCGGGACGCCGAGGGCCTGCGCCACCGCGGGCGCCGTGAGCACCTTGGGATGGTGGACCACCACGTCCGGCGCGAAGGCGAGCGTCTCCCGCACGGCGGCGGCCAGCATCCGGCGCATCCCGGGGCCCACCTCGGTGCGGAAGTGCCGCACGGCCGTCCACGGCGAGATCCCGTGCTCCTGGACCAGCCGGTGGAAGTCCACCTCCAGGCTGACGGTGTCCAGCCCGGACAGGTCCACGCCGGAGGAGTCGGGGAGGCCCAGGCGGACCTCGTGGCCGTGGTCGGCGGCGAAGCGGGCGAGGGCGGCGAACGGCTCCACGTCGCCGCGGGTGCCCGCGGTCAGCAGCATCATCCTCATGGACCCAGTGTGCTCCTGCCGCGTCCCCGACCGCAGGCGGGTCAGGAACCGGCCGGGGTGCAGCTCTCCTCGGGGCCCCAGTGCAGCCAGTCGGGCAGATCCGCGGTGAAGGCGTCCCGGACGGCGGCGGTGTTGGTGGTCGTCCAGTCCACCGGCCCGTCGATCTCGACCTCGTGCTTGTCCCACTCGAACCAGCTGATCATTTTCAGCTGCGGGAAGTCCTCCGGCATCGACTCGTCGAAGACCTGGCCCCACCACGCCTGCTTGATCGCCAGCTCGTCGGCGCCGCCGGCGGCGGGGTTGTACAGGGCGGCGGTCTCCGGGATGCCCACGGGCTTGCCGCGCCGCTGCCCGTACTCGGCGTAGAAGTCGGGGACGGCGCGGTCGTCGCCGCCGGCGCCGGCGTAGGCGCCGGTGAGCTGGGCGGCGAACTTGCCGGGCTCGGGCAGCTCGTTCTCGCCCCAGGGGTGCTGGTCGCCCCAGTGGTACAGGGACATGCCCACCCAGTCCACGGCGTCGTCCCCCGGGTAGTAGGGGGCGTACGGGTCGTCGGCCATGGTCAGCGCGCCGTCCCCGTCGGTGTCGAGGGCCGCGAAGTCGGCGCTGCCGGGCTCGGCCTCGTGCTGCCCACCGGCGAACGGGTAGCCGCCCCCGTAGTTCGGGGCCCACATCATCGCCGAGCCGGGGGCCTGTTCGTGCACCGCGTCCGCCACCCGCCGATAGGCCTCCACGTAGGCGGTCGGCTGGTGGCCCCAGGCGTACCAGGAGCCGTTCATCTCGTGGGCGAAGCGCACGACCACCGGCACCCCGGAGTCGTTGATCGCCGCGAGGTCGGTGGTCAGCTGCCGCACGGCGTCGTCGGTGACCTCGGCGAGCCCGTCCTCGGGCTCGAGGGTCAGCAGCAGCATCCGGCCGTGGGCCCGGACCTGGTCGGCAGCCATCCGCAGGTGGTCGTGCCCGCGCTCGTCGTAGGGGAACCCCGTGAAGGACACGGACACGGCGGGCCGGTGGCCGAGCCGGTCGGCGTAGTCGGCCAGCGGCTTGTCCTCCCAGTCGAGGTTCACGCCGTAGAGGGCGCCGGTCCCGGGAACCAGCTCGGACCGGTCGAGGACGGTGCACGAGGGCAGCGGCGCCGCCTGGACCTCCTCGTCGGACTGGGAGGTGATCTGGGCCGCGAGGGTGCCGCCGCCCAGGGCGAGGGCGGCGACGAACACGACGGCGACGAGCGAGGATTCCTTCACTCGCTCAGCTTAGGAAGCGTTCGATAGAAAATCATGGAGATGAGCGTCCGGCGGCGCGGTCCGTGACGAACGACGACGACGCTCCGCCCGCCGCGCCGGCCGGTCAGCCGGGCCGGTTCACGCCCCGGCGCCGGAGTCCGGGCGGTCGTCCGTGTCCGTGTCGGAGGCCTGCCGCCGACGGTAGGCGGTCATGTTGGTGCGGTTCGCGCAGCGCTGGCTGCAGAAGCGCTTGGAGCGGTTGCGGGAGAGGTCCAGGAGCACCCCGCCGCAGTCCTCGGCCCCGCACTCGCGCAGCCGGTCCGTCTCGTCGGCGCGGATCACGTCCACGAGGGCGAACGCCGTCTCCAGGCGCAGGCGGGCGGCCAGGGGAGCGTCCGAGGGTGAGGCGTGCAGGTGCCAGTCCTTCCCGTCGTGCCGGGCCAGGTGCGGGGCGAGCTCGGTGGTGTCGAGCACGGCGTTGACCGCGTCCACCATGGCGTCCCGGTCCAGGGCCCAGACCCGCCGCAGCTCGCCCCGGACCTCGCGCACCTCGGCCAGCTCGTGCTCGTCACGGTCGAAGCGCCCCGACCAGCCGTGCTGCTCGAGGAGGGCCCGCAGCTGCGCGGTGGTCACCAGCTCGTCCTCCCCGGAGCGGGAGGCCCCCGGCGCGGTGTTCATCAGCGCCACGTCGGACTCGAGCACGTCTTCAGTGTCATAGGCAAAATGCACTTGACTACTTATCCCTTCCACGGCTAGCGTGAGTGTCATCAACAGTTTAGACCCTTACGCGACGATGGTCGCGAGAAGGAGCTCCTCATGGTCGGCGGACTCTACCTCCTGGCGCTGCTCTTCGTGTTCGCCACCGTGGGCCGGCAGTCCGTCCCGCGGCGCGAGCGCACGGCCCTGCGCAGCTGGACGCTGCGGGACGTGTACTACAACGTGCGGCGCGGCGTGACCGTACTCGGCGAGCACGGCCCGTCCTACCCCGCCCTGGACGACGCGGAGCTCGCGGCGGCGCAGCGCTCGCGCTGAGCGGCACACGGTCAGCAGGGCCTCTCGCCCGGGGCCGGCCACCGTCCCCGCCGGAGGGACAGTCCTCGGCCGGGGCACGGCCTGTCGTCCGCGGCGCACCCGCTCCGGTCAGAGCGCGACCTTCTCGAACAGGGCCGCCGTGCCGATCCCGCCGGCGGAGCTGATCATCGCCAGCAGCAGGCTCCCGGTGGGCAGGGCCCGTGACCGGGACAGCAGGCGCACCACGGACACCGCCCCGGAGGCGCCGTAGGCGTGGCCCAGGGCCAGGGCGCCGCCCTGGGCGTTGAGCACGTCCTCGTCGAGGCCGAGCAGGTCCGTGCAGGCCAGCACCTGTCCGGCGAAGGCCTCGTTGAACTCGGCCGCCGCCAGCTCCTCCACCGCCACGCCCTGCTCCGCCAGCAGCTGCCGGGCGGCCACGGCGGCGCCGATGCCCAGCCGCGCCGGGTCCACCCCGACCGTGACCGCACCGCGGAAGGCGAGCCCGTCCCGCCGGCCCAGAGCGCGGGCCGTGGCCGGGTCGGTGACGAGCACGGCGGCCGCGCCGTCCGCGTCCCCGCAGGAGTTGCCGGCCGTGACCGTCCCGCCGGCTGCGAACACGGCCGGGAAGCGTGCCAGCAGCTTCGCGTTCAGCGCCCGGCGCGGGCCGTTGTCGAACCGCACCTCACCACGAGGTCCGGTGACCGGCACCAGCTCGTCTGCGAAGGCCCCCGCCTCCGCGGCGGCCAGCGCTCGCCGGTGGCTGCGCAAGGCATAACCGTCCTGGCGTTCCCGGCCGATCCCGTGCTCGTGGGCGACCGTCTCGGCGGCCTCGCCCATGTCGGGATCGCCCAGGTGCTCCGGGGCGAACTGGGCGCGGCGGTAGAACTCGACCTCTCCGTCTTCGCGTCGTCGTCCGCGCAGCGGTGCGGTGCTGATGCTCTCCGCCCCGCCGGCGAGGAAGACCCGGCCGGCCCCGGCCTGGGCGAGCCGACAGGCCAGCACCACCGCGTCCAGCCCCGACCCGCACTGTCGGTCCACGGTCAGGCCCGGCACCGAGACCGGCAGCCCGGCCTCCAGGGCGGCCAGTCGAGCGAGATTGCCGCCGGCGCCCACGGCGTTGCCCACCACCACGTCCGCGACGCGGGCGGGGTCCAGCCCGGCGTCCTCCAGCAAGGATCGGAACACGGGTGCCAGGAGCCGGTGGACGGGCACGCCCTCGAGCAGGGTCCCGGCGCGCGCCAGGGGCGTGCGCCGGCCCAGCACCAGCACGGGGGCCTCAGCCGAGCGGTCGGACACGGGCGTCTCCTTCGAGGATCCAGTCGCGGAACACCGCGCGGCTGAGCTTGCCGTTCGCGGTCACCGGCAGCTCCCGGAGCTCCCAGTACTGCTGCGGGTGCTTGGCCGGGGCCAGCCTCCCCGCCAGGCCGGCCCGGATCCGCCGCCGGTCCGGCCCGGCGGGGGCCGGGAGGATCCCGGCCACGATCCGCTGGCCGCGGGCGTCGTCGGGAAGGCCGGCGACGACGACGTCGGCCACTCCGGGCACCAGGGCCAGGGCCGCCTCGACCTCGTGCGGATAGACGTTGAGCCCGCCGGTGTTGATCATCTCCGCCGCCCGCCCCAGCACGTGCAGCTGCCCGTTGCGGAGGAAGCCCTGGTCCCGCACCGTGTGCAGGCTGCCGAGCCGGCCGAAGCCCTGGCCGCCCTCGCCCCAGCGGTAGCCGTCGCAGACCAGGTCCGAGCGCACGCAGATCGTGCCGGCCTGCCCCTCCGGCACGGAGTGACCGGACTCGTCCAGAACAGCCACGTCCACGCCGGGGAACGCCGCCCCCACCGCGGTGCCGGGGTCCTCGGCCGGCATCTCGGCGGGCTCGCCCGGGCGGTGACAGCGCGCGGCGACGAAGCCGAGCTCGGCGGCACCGCAGTACTCCCAGATCGTGGCCTGCGGGGCCCAGCGCCGGGCCGCCGCGAACGTGGTGGGGTCCAGCTTCTGCCCGGCGCACACGATCGCCGTGACACCGCTCGCGTCGGCACCGCCCGCCAGGCCGCGCTCGGCGAGGACGCGCAGCACGGTGGGCACGAGCACCAGGCGGGTGACGCCGTGCGCGGTGATCGCGGCGTGGGCGGCGGCGACGTCGAAGCCCGGCAGGGTCACGAAGCCTGCCCCGGCGTAGAGGCACTCGGAGAGGGCGTAGAGGTTCATGCTCGATGCCAGCGGTCCCGGGACCAGCACCCGGTCCTCGGGCCCCAGACCGAAGTGCGCGGCGGAGGCCTCGAACGAGCGCCGCCAGGAGGCGCGGCTGCGCTGGAAGCCCTTCGGCAGGGCCGTGGTGCCCGAGGTGAGGCCGATCAGGAAGGCCGAGGCGGGGTCGCCGTCGCGCAGTTCCGCCGGGGCCGGATCGGCGGGGAGGCGCGCCGCGCAGCGCTCCCGCACCTGCGCGGCCAGGTCCTCCGGCCAGGACGGGTCCAGGACGGCGCACACCCGTTCCTCAGCCACCCCGGCGGCCCACCGGACGGCGAAGTCCGTGCCGTTGCCCTGCCGCAGGATCCCCGTCGGCTCGCCCGAGGCGGCCAGGGCGGCGGCCTCGGCCCGCAGATCGCCCCAGCTCAGCCGGTCGTTCCCGCAGGCGACGGCGAGCTCCTGCGGGCGCTCCTCGGCCCAGCGGTTCAGGCGGTCCAGAAAGGGCATGTCCTCGTCCTCGGTGGTGGTCGCACGCTGCGGGTGCGGCCGTGAGTCGTGCATGACGGTTGCCGGCGAGTGGCGCTTCCCCGTGATCAGCGGGCGGTGGGCGTCCCGCCCAGGAGCCGGCGGTAGCTGCGGTGGACGTTGATCGCGGCCAGGGTCGCCACGACCGCCTTCAGCAGGTCCCCGGGAATGAACACGAGAGCGCCCAGCGCGGAGGTGGACAGCGGCAGCCCGGTGACCACGGCCGTCCACGGAATGCCGAAGGCGTAGATCACCGCGATGCCGCCCACGACCACGCTCAGCATCACCGCGGCGAAGCGGGCCGCGCGCCCGGTGCGCCGGATCGCCCAGTACTGCACCAGCGCCCCGATGACCAGGGCCGCGGGGATCCAGCCGACCAGGTAACCGCCGGTCGGGCCGAGGAACACCCCGAGCCCGCCCCGGCCCCCGGCCAGCAGCGGCAGCCCGGCCAGCACCAGGGCGTGCAGGACGACGACGGAGAGCATCCCGCGCACCGGCCCGAGCAGCGCACCGGCGAGCATCACCCCGAGGGTCTGCAGCGTGATGGGCACCGGGATGATGCCGACCGTGATCGGGGGCACCAGGCCCAGGGCGGCGATGAGGGCGGCGAACACGGCCACCAGGACGGTGTTCTGGGTGGTCTGGGAGCTGTCGGCGGTCCGGGAGGTCATGGCGGTCATGGGGTCCTTCGATCGGGGACGAGCGGCGGGGCTCGAGCAGGCGGGGCGGAGACGTCTGGAACGGTCGGGGGGGCCAGGGGTCAGTCGGTGGTGGTCCGGGGCGCGGCCCGTGGTGGGGGTGCGGAGTCGTAGCAGCGGGCGTCGAGGGCGGAGGCGATCTCCTGGGCCGACTCCAGGGTCCGCACCAGCAGGGGCACCAGCACGGCCACCGGGCTGTTGTGCAGCCCGCGGGCGAACTGGGCCTCGCGGACCTCGAGGTACTGGGTGCGGATCTGCGGGATGAACCGGATCGTCATCGACAGGGCCAGGCTCATCTGGGCCGGGTTCAGCCTCAGGTGCCGGGTCGGGGCCAGCAGCCGCTCGAACAGGGCCAGCATCTGGGCGAACGTGGTGGACAGGCTCACCGCCCAGGCGAACAGGCACAGGCTCAGCAGCCGCAGGGACGCCACCGCCGCCGCCTCCCAGGTCGTGGTGAACCCCAACGTGAGGAAGACGATCCCCACGATGAGCAGCAGCCCGGCCAGCAGCCGCGCCAGACGGGTGACCGGGGTGCGGGTCGCCCCGGCGGCGGCCACGGCCAGGCCGAAGACGGCGAGCTGGACGCCCAGGTGCGTCACGGCGTAGATGCCGAGACTGGCCGCGAACAGGAACACGAACTTGGGTCCCGCCGGGATCCGGGCCAGCACACCGGTGGGCCCGGCACGGTGGAACCCACCGGCACCGTGGGGCCGGGCGCCGTGGTGCCGGTCGGCACCGGTCCGGGCGTCCTGCTGCCGGGCCGCGCCCATCAGTCGCTGATCCCGCAGTAGAACTCGACGGCCGGCCCGGGGGCGCCGTCGAAGGCGATCCGGCCCTCGTGCACCACCAGCACCCGGTCGTAGCCGCCGATCAGCTCCAGGTCGTGGGTCACCACGACGGCCCGCTGGTCGAGCTCGTCGATCGTGGCCTGCAGCCGGCGCCGGTTGCGCCGGTCGAGCATGGTGGTCGGCTCGTCGAAGACGATCGTGGACGGCTCCATCACCAGCACCGAGGCCAGGGCCACCAGCTGCTTCTCGCCCCCGGACAGGGCGTAGGACTCCCGCTCGGCCAGGTGGGGAATGCCCAGCCGCTGAAGCACCCCGTCCACCCGGGCGGAGAGCTCGGCCCCGCGCAGGCCCAGGTTCTTCGCCCCGAAGGCGAGGTCCTCGGCCACCAGCGGCATCACGATCTGGTTATCCGGGTTCTGGAACACGAAGCCCACCTGGCGCCGGATGCGCTTGGCGTCGGTCGCGGTGGACAGCCCGCCGACCTGCACGGTGCCCCGGGTGGGCAGCAGCAGGCCGTTGAGCAGGCGCACCAGGGTGGACTTGCCCGACCCGTTGAGCCCGATCACCGCGATGCGCTGTTCGTCCAGGCTCAGGTCGATGTCGCGCAGGACGTCCTGGCCCTCCCGGGTGACCGTCACCCCCGTCAGCCGGATCTCCGAGGATCCGGGCCCCGGCGGCCCCGGCGGGACGGAGTGCTCCGCCCGGCGGGACCGGTCCCGCAGCGGATGCTTGATCGACACCGTGGAAGCCGTCCTCTCCTCGTCCTGGTCAGCGGCGGGCGGCCGCTGCCGCGCCCCGGTGCGTCCCGGAAGCGCAGCCGCCACCCGGGACGCCTGGGTCCCGGGACGTCTCAGTCCCGGGGTGCCGGCTCGAAGTACAGATCGGCATGCAGGGCGCAGCCCGGGTTGAACCGTGCCGCGCACCGCGGACAGCCGTCCACCGCCAGGTACTCCCGCACGGAGAGCTCGTGGCCGCAGACCCCGCAGAGCACGGCCTCGGCGTCCTGCTCCTCGACCGGCCACTGCGCCGCCGGATGGCCGGCGGTCTCCTCGTGGCACAGATGACAAGGGTAGTACGCCCGGCAGCACCAGAACTTGATCGCGATCACGTCCAGCGGCGTGCGGTAGTGCACGCACCGCGTCTGCTCGTCGACAGGACGTCCCAGAACCCGTCTCACCGCTGCCCCTCCCGTGCCGCGGCCGGTCCGGGTCCTCCCGCGGGAGAGCCCGGACCGGCCGCTCGTGACGTCCGACGACGTCCACTGTACGGAGCCGCAGCCGCTCGGTGGAGGACCCTCGTGCGGTGCGGGCGGGAGCTCAGCCGAGCAGGATCACGTCCAGCGTCCGGGGCCCGTGCACGCCCTCCACCCGCTCCAGCTCGATGTCCGAGGTCGCGGACGGCCCGGAGATCATGGTGACCGGGGCCGTGGGCTCCACCAGGGCGAGGGCCTCGGGGATCAGCTCGACCACCGAGTGCAGCGGCACCACGCAGATGTGGTGGTCGGGGACCAGGCTGATCGCCCTCCGGCCCTCCTCGGGACGGCCGGTGAGGAAGATGGTGCCGGTCTCGGCGCAGGAGACGGTCGAGGACGTCACCACGGCGTCCACGGCGTTGAGCTCCCGCACCCCGAGCGCGGAGGCCGCCCGGGCGTCGTTGGGATCCACGATGACCCGCCGCATGCCCGATTCTTCGGGCAGCCAGGCGCGGTCCAGGCCCTCGGGCACCACGTAGCGGGCGGAGGCGCCCAGCAGCTCGGCGATCCGTCCCGGCAGGGTGGCGGGGGTCTCGTGGTGCACCGAGGCCTTGTAGTCGACCAGCCGGTCCTCGAGCATCTCGACGACCTCCTCGTGCGGCCGGTCCGAGGCGCGGCGGTAGGTGCGCTCCGCCGCTGCGGGCGCGGGCGTGTCGTGCAGCGCCCCGCGGATCCGGTTGAGGATCTCGGTCCTGGCGTCGGTCATCGCTCTCCCCCATCGTGCTGGGTGTCGTCCGCGGATCCGTCCTGCTGGCCGCTGGCGGCGCCCGCCGTGGCGGCGGCGCCCGTGGTGTCGGCAGCACCGGCTGCGGCGTCCGCACCGTCGGTGACGGGGCCGCCGTCGGCGGCCACCCGCTGCTGCGTCTCGTCGGCGTGCTTGGCCCACCAGTTGCGGAAGGACTCCTTCGGCGGGGCGGGGATGTCCCGCTCGTCGGTCCAGCCGCCGGCCGTGCCGGGCAGCCAGCTGATCGCCCGGTCCTTGCCCGCCACGGCCCGGCCCAGCGGGAGGGCCTTCTCGGCGAGCGCCATGCGCTTGCCGGAGGACATCATGAAGGACGCCCCCTTCATCATGAGGTCCATCTCGGACGGGGCCTGCGGCAGGCGCCGGGTCCGGGCCGGTGCCGCGGCGGCGCCGTCGTCGGAGCGTTCGCCGTGCTGGGTGCGCACGTCCTCGTCGCGCAGGTGCACGAGGATCTCGGGGATGTTGATCTTCACCGGGCACACGTCGTAGCAGGCCCCGCACAGCGAGGAGGCGTAGGGCAGGGAGGCGTTCTGCTCGGAGGTGATGCCGGTCAGCTGCGGGGAGAGGATCGCCCCGATGGGCCCCGGGTAGGTGGAGCCGTAGGCGTGACCGCCGGCCTGCTCGTAGACCGGGCAGACGTTCAGGCACGCCGAGCAGCGGATGCAGTGCAGCGCCGAGCGCCCGGCGGGGTCGTCGAGCACCGCGGTGCGGCCGTTGTCCAGGAGCACCACGTGCACGTTCTGGGGGCCGTCCCCCGGTGTCACACCGGTCCACATCGAGGTGTAGGGGTTCATCCGC